>JAGOAF010000048.1 GCA_017984035.1 Flavobacterium sp.
CTTTGGGTAATTGATTTAGCAACCAAAACTATTTTGTTTCAATCTTTAGTAGCTCACGGAAGAAATACAGGCGAAGAATATGCTAACAATTTTTCAAATGAGGCACAATCGTATAAAAGCAGTATTGGGTTTTATGCAACGGGAGAAGTATATATTGGCAAACACGGTGTTTCACTTCGTTTAGACGGACTTGAAAAAGGAATTAATGATAACGCTAGAAGTAGAGGGGTTGTTATGCATGCGGCAAATTATGTGTCGGCATCATTTATAAAAAACAATAAAAGATTAGGTCGAAGTCAAGGTTGCCCCGCTGTGCCAATGAATTTGTCTAAAGCTTTGATCGGAATAATAAAGGATAAAAGTGGTTTGTTTATATTTACCATCCAAAATTAATTTCGCCGCTTATTTCATAAGATTTTTATACATTAAGAAATGTGGTCCAACTTCTTTAATTTCAAATTCGGTACCGACTATTTCGTACCCCATTTTTTTATAAAATCCAACGGCAGTGGTTCGGGCGTTAAACCAAATTAAATCGGCTTTTTGAATTACACTAAATTTTTCCGCTTCACTAACCAATACTTTCCCAATGCCTTGTTTTTGAAAGGAAGGGAGTACTGCCATTCCTCTAATTTGAATCGATTTTTGTGCTAGAAAATGGTTATTATCAATCTCAAATAATGAAATTACTCCAATGATTTGCTTGTTTAAATAATAGCCTAAATGATGGGTGGTTTCTAATTCGTCACCTTGAAATTGACAACTTTCAATAGGTTTGCCTGATCGTAGGACTTGATGTCTTACGGGATAGGTATCTTGTGCAATAATTTTTTGAATAGTGTAGGGCATTTTTTTTTTGACTGAACGGTATACAAATTAAAGAGATAATAATTTCATACTAAAATATTTATGAAATAATTTGTCCTGTTTGCATTCTAAATTTAAAAGGTTACTTTTTATTTTTTTGAAAAAAACTTGCAATCATGAAAACTAATTATTTATATTTGCACCGTTGTAATGCGAAAGTAGCTCAGTTGGTAGAGCTCCAGCCTTCCAAGCTGGTTGTCGCGAGTTCGAGCCTCGTCTTTCGCTCTAAAACCTCAAATCTAATTTGAGGTTTTTTATTTAAATTTTTTATGCGAAAGTAGCTCAGTTGGTAGAGCTCCAGCCTTCCAAGCTGGTTGTCGCGAGTTCGAGCCTCGTCTTTCGCTCTTTTAAGCCGAAACTATTGTTTCGGCTTTTTTTATTTTACAAAACGTAAATCGGTTCCGCTTTCTAGTTCTTCCGGTTCTTGATTTTGTCTAAAAAGGCGTGCGTTTAGATTTCCCTTTAGCACGATGGCATCTCCTTTAATATCAATCCAACTGCCTTCACGCAAACCTATTACAGGGATGGAATTGAATGCGTGAAATTCTTTGATTCGATCTTCTCTGGTTTCTCCCATATGGTTTTCGGGTCCGTCGGAGTTAATATAATGCGGATTCAAATTGAATGGAATCATACCTAATGTTTGAAAACTTGGAGGATAAACAATAGGCATATCATTGGTAGTTTGGATGGTTAAACCCGCAATATTACTTCCGGCGCTAGTACCTAAATACGGTGTTCCGCTTTTTAGTTTTTGTGCTAAAACTTCCATTAATTGGTTTTTGTACAATTGTGAAACCAGAACAAAAGTGTTCCCTCCACCGGTAAAAATTCCGGCAGCATTTTGAACTGCTTCTACAGGATTTGCATATTCATGAATGCCTTTGACTGCAATTTTTATTTTGGCGAAAGCCAAAGCTACTTTTGCAGTATATTCCTCATGGGTGATTCCGCCAGGTCTAGCGTATGGAATAAAAAGAAGGGTAGTACAATCTTTGAAATGGATTTGTAATTCAGGTAATAAATACTCTAAGTAATCACTTCCGTACACTGTTGATGTACTAGCCAATAGTAAATTTTTCATCTTCAAAATCAATTGTTGGTAGGGTAAAGGTACACAATCCCATTTTTTAATTAACAAATTATTATCAACTCATTAGTAATTAATTTGGAGGATACTCTACTACTTTTGTGAACTATTTCGTGTAATTGGAAATAGTTAACGTATGATTCGCCTAATTTGTTTTATTCTCTTTTGGTTCACTACTCAGCTTTTTGGGCAAAGCAATGTTGTTCAAGAATGTCACGGAAAAGTGAATGCTGACATGAGTAATTTAGAAGGAATTTATGTAATTAATTTAACGACTGAAAATGCAGCCATTACTGATTCTAAAGGCTATTTTACAATAAAAGCAGCAGTTGGTGATAGTTTGCTTTTGTCTTCGGTACAATTTAAGTCGGTTAAAAAAGCTATAACGACACAAGATCTAAACAATTTATTTTTTGTTATCATGCAGCCTATTATGAATGAGTTGAAAGAAGTGGTAGTAAAGCGACCAACCGTTTCAGCTGAGTCTTTGGGTATAATTCCTTATGGTCAGAAAAAGTATACGCCAGCAGAGCGAAAAATTTTTACGGCGACTTCTGGATTTGGAATAGATCCTTTACTTAATTTGTTTTCGGGTCGAACAGCCATGTTGAAAAAAGAGTTGGAAGTAGAGAAAAAAGAAGGCTATTTAGTCCAGCTTGAAAATCTGTTCGATAACAATCATTTTGTAAATACACTACAGATCCCTTCGGATTACGTAAAAGGGTTTTTGTACTATGCCGTAGAAAATCCAAAGTTCACAAGAGTGCTAAATACAAAAAACAGAACTTCAATAGAATTCTTGATGAGTGAATTAGCAGTGCAGTATAGAGAAATTATTGCGATAAAAAAGAGCCGTTAAACGCTTTTGCTATTTGATTTCAATTGTAATTTCAAAACAATTCCTATTTTTGAAAGATGAAAAAAATAGCACTCCTTACTTTTTTAAGTTTTTTACTTTGCAGTTTTTCGGCTGTTGAAATTCATAAGTTTTATATGGCTATTTTTCAGGTCAATTATGCTCCTGAGAAAAAAATGCTCCAAATTACTTCTCGAATTTTTATAGACGATTTAAATCTGGCTCTTGAAAAAAAATACGGTAAAAAAATCGCTTTAGCTTCTGAAAAAGAATCTGTCGAAGATCTAGCATTACTCAAAAAATACTTTGCAGAGAATTTAATTTTTAAAGTAAACGGCCAAACAAAACCGGTTCTTTTTTTAAGTAAAGAATTGGAGGGGGACTTGTTGATTTGTTATTGTCGTGCTACTGATGTTTCAAAAATTAATTCTGTAGAGATTACCAATACTGTCTTAACACATTGGAATTCAGAACAGCAAAATATTTTGCATTTCAATGCATTGGGTGAAAAGAAAACGTTTCTTTTTACAGCTTCCAAAAAAACGGAAGTGTTAAAATTCTAATTAATATTAGTCATTTTGTTTTAAATCATTATTTTCACAAGCTAAAATTACCCGAAATGAAAAAAATCGCATTATTATTCCTATTGCCAATAATTACATTGGCTCAAGAGAAGCCCGCTGTCGTTACTCCAAAACAAACCGGAAAGTACGATACTAATAAGTTCAGTCAGATGTACGATTTGTTGGC
The DNA here is from genome assembly GCA_017984035.1 of Flavobacterium sp. The sequence continues at coordinate 3,564 of JAGOAF010000048.1, forward strand.
TACACCAAATATGTATCGTTCAGCTTCAGGTGCGCCTGGACCAGCTTATTATCAACAACAAGCTGATTATAAAATTAATATTGAATTGGACGATAAAAATTCAAAATTAATGGGGTCTGAAACGGTAACCTATACCAATAATTCACCGGATACATTAGAGTATTTATGGGTGCAATTGGATCAAAACCAACAAGCTAAAACCTCTCAAACTCCTTTGGCAGAAAGCCAAAGAATTGACCAGGTTTTGCCCGCAGAAAAATTTGCTTCGGATTATTTAAAACAAAAACCAGATCGTGGATTTCATATTGAATATGTGAAAGATGTAAAAGGCGCGCCTTTGTCTTATACAATTAACCAAACGATGATGCGAATTAATTTACCAGTTCCAATGAAGCCAGGTACTACCTTTACTTTTTCTACAAAATGGTGGTATAACATTAATAATTACAGAAAAGAAGGGGGTCGTTCAGGTTACGAAGCTTTTGAAAAAGACAGTAATAAAATTTATGTAATTGCACAGTTTTATCCAAGAATGGCTGTGTATAATGACGTAGAGGGATGGCAAAATATGCAATTCTGGGGAACAGGAGAGTTTGCCTTGCCTTTTGGAAATTTTGATGTAAATATTACAGTTCCTGCTGACCATATTATTGAAGCTACTGGAGAGTTAACCAACCGTGCTGAGGTATTTACCCCAGAACAATTAAAACGATATGAATTGGCACAAAGAACCTTTGATAAACCAGTTGTAATTGTTACCCAAGAAGAAGCAACTGCAGCCGAAAAAGGATTTTCAGACAAGAAAAAAACATGGAAATTTAGTGCTAAAAATGTAAGAGATTTTGGGATTGCCTCTTCAAGAAAATTTATTTTTGATGCTATGGCGGTGAAATTAAGTACTAAAACGGTAATGGCTACTTCTGTTTATCCAAAAGAAGCAAATCCGTTATGGGGAGAAACTTCTACACGTACTGTAGCACATACTTTAAAAAGCTATTCGTCTCATACATTTGATTATCCTTATCCAAAAGCGGTTTCTGTTTCGGCAGAAGATCAAGGAATGGAATACCCAATGATTTGTTGGAATTTTGGGCGCCCTGATGAGAATGGCGTAACAAGTGAGCAAGTTAAAAACGGTATGATAGGAGTTGTTGTTCATGAAGTGGGTCATAACTTTTTTCCAATGATTGTGAATTCAGATGAACGTCAATGGTCATGGATGGATGAAGGCTTAAATTCATTTATGGAGTACATGGCAGAACAAGAATTAGGAACTAATTTTCCTTCAAGACGTGGTCCAGCTAAAAATATTGTTCCCTACATGAGTGGTGATCAAAAATTTTTAGAGCCAATTATGTCTAACTCTGAAACTATTTATCAGTTTGGTAATAATGCTTACGGAAAACCGGCAACTGGATTAAATATTTTGAGAGAAACCATTATGGGGCGTGAATTATTTGATCATGCTTTTAAAGTATATGCCAACAGATGGAAATTCAAACATCCAACACCAGAAGACTTTTTTAGAACAATGGAAGATGCTTCAGCTTTTGATTTGGATTGGTTTATAAGAGGATGGTTTTACTCCACTGATTTTGTAGATATTGGTGTAGAAGATGTGAAACAATATTATGTTTCTGAAACAGCAACTTCTGATTTAAAAGATGTGAAAGTGAGAAAAGGCCGTTTTGGTTTAGATAAAGGACCTTTTGTGTATTTAGTTTCCGGACAAAATACAGAGTTGAATCCAAAAGATAAAAAAGCATTAAAAATCGAAGATGTTAAATTGCTTTCTGACTATGTGGATCAAAATCTATCTGCTGAAGAAAAAGCTAATTTGAAAGCGCCAAACTATTTTTACGAAGTGACTTTTAACAAACCGGGAGGAATGATCATGCCAATTTTAGTTGAATTGACTTATGAAGATGATTCAACAGAAAGTTTTAAATATCCAGCTCAAATTTGGAGAAAGAATAACGATACGGCACGAAAAGTGTTTGCTACTCAAAAAGCGGTGAAGAAAATTCAAATTGATCCAAAATTGGAAACGGCAGATATTGATGTTACCAATAATACTTGGCCAAAGCAAGAAGTGAAATCGAAATTTGAATAACTTATAATTAAAATAAAGGCTCCAGTCGGAGCCTTTATTTTTTTATGATAATTTTAAAATAGTCCGACCTGAAATTTGGTATATTTGTGACCAAGAAAAAATAATTAATTATGTTTGGTATAGGTGGAGGTGAATTAATATTCATCATGTTTATTGTTCTAATGCTTTTTGGATCGGATAAAATTCCTGAAATTGCTCGTACTGTTGGTAAAACAATGGCGCAAATTAAAAACGCTACAAACGACATAAAATCTGAAATTCAAAAAGGAGCTGAAGCCAACGGATTTGACAAACAATCATTGGCTGATTTGACTGGAAATATTACTGCAGAAATTGACAAAGCAAAAGAAAATTTGCTAGGTGATACCAATTTAGTCACTGACTTTTCTAATTCAGTAACTTCGGAAATCAAGCAAGTAGAACAAGGACTTTCTAGTATAGAAAATACAACGGAAGTTCCTGATTTGAATCAAACAGAAGCTATAGAAGGTCCAATTAAACGTCAAGGGTAATGCTTGAAAAATTGCTTCAGTTGGACGTTCAATTATTAGTTTTTTTGAACAGTTTAGGTTCTTCTACTTTTGATGGCTTATGGCTATTTATCACGAAGCAATCCAATTGGACTCCATTTTTTTTAGTGTTATTGTATTTAGCCTATAAAAAAATAGGCGTTAGATCAACGCTTTATTTACTGTTGTTTATTACCCTTTTATTGATTGTAACAGATCAGACTACTAATTTATTTAAAGTTACTTTTCAACGATTAAGACCCTGTAATAATCCTGATATAAATGGTATTATTCGATTAGTTAAACCCAGTAATTCCTTTAGTTTTTTTTCAGGGCATGCCGCTAACTCAATGGCTACGATGACTTACTTATTCTTGCTTTTGAAAAAGTATTATCGGTATGCTTTTCTAGTTTTCTTATTTCCTTTGATTTTTGCATACAGCCGAATCTACCTAGGACTGCATTATCCGTTAGATATTTTGACGGGATATTTATTTGGTGCTAGCTTTGGGTTTGTAACCTATAAATTGTTTCAAAAATGGGTATTAAAGGACTCTAGAAACAGTTAAGCCATCTCGGATAGGTAACAAAACAGTTTCCACTCTGGCATCATTATTCAGTAATTGATTGTATTCCAAAAGAATTTTAGTGCTCAAATCATTTTTTTGAAGCGGTTCCAAAACTTTCCCGCTCCACAACACATTGTCCGATAAAATAATACCGCCTTTATTCATTTTTGGCACGATCATTTCGAAATAGCGAATGTAGTTTTCCTTATCTGCATCAATAAAGACTAAGTCAAATTTTAAATCCAAACTAGGAATAATGTCTACTGCTTCTCCCAAATGCTGTACAATTTGGTTACCCCAAGGTGATTTGTCAAAATGTTTGCGCTGAAAATCAACTAATTCTTCTTTGATATCAATGGTATGTAATTGTCCGTTTTCTTGCATTCCTTCACACAAACATAGAGCGGAATAGCCAGTGTAAGTTCCGATTTCAAGAACGTTTACAGGTCGAATTAATTTTGACAGCATACTCAAAACACGTCCTTGAAAGTGACCACTGAGCATTCTTGGCAACAAAATTTTTTGGTAGGTTTCTTTGTTTAAATCTGCTAAATGTTGTGGTTCTTTTTCAGAATGCTGTTCGATATAATCTTCGAGTTCTTGAGAAATGAAGTGCATTGTATAATTTTTTTCGATTGGGGCAAAGTTATTAAATTATCAAATCACACAGTTGCATTTATACGAATTGATGAAATAAATAGACAAATACTCCTTAAATTTGCACCATGCAAATCGAGAAAAAAGACATACGCGCCTTATCCAAAGAACAATTGCGGGATTTTTTTGTTTCCAATGGAGACAAAGCCTTTCGTGGCAACCAAGTGTACGAATGGTTATGGAGCAAAGGAGCGCATTCTTTTGACGATATGACCAATGTGGCTAAGCCAACCCGACAAATGCTGGAAGATCACTTTGTGATCAATCATATCAAAGTGGATACCATGCAACGTAGTGAAGACGGTACGGTTAAAAATGCTGTACGCTTACACGACGGATTGATTGTAGAATCAGTTTTGATTCCAACGGAAACCAGAACTACGGCTTGTGTTTC
>JAGOAF010000049.1 GCA_017984035.1 Flavobacterium sp.
CAGATTTTACAAGATCTTCATCCTTCTTGATGGCCTTATTAGCAAAACCTAATAATACGATAGCCAAGATAGGTAGAAACATCCCAATACCCTTCTCAGAAACTGCAGGAGTTTCTCCGGATAAGTTAAGTGAATGATATACAAACAATCCTAATAAAATTAAATTTAATATGATGTTCAATCTGCCAATGACAAATTGATGTTGTCTCTTTTTGAACGAAATGATACTTAGCAAACTTAAAGTTGTACTCAAACCAAAAAGAATTACATACAATTGATTTTGCATGAATAAATACTCTTTTCCATCTACTGTTGACCATAAAGGGAAAACAAAAGGTAGAACTCCACTAATTGTGAAAGATAGTACTAAATATAATGTTTGAATTCTTTGTATCATTATCATTAAATCTTCAACAAAAATAAAGTTTCTTTTTTAGAAATACTATTGTAAGATTAAAAAATATTCGTATTATTGCATGACTAAAACGTAAGCACTTCATCTTGCGGACAATCCAAAAAAGTTTACTACTTATTTTTCACATTTCATTTCCAAAAAAAACAAATTAAATACAAGAACATTCATGTTTGATATTTCTGCATTAAAAAACATGAAGCTTTCTGAGCTTCAAGAAATTGCTAAATTAGCTAAAACCATAAAGTTTGCTGGCGTTAAAAAAGAGGATTTAATTATTCAAATTTTAGAACAACAAGCAAAATCTTCTTTTGATTCAAATACACCACAAGAGGTGAATGCTGAAAAACCAAAACGAGCCAGAATACTTCCTTCAAAAAAAGAAACGATACAAACTAAGACTTCAGGTAATGAAGTTGTACTTAATACATCGAATGAAGAAGTATCTAATACTCTTAATGAAGCATCCGGAAATGAAGAACCTAAAGTAGTTAAATTCAGTAAATCAGCTTACGAACAAAAAATTGCTAAAAAAGAGGCTTCAAATGGTAACGAAGGCGAAGTAGAATTGCCTACAGAAACTACTGATAAAGAAATTACGGAAGCTCCGGTAAACAATAAAAAAGTAAATCCGAATCAATTAAATAAACAAAACCAAAACCCCAATCAAAACGGGAACGGCAATCAAAATCAAAATCCCAACCAAAAGAATAAGAAAAATAATTTTGGTCATTCTGATTATGAATTTGATGGGATTATAGAAAGTGAAGGCGTATTAGAAATGATGCCTGATGGTTATGGTTTCTTGCGTTCTTCCGATTACAATTATTTGGCTTCGCCTGATGATATTTATTTGTCTACTTCTCAAATTCGTTTGTTTGGTTTAAAAACAGGTGATACCGTAAAAGGAGTTGTACGTCCGCCAAAAGAGGGAGAGAAATTCTTTCCACTAGTTCGTGTATTGAAAATTAACGGACACGATCCACAAGTTGTTCGCGACCGTGTTTCATTCGAGCATTTAACCCCAGTTTTTCCAAAAGAAAAATTCAAATTAGCTGAAAAGCAAAGCACGATTTCTACTCGAATTATTGATTTGTTTTCACCAATTGGGAAAGGACAACGTGGTATGATCGTTGCACAACCTAAAACCGGTAAAACCATGTTATTGAAGGATATTGCGAATGCCATTGCAGCCAATCATCCTGAAGTATATTTGATTGTACTTTTAATTGACGAGCGTCCAGAAGAGGTAACCGATATGCAACGCAGTGTGCGTGGAGAAGTAATTGCTTCTACTTTTGATAGAGAACCACAAGAACATGTAAAAATTGCCAATATAGTTTTAGAAAAAGCCAAACGTTTAGTAGAGTGTGGACACGATGTAGTCATTCTTTTGGATTCGATTACTCGTTTAGCAAGAGCATACAATACGGTTCAACCAGCCTCTGGAAAAGTATTGAGTGGTGGAGTAGATGCTAACGCGCTACAAAAACCAAAACGTTTCTTTGGAGCGGCTCGAAATGTAGAAAATGGTGGTTCATTAAGTATTATCGCTACTGCCTTAACTGAAACGGGTTCTAAAATGGATGAGGTTATTTTTGAGGAGTTCAAAGGTACAGGTAATATGGAATTGCAATTGGATAGAAAAATTGCAAACAAACGTATTTTCCCAGCAATTGATTTAACATCTTCAAGTACACGTAGAGACGATCTATTATTAGACCCACAAACTTTACAACGTATGTGGATTATGCGTAAATACCTTTCTGACATGAATCCTGTGGAAGCTATGGATTTTATCAATGACCGATTCAAGAAGACGAGAAATAACGAAGAGTTTTTGATTTCAATGAATGATTAATTCTAGACTATTATACAAAAAAATACCCCAAAACGTTTTCGCGATTTGGGGTATTTTTTTAATTGATAATTCGGTAAACAGGATACGCTAAGTGCGCTTTTTCATAAAAGTTGGACTGTTTGTAAATCCAGTCCAATTGCGCTTTAGGATTATTTAAAAAATCAGGTTCTGTTTGTTTTTTTATTTCCAAATCACTTTTTAATTTCGGATTTTCATTGAGCAATTGTGCTGCGGTATCTTCAAATACATAATCGGAATAGCCTTCTTTTTGTTGTAAAATAGGATCAAAGAAATTCCAATTAAAATAGGAATCAACCGCTTCGGGTTCTAATGTTTCCAAAATATATTTAATCCCTTTTTGTTGGGTAGGGATTAGATAATCTCCCTTGGCAAAAGCTATTTTTTTTGTTGTTGTTTTCACTACAGTATTGCGGTGATTGTAATGGCCTTCATAGGCTGTAGTCGGTGTTTTGTAATCTACAATTCGATAGCTTTCTACTTCAATGATAGTATCTTTTTGAATCGATTGGCAGACAATTCCATTGCTTTTTAAAAGGTCAATTACAGGCCAATATCCACGAGGAATAACATAGGCTTTTGGGATAATGATGTCTTTTACCGTCTTGTATTGTGGAAAGAAAGGGACCTCTTTTTTGAACGGTTTAGTTCGATCATAATACAAACGTTGTCCTGTTGTAGCCTCACTTTTCTTGTAACTTGCTTCATAGCCTAAAAAAGTAAAGGGTTCTTGTACGCTATTGTCGACTTCCCATTGCAAAGTGTAGGTTTGATTCGGTTGAAATTGAACTTCATTTTCTTTTCTTTTTTGTTTGATGGCTGAAGCATTCGCATCGGTGAATTCTAATGTTGATTTCATAAACTCGTAGGTTACTTTGACACGATCGGCGTATTTTTTCAACATATGCGTTTCTACTACAAATCCTATGGAATTGAATAGGGAAGTATAGCCTGTTGTGTAGCGCGGACTATCAAAAAACTGAGCAAAACCTTGATCAGGAGTTTCATGAAATGTATTCACATAAGGAGTAGTTTCAATTTTTTTCTTTTGCAAATCTTTTACCAAGCTTGGCATCATTTCTTTTCTTAAATACGAACCTAAAACAGAACCTAATTTACTCGGTTCAGTCATGATATAAGTCAATTTGTATTGGTAATCCGAACCATTACTTACATGGTTATCTATGAATACATCAGGATTTGTCAAATGAAAAATTTCAACAAAACTTTTGGTATTTCTTGTGTCCGATTTGATGAAATCCCGATTCAAATCAAAGTTTCTGGCATTACCCCTAAAACCGTATTCTTCTGGTCCTTTTTGATTGGCTCTAGTCGAATTGTTTCGGTTTAACGCTCCACCAATATTGTATACCGGAATACACACGATTACAGTGTTTTTAGGCGCTTTTATTTTGCCTAAAGCCAAATCTCGAAAAAACTGCATCGAAGCATCAATCCCATCAGGTTCTCCAGCGTGTATTCCGTTGTTGATTAATAATACGGCTTTTTTCTTTTGAATGGTTTCAAAGTCAAAAGTCGCATCCGAATTAAAAGTGACTAGGTGCAAGGGTTCGCCACTATCGGTTAAGCCCATGGTTTTCATATCGATGGTTTCGAAATCATTCGCCAATAATTGAAAATAAGCAATGGTCTCTTGGTACGTAGCCGATTGATTACCGTTTCCTTTTTCAAAATAGGTGTTGTATTTTTTTTGGTTTTGTGACAAAATAGTCAAAGAACTCAAGAGTAATAGCGATGTTAAAAATCTCATTGTAGTAGTTTTTATAATAATCAAATGTAGTATTTTTTTAAAATAGCAATGAAAAAGAATCAATTAAAGACCTGGGTTTTCTTATTCGCAAACCAAAGCACTATCTTTGCGCCATGAATACAAATCACCATTCCAACAATATACTGCTGAATTTAGGCATTGAACGTCTTAATGAAATGCAAGAAGTAGCACTAGATGCTATCTTGAATGATAATAATGTCTTATTACTTTCGCCAACGGGTTCAGGAAAAACTCTGGCCTTTTTATTGCCAATTTTTGAATTATTACAACCCGAAATTCTTTCAGTACAATGTTTGATTTTAGTACCTTCTCGTGAGTTAGGTTTGCAAATTGAACAAGTTTGGAAAAAAATGGGTACCGATTATAAAGTAAATACATGTTATGGGGGACACTCTATTGATACCGAAATCAAAAACTTAAGTAATCCGCCGGCGGTTTTAATTGGAACTCCCGGTCGTATTGCTGATCACATCGATCGTGGGACTTTCCGATTGGATAAAATTCAAACGTTGATCTTAGACGAATTTGACAAATCATTGCAATTAGGATTTCATGAGCAGATGTCGTTTATTATTGGCAAACTAACCAAACTGAATAAACGTGTTCTGGTATCGGCAACTTCCGATATTGAAATTCCAAAATACACGCGCGTAGTCAATCCAACGGTTTTGGATTTTATTCCCGAAACACAGGAGGAGACGAATTTGAGTATGAAGCTGGTTGTTTCCACAGAGAAAGATAAAATCAATACTTTGTTTCAATTGATTTGTTCGTTGAAATCGCAAGCCGCAATTATTTTTTGCAATCATCGCGATGCAGCAGAACGCATTAGTGACACTTTAAATACCAAAGGAATTTATGCGACTTATTACCATGGTGGCATGGATCAAGATGAACGTGAGCGTGCTTTGATTCAGTTTAGAAATGGCAGTGTGAGTTATTTAATTACTACTGATTTGGCTGCCCGTGGATTGGATATTCCTGAAATGAAACACGTAATTCATTATCATTTGCCTTTAAAAGAAGACGAGTTTACCCATCGAAATGGGCGTACGGCTCGTATGCAAGCTTCTGGAACAGCCTACATTATTGCGCACGATTCGGAGAAAAAAATGGACTATTTGGATTATGGATTGGAAGTATTGCCAGTAGATTCGGCTACAACTTTACCTAAGCCACCTGAATTTCAAACGATTTATATTAGTGGTGGAAAGAAAAACAAACTAAATAAGATTGATATTGTTGGGTTCTTTTCTCAAAAAGGAAAATTAGAAAAAGGCGACTTAGGATTGATTGAAGTCAAAGATTTCATTTCGTTTGCAGCAGTAAAATTCAACAAAGTAAAAGATTTACTTCATAATGTTAGGGACGAGAAAATGAAAGGGAAGAAGTTTAAAATTGAAGTCGCTCGAAAAGTGATTAAGAAAGAAGAATAATTCGATATGCGATATACGATATTCGATGTATGATTGTAAATAAAAAAAACGTCTTGTGTAATCAAGACGTTTTTTGTTTTAGTTGTAATTGAAAATTATATTTTCTTTACGTATTGTGTGATGATAACAATTTGTTGCCCATCGACTTTTCCTTCAATATATTCGGCATTTTCATGATCCAAACGGATATTACGCACCGCAGTTCCTTGTTTAGCGACCATACTAGATCCTTTTACTTTCAAGTCTTTGATTAAAACTACAGAATCGCCGTGTTCCAAAATCACTCCATTGCTATCGCGGTGAATGATTTTGTTTTCGTCGTCTTCTCCTTCGCCAGTGGCTTGCGCCCAAGCTAAAGTATCTTCGTCAAGGTACATCATGTCTAATAATTCTTGTGGCCATCCCGCTGCACCCATACGGCTTAACATTCTCCAAGCTACCACTTGAACCGCAGTTTGTTCGCTCCACATACTGTCGTTTAAACAACGCCAGTGATTCAAATCTACGTTATCCGGATTTTCAATTTGGTCTACACAAGTAGCACAAGCAAAAACGCTTTCGTCAATTCCTCCTTTTTGAGTAGGTAAAACGGTATATACTTTTAAGTTTTCAGTAGCAGCACACAATTCACATTGACCTCCGCTACGTTTGTTTAATTCTCTATCTAAACTCATGGTTTTATTTTTTTGGCGAAAGTAACGCTAAATACTGCCTTTCACAAATTTTAGGAAATAATACTATTGTACTCGAACCGCTTCTGGCACTAATAGTTCGTACTCGCCGTGATTTCGAATCACATCACGTACAATACTCGAACTGATATAGGACGTTTTGGCTGCCGTTAATAAAAAGACGGTTTCAATCTTAGACAAACGTCGGTTCGTGTGTGCAATAGCTTTTTCAAATTCGAAATCGGCAGGGTTGCGCAAACCGCGTAAAATAAAGTTGGCGTTGATTTTATGACACAAATCAATGGTTAATCCTTCATAGGTAATGACCGAAATTTTTGGTTCGTCTTTGAAAGTCTCTTCAATGAAACGCTTTCTTTCTTCTAAAGAAAACATGTATTTTTTATCGGCGTTGACACCAATTGCAATTACGATTTCGTCAAACAAAGGCAAGGCTCTGTTGATGATGTCTTTATGCCCTAGGGTAATGGGGTCAAACGAACCTGGAAATATGGCTTTTCTCATGGTGTTGGGTTTAGGCTAAAGCCAATTCGATGGCATTAGAAAACAAGTCTTCTAATGAAATACCAGCTTCTTTGGCTTGTTGTGGCAACAAACTCTCGGTGGTTAAACCTGGAATAGTATTCATTTCTAACATATGTGGTTCACCGTCAACGATGATGAATTCAGAACGAGAGAACCCTTTCATTTTTAAAGCTTTGTAGGCTCGTTTCGCAATTTCGCCTACTTTTTGCGTCATCTCGTCTGAAATGCGGGCTGGTGTAATTTCTTGCGATTTTCCAAGATATTTGGCTTCATAATCAAAGAAATCATTTTCAGAAACAATTTCAGTGATTGGTAATACTGTAATTTCGCCTTTGTAATTGATCACCCCAACAGACACTTCGGTACCATCTAAGAAACTCTCGATGATGATTTCGTTGTCTTCTTTGTAAGCTACTTCTATGGCAATAGGTAATTCGGCAGCGGTTTTTACTTTTGAGATTCCGAAACTTGAACCGGCTTTGTTCGGTTTAACAAAACAAGGCAAACCTACTTTAGCTACAATAGCGTTCGTATCGATAAGGTCGCCTTTATTTAGGTAATACGAAGTAGCTGTTTTGATGCCGTATGGTTTTAAAACCGAAAGTAAATCACGTTTGTTGAAAGTTAATGCAGCTTGATAATAATCGCAAGCAGTTTGGGGAATACCTAGTAATTCGAAATAGGCTTGCATCAATCCGTCTTCGCCAGGAGTTCCGTGGATGGCATTGAAAACACAATCAAAAACAATTTTTTTTCCGTTAACAGTAACTGAAAAATCATTTCTATCGATAGGAAATTCGGTATCATTGGCATCTACATAGACCCATTTTTCTTTGAAAATATGGATTCTAAATCCGTTGAATTTAGTTTTGTCTAAGAATTGGTATACGACGTTTCCGCTAATTAGGGATATTTTGTATT
>JAGOAF010000020.1:0-5581 GCA_017984035.1 Flavobacterium sp.
TATATTTTAACATTTTTTTAACAAAAGTTACTCGTTTCCGGAAACGAAAACATTTTCGATTTTTCAGTTCGTAAGTTTCTAAATCATAGCAATCCAAAAGACCAAAAAATTGCCTTATTTTTGTGGGGTATGAAAAAATTACCAGAAACACTTTCGAATAAATTAGCCATTCGAATGCAAAACAATGCACTACGACAGTTGTCCAAAGCGACTGACTTAGTTGATTTTGCCTCGAATGATTATTTGGGTTTTTCTAATTCAAACACCATTTTTGAAAATACACATCAGTATTTGTTGGTGCACAACTTGATTCAAAATGGCGCTACGGGTTCGCGATTACTTTCGGGGAATCATTCCGTTTATCAAACCGCCGAAGACTATATTGCTCAATTTCATCAGGCAGCATCCGCATTGATTTTCAATTCGGGTTACGATGCAAATGTGGGATTTTTTAGTGCAGTTCCTCAGAAAGGCGACTTGATTTTGTATGATGAATTGTGTCATGCTTCCATTCGGGATGGAATCCAATTGTCGCACGCTAAAGCTTATAAGTTCCTTCACAACGACTTGGAAGATTTGGAACGATTACTAGTTCGACATTCAGATACCGTTATTTATATTGTGACCGAATCGGTTTTTTCCATGGATGGTGATACGCCTAATTTGGAAGAATTAGTCCAATTAGCAGAAAAGCACAATGCTTATGTAGTGGTTGACGAAGCTCATGCATTGGGTGTATTGGGCGAAAAAGGAGAAGGCTTGGTGCAAAGTCTACAACTTCAGGAAACGGTTTTTGCTCGAATTGTAACTTTTGGCAAAGGATTGGGCTGTCATGGCGCCGCCATTTTAGGAGGAGAAGATTTGAAGAGTTACTTAGTCAATTTTGCCCGAAGTTTTATCTATACAACGGGTTTGTCACCGCATTCGGTTGCCACTATTTTGATGGGTTATCAGCAGTTAGAAAATGCAATCGATAGCCAACAAAAATTAAAAAACAACATCGCACATTTCAATCAGGAAAAAAATAGATTGAGTTTGAAACCTTTGTTTGTTCATAGTAAATCCGCCATTCAATCGGCAATATTACCAGGAAATGAAAGAGTCAAAAGCATCGCCCAACAGCTGCAAAGCAACGGCTTTGATGTCAAGCCCATTTTGTCTCCCACCGTTCCCGAAGGGCAAGAACGCTTGCGATTTTGTTTGCATAGTTTTAATTCAGAAAAAGAAATCACTGAGGTATTGCAATTGTTGAGTACTTTTGTATTTGGTCACTAATAAATCGGATTCAACATGAAATTATTTATAACAGGCATTTCGACTGATGTAGGCAAAACGATCGCCTCAGCCATTATAGTAGAAGCGCTCCAAGCCGATTATTGGAAACCCATTCAAGCGGGTGACTTGGATCATTCGGATACACATAAAGTTCAATCTTTAGTTTCGAACAAACAATCACATTTTCATTCGAATAGTTATGCGCTCCAAACTCCGGCAAGTCCGCATTTAGCTGCAGCAATCGACGGCATTACTATAGCAATGAATCAATTTCAAGAACCTAAAACGAATAATCATTTGGTTATTGAAGGCGCCGGAGGAATTTTGGTTCCCTTGAATGAAACCCAATCGGTGGTGGATCTGATTCAGCCCGATTATAAAGTGATTGTCGTTTCTCGTCATTATTTAGGAAGTATCAATCATACCTTATTGACCATTGAAGCCTTGCAAAATAGAAAAATACAAGTCGCAGGAATTATTTTTTCTGGGGATGAAAATACAAGTTCTGAATCCATAATTTTAAGTAGAACTGGAGTTCCATTTTTAGGCAGAATTGCTCAAGAACCCTATTTTGATGCCAATGTTATTTCAGAGTATGCTGAATTGTTCAGAGAAAACCTGTTGAAAATCCAATAGTAAATTCAATTTATGAGCTTAACCGAAAAAGACAGTCAATACCTTTGGCATCCCTATACCCAGCATAAGACCGCTTCGGCTCCTATTGCTATTACCAAAGGTAAAGGCGCCTTGTTGTGGGATGAAAATGGGAAAGAATACATTGACGCGATTGCGTCTTGGTGGGTCAATCCTTATGGGCATTCCAATACATTTATTGCAGATGCGATTTACAAACAACTCACAACTTTAGAACACGTTCTTTTTGGCGGATTTACTCATGAACCTGCAGTTAAAGTCGCTGAAAAGCTCGTAGCTATTTTACCCAAAAACCAACAAAAATTATTTTTTTCGGACAATGGATCTACGGCAGTTGAAATTGCCATTAAGGTTGCGTTGCAGAATTTTTTTAATAAAGGAGAAAAGCGAACTACGATTATTGCTTTTGAAAACGCCTTTCATGGTGACACCTTTGCGGCCATGGCTGCCAGTGGCATTTCTCTTTTTACCGATGCGTTTCAAGGCATGTTTATCGATGTCGTGCGGATTCCAGTTCCCGTTGTTGGGCAAGAAGACGTTAGTTTTTCCGCTTTGGCGAAAGCCTTAAAAAACTACAATTGTGCCGGATTTATTTTTGAACCCTTGGTGCAAGGTGCCGCAGGAATGGTGATGTACGAAGCCGCTGCTTTGGATACTTTAATCCGAATGTGTAAAGCCAATAATGTACTCACTATTGCAGATGAAGTCATGACGGGTTTTGGAAAAACGGGAAAAACTTTTGCTTCAGATTATTTGGTAGAGCAACCCGATATGATGTGTTTGTCTAAAGCCTTAACTGGTGGAACCATTCCGATGGCGATAACGACTTTCACACAAGAAATTTTTGATGCATTTTATGATGAAGACATCAATAAAGCCTTGTTTCATGGGCATACATTTACAGCCAATCCAACCGGTTGCGCAGCAGCATTGGCGAGTTTGGAATTGTTGGAAACCCCAGCAATGCAAGCTAATATTGAACGCGTAAATACCAAGCATTTGACTTTTGAAAAACGAGTACAATCGCACCCAAAAGTGGTAACGACAAGAGTGTTAGGAATTATTTTTGCTTTGGAAATTAAAACCGACTCAGCGGCAAGTTATTATGGTTCTTTACGCAACAAACTCTATAATTTCTTCATTGAAAACGGGGTGATATTACGCCCAGTGGGCAATATTGTGTACATCTTGCCGCCCTATGTAATTACAGACGAACAACTAGAAAAAGTGTATCAAGTGGTCGAAAGTGCCCTTGAAATAGTGTAATTTTACCAAAAAATTAATTCTTTGTCACAAACGATCTCTATAACGTCCATTGCATCGATTTCACCTTTAGGGAATGATTCTAAAATTATTTGGAACAATTACCAAAATTCCAATACCTGTTTTCAAAGTCGTTATTTAGATCAAAAAGAAACATGGGTAGCTACATTGGATGACAATTCAAAAACGCAAGTTGCGGCTTTAAGGGCATCGGACAGTAAATACAATTTTTTAGACAATTCCGTTTTATATGCTATGCTCGCTTCGCGCCAAGCGATTGCTAAAGCAGGTTGGACTAATAAAGATTCATTCGGAATTAATATTGGTTCGTCTCGTGGAGCGACAGACTTATTTGAACACCATTTTCAAGAATACCTTACTACTGGGAAAGCACAAACCTTGGCTTCGCCAACGACTACCTTAGGGAATATTTCCTCTTGGGTAGCTCATGATTTACAGACAGATGGGCCTGAAATCTCGCATTCAATAACTTGTTCAACCGCTTTACATGCGGTCTTGAACGGCGTGGCTTGGTTGCGATCTGGTATGGCAGATAAATTTTTGGTTGGAGGCAGCGAAGCGCCTTTGACCGATTTTACGATTGCCCAAATGCGTGCGTTAAAAATTTATTCTCGAAGCGAAGAAGACTATCCAAATCGCGCTTTGGATTTGGATAAAAAGCAAAACACCATGATTTTAGGCGAAGGTGCTGGCGTATGTTGTTTGGAAATCGGTAAAAAAGAAAACGCTTTGGCCTTCATAGAAGGCATTGGGTATGCTACCGAAATTTTAGAACACAATATTTCTATTTCTGCCGAGGCCGATTGTTTCCAAAAATCGATGAAAATGGCGTTAGCCAATACCGACTTATCCAAAGTTGACGTTATTGTCATGCATGCTCCAGGGACTATCAAAGGCGATTTGACCGAATACAAAGCCATTGAAAAAGTGTTTGGTTCCCAACTTCCTTTATTGACGACTAACAAATGGAAAATTGGACACACTTTTGGCGCTTCGGGGATTTTGAGTTTGGAGTTGGCTATTTTAATGTTACAACACAATCAATTTGTGGGTGTTCCTTTTGCAAAAGAACAAAATGCAAAACAACCCATTCGAAAAGTACTGGTCAATGCGGTAGGTTTTGGGGGTAATGCCGTGAGTATTTTGTTGTCTATTTAATTTGCGCTTCTAATTCCTTTACTTTTTCATAGACTAAATTACTTTCATAACCTTTTCGCAATAAGAAATCACACTGTTTTTTGCGTTTTTTAAGTCCGTTAGATTCTTTGATGGAATGCCAATTTCGTTCGGCTATAGCATTGAAATTTGCGTCGTATTCTTCAGTAGTAATTTCTTTGAGTGCTAAATTAATGTTGTAGGTGGAAATGTTTCTCAATTTCAATTCGTTAACGATGCGCACTTTTCCCCAAAATTTAATGCGGTGTTTTCCACGGGCAAAACTACAAGCAAACCGACTTTCATTGAGGTAGTTTTCTTTAATTAAATGAGCCAATATTTCGTCAATTTCATTCGAATCCATTTTCATGGTGCGGAGTTTTTGTACGACTTCATCGTGACAACGCTCCTGATAGGCACAAAAATGTTCTATTTTATGAATCGCTTCTTTAACGGAATTGACTTCGCTCATTGGGGTAGTATTTATATTGGAAAAGTAAGTATTTTATTTGGATTGCCATCTATTGGCTTTTCGAAAAACTATAAATTGTACTGTTAGAATGTATTCTTTTTTAAGTTATATTTGTATTAACTAGTTGATTACATACATTATATCATAATTTAAAGTGCCCCCCTTTATGTTATACCTTTCCCCAATTGAGCTAAAGAAAGCCATTGCTTTCGGACTCCTGTATTTATTTTCTTGTTTTGGCTTTAGCCAAAAAGTTCAAGTTGATTCTAATTTTAATTTGTATGATAACGGCCTTACTGGCGGTGGTTTTGACAAAGAAGTAAATAAAATTATATCATTGGCAGGCGGAGGTTATATTGTTTTTGGGAGTTTCTCTCAATTCAATGGATCGCCAATTAATAACATTGTTAAGCTTACCGCTAAAGGAGACTTGGACTTGACTTTCAATCCCAATCAAACGGGACCTGATAATTCGGTGAAAGACGTCGTAGCGCTTCCAGATGGAAAACTTCTAGTAGCAGGAAATTTTACCAAGTATAATGGGATTATAGTAAATCGTTTCATTCGATTGAATTCTGATGGATCGATAGACACTTCTTTTATTACGGGAACAGGTTTTAACTATACTGTATATGCAATAGTAGTCCAGCCTGATGGTAAAATTATTGCAGCAGGAAGTTTTAGTAAATACAATGGACTAGCTATAAATAAAGTCGTTCGGTTGTTCCCAAATGGTGATTT
>JAGOAF010000020.1:5681-24948 GCA_017984035.1 Flavobacterium sp.
TTTAACACGGGCACCGGTTTTAGTTCTGGAACGGTTCGTTCGATTGTTATTCAAACGAATGGAAAAATTCTTGTAGGCGGATCTTTTTCAGGGACTTATAATGGTACTGCAGTTAAACGAATGATTCAGATTTTACCAAATGGAAATTTTGACAGTACGGTTGCGATCCTACCGACCGGGCAGCTAAATAGTATTTGTTTGTTTCAAGGTGGAGCGGTAATTGCGGGCGATTTTAGTTCAGTTTCTGGGGTTACTAAGAATCGAATAGCGAAGTTGTTGTTTTGCCAAGAAGAAACGGTTTGGAATGGCACGTCTTGGAGTAATGGTCTCCCTACAATAGAAAAAGCTACTTTTTTTAATGCTAATTTTGACCTTTTAAATAATAGTAAAACCTGCACTTGTTTTATAAATTCGGGTGTAACGGTTAATATTAATGCCGGAGTTACTTTGGAATTGGGGTCTTACTATTCCGGGAACGGGAATTTGGTTTTTGAGAATACGGCTTCCTTTTTTCAATCTGATGATGCTGTTCTCAATACAGGAAGTATTCAATACAAGCGCCATACCACTCCCGTACGCAAAACGGATTTTACCTATTGGTCATCGCCAGTAGTTGATCAGCAATTACAACTACTTTCTCCTAATTCGCCCGTTTCTTCTTTTTATTCTTTTGAAACGTCTTCTAACAATTGGCACAAAGAAGCTACAAGCACCAATATGATTCCTGGGAAAGGTTACATTTTCCAAGCTCCACTAAGTTTTTCAGCAACAACTCCATCAATTTTTGAAGCCTTCTTTTCGGGAATACCTAATAATGGTAAGATCCAATTGCCAATTGTAAAAACAATTTATCCGGTTTTGATCGGGAACCCGTATCCTTCAGCTATTAATGCGGATGCATTTATTTTGGAAAACCAAAGGGTGTTGCGGGGGAGTTTGTATTTTTGGACACACAATACCACGGTTGTGAATGGGCAATACACCTCAGATGACTATGCCGTATATACCATTTTAGGAGGAGTTGGCACAGCCGCAAAAAATACAGGAATTAATAACACAATTCCTAATGGTACAATTGCATCGGGACAAGCTTTCTTTGCTTTGGGTGCGAATCAACAAGGGACTATTGACTTTACTAATGCCATGCGAATAAAAGGAGATAACAATCTGTTTTTTAAAAACGGCACTCCACAAAAAACAGCATCCTCTTTAAATTTTGAAAAACACCGAATATGGCTCAACTTAACTAACAAGCAGGGACTTTTCAAACAAATTTTACTTGGGTATGCATCTGGCGCCACCAATGAACAAGACACACTTTTTGACGGCATTTCGTTAGACAGCAATGAAGGATTGGATTTTTATAGTGTAACCGAAGGGTTTAAAAACACGATTCAAGCTAGAACTTTGCCCTTTGATGCTTCAGATTTTGTGCTTTTTGGTTATCGAGTTAAACAAGAAGGGGTTTACACGATCAGTTTGGAGGATTGTGATGGTTTATTTACGAATCAAACTATTTTTCTAGAAGATTTAAAGGAATCTAAAATTCATGATTTGAAGAAGGGAAGCTATTCCTTCACAACTTTAGAGGGTACGTTTGATGATCGATTCGTATTGCGCTATCGAAATAAAAATACTGTTATTGAAAAAGAAACGGATGCAGTACAAATTACCACTAAAAACAATCAAATTCTCATCAACACTACAAAACAGGAAATACGTGAAGTTGCTTTGTTTTCAATAGACGGAAAACAATTGTATCAAGCACAGGAATTGAAAACAAAAACGCATTTAATTGAAGCAGCAAATTGGGAATCAAGAGTAGTAATAGTTCAAATTACTTTAGAAACCGGAGAGAAAATAAGTCGTAAATTATTGTTTTAATAAAAAAGCTTCCAGTCTTTTCAGGCTGGAAGCTTTTTTCATATTTGAGTTCAATTTTATTTTCCTTTTACAGAAGCCTCTAAATTTCTTTCAATTTTGTGTCCCGGGCGAGTCCACTTAGGCTTTTCGCCTAAAGCAACAAATTGCGAATCTTCAGCCTCCACTGTGGGTGGTTGTACCATTTTAGTAAATGGTTTTTGTGGTTGCAATCCTAATGTTTCAAACATTTTCATGTCTTCATTTACATCTGGATTTGGAGTAGTCAATAATTTATTTCCAGCAAAAATAGAATTGGCACCAGCAAAGAAACACATGGCTTGTCCTTCACGACTCATGTTGGTTCTTCCCGCAGACAAACGCACTTGCGTTTCAGGCATAACAATACGAGTAGTGGCTACCATACGGATCATTTCCCAAATTTCTACTGGTTCTTCATCTTCCAATGGGGTTCCGTCTACGGCTACTAAAGCATTTATTGGCACTGATTCAGGTTGTGGGTTTAAAGTAGAAAGCGCCACAAGCATTCCTGCTCTGTCTTCGATACTTTCTCCCATTCCGATAATACCGCCACTACAAACCGTAACATTGGTTTTACGAACGTTCTCTATAGTTTGCAAACGATCTTCGAAACCGCGAGTCGAAATCACTTCTTTATAGTATTCTTCTGAAGTATCTAAATTATGATTGTAAGCATATAAACCAGCTTCGGCTAAACGTTGTGCTTGGTTTTCAGTGATCATACCTAAAGTACAACACACTTCCATGTCTAATTTATTAATCGTACGAACCATTTCAAGTACTTGGTCAAATTCCGGTCCGTCTTTTACATTTCGCCAAGCCGCTCCCATACATACTCGAGAAGACCCCGCCGATTTTGCATTCAAAGCCTGTGCTTTTACTTGGTTTACCGTCATTAAATCATTGCCTTCTACATTGGTATTGTAACGTGCCGCTTGAGGGCAGTACCCGCAATCTTCAGAACATCCACCCGTTTTAATTGACAATAAAGTAGAAACTTGCACCACGTTTGGATCGTGATTTTCTCTATGAATGGTAGCTGCGTCATACAACAAGTCCATCATTGGTCTATTGTAAATAGCTATAATTTCTTCTTTTGTCCAATCGTGTTTTGTAATGCTCATGGGTGTAATTTTATGTATCAAAAGTAGTCAAATTGTTTCAAACAAGCAATGGCACTTATTCAATGTCTTCTTAACTCTTTTCTAATAGGTTTAAATAATGTAGCGAAAATGCTTTGTCTTTATTCAGTTGTTGTTTTAATAATTCAACCGACTCAAATTTTTTTTCTGAACGAATGCGTTGTACAATAGAAACCTGAATTTTACAATTGTAAATATCGCTATCAAAATCAAATAAATGCACTTCAATAGTTTTCTCTTTTCCTTGAACTGTAGGGTTAAATCCAATATTCATCATACCGAAAATAGTCTTGCCGTCTATTTCCACACGAACAATGTAGACGCCATTTTGAGGCACTAATTTGTAGTCTTCTTCTAATAAAATATTAGCTGTTGGGAAACCAATAGTTCTTCCTAATTGTTTTCCTTTGACCACAGTGCCGCTTAAAAAATACTGATATCCTAAGTATTCGTTGGCTAATTGAATGTCTCCTTCTTCAAGAGCAGTTCTGATTTTGGTAGAGCTAATGGATATTTCGTCAATTTCTTGGGCTGAAATTTGCTCAACTTCAAAATCATACTCTGTGCCAAAAGTGATGAGGTCATCAATATTGGCCGTTCTGTTTTTTCCAAATCGGTGATCGTATCCAATGATAATTTTTTGGACATGAAGTTGGTCTACCAAAATAGATTTAACAAATGCATCAGCACTTAATTCAGCAAATTTTCCGTCAAAAGGATGAATGATTAGATTGTCAATTCCAATTTTTTCTAACAATTCGATCTTTTCATTGATAGTGTTCAACAACTTCAAATCTGATTTGCCTTGTAAAATAATTCTTGGGTGAGGAAAAAAGGTAAGTACGGTACTTTCAAATGCACCCTTATTAGTATTTTGAGTCAACTTTTTCAAAATTTCCGTATGACCCAAATGTACTCCGTCAAAAGTTCCAAGAGTCACTATGGTTTTTTTGTCAGAATGAAATTCATTTATGGAATGGAAAATGTTCAAGTTGTTTTTCGTTTGATTTGGTTGCAAATTTAAACTAATCTATTCGAATTTCGTTTTAAAATGAATTCCTTTTGGTTCCAATTTTAAACTAGGAGTAAAAAAGTAAATTAAATCGTTATTATTTAAATAAAATTAATGCTTTTCAACAACCATTTTAATTCATTATCCTAATTTTGGCAATCTAGCGATACCAAAATCTATGAATAGACCCCTTCAATTTGTATTACTTTTCTTTTCTTGTTCCTTGATGCAAGCTCAAAATGTATCTCCATGGAAAAGGGTTGTAGCTGCCAGAAATTTGGCATCAACACGATGGAATGAAAATGGTGATCCAAAAAAGGGTTTGTTTTTTGAATTGGATAAATCAATGGTAAATAGCACTTTGAATAGCCTTCAGGGTGCAAATAAAACTAATGAAGTTGTAATTGAGATTCCAAATACTAATGGAGATTTGGAAAAATATGAAATTCATGAATTTTCTAATTTTGATTCCGATTTACAAGCTCAATTTCCTACTATTAGAGCCTACATAGGTAAAAGTTTATCTGATAAAAGTGCCACTCTTTATTGTAGCTTTTCCCCAAAAGGAATTCAAACGATGGTCTTGCGTTCGGATAAGCCAACCGAGTTTATTGAGAAAATTTCGGTGAATCAAGAAGTATACGAACTCTTCGACTCTAATAGCGTAAAGTCTGATAGGCTACCTTTATATTGCGCTACGATTGACAAAGTAATGAATTCGTCATTGAATAAAATGACAACTACTGCCACTTCAAATGGGGAGCAATACAAAACCTTACGTTTGGCAGTAGCCTGTACGGCTGAATACACTGCTTATTTTGGAGGTACATTTCAAGCACTAGAAGCCATAAACGCTACCTTAACAAGGGTGAACGGAATTTTCAACAGGGATTTATCATTGCACTTAAATCTGATTTCAAACAGTACGTCTTTATTATATACCAACCCGGAAGCGGATCCGTTTTCTCCTGCAATTACGGGTGTTAATGGAAATTGGAATCTTG
Organism: Flavobacterium sp.; assembly: GCA_017984035.1. Next base: position 10,742 of record JAGOAF010000020.1, read on the forward strand.
AATTACAGCGGGATTTGACTGCTAAAATTGGCAATGCTAATTACGATATTGGTCATTTATTTGGGGCTTCAGGAGGAGGAGGTAATGCAGGTTGTATTGGCTGTGTGTGTCAAGATCCGATATCTAGTTATGATGTAGCCAAAGGGGGAGGATTTTCTTCGCCGGCTGACGGTAAGCCTGAGGGAGATACTTTTGATATTGATTTTGTAGCCCATGAAATAGGACATCAACTGGGAGCCAACCATACTTTTTCTCATGAAATAGAAGGAACAGGAGTGAACGTAGAACCGGGAAGTGGTTCCACGATTATGGGGTATGCTGGGGTAACCGACTTTAATGTTCAAAGTCATTCCGATGATTATTTTGCTTATGTCAGTATCGATCAAATCCGCACAAATCTTGCTTCCAAAACCTGCCCGTTGAATACAACGATTCCTAACACTAAACACAAAGCGAATGCCGGAGAGGATTTTGTAATTCCAAAAAGCACTCCATTTGTTTTAAAAGGATCTAGTTCGAATCCAAATGGAGCGGGGTTAAGTTATTGTTGGGAGCAGAACGATACGGCTATTGCTAGTTTTGGAGCCAATAGTATTGCATTTCCTACTAAGGTGGACGGTCCACTTTTTAGGTCTTTTCCTCCAACTAATTCACCTAATCGTTTTCTGCCCGAGCAAAGCAAAGTAGTAGCGAATAGTTTGACCTCCCCTTGGGAATCTCTCACAGACATTGCTCGGACATTACATTTTACACTTACGGTTAGAAATAATGGGTTGAATGGATTGGCTCAAACGGATACAGATGACACTACAATAACTGTTGATGCTTCTACAGGTCCATTTGAAATTACATCTCAAAACACTAGTGATTTGTCATGGAAATCGTTGAGTATTCAAACGATTACTTGGTCAGTAAACAATACAGATCAACTGCCAGGGTCAGCTTATGTAAATATTAAGCTGTCAGTTGATGGAGGTTTGTCTTTTCCTATTTTCTTAAAAACAAATACTTTAAACGATGGTAAAGAATTGATTGTGGTACCCAATGGTATTTCAGGAAAAAATTGTCGCATTTTAATTGAGCCAACTGCTAATATATTTTATGCAATTAATAAAGAGGCTTTTGCTATTGGTTACACTACAGAGTCAAGCTGTACTACCTATCCTTTTGCAACTCCTATTATCATTCCTGAAACTGTAGAATATTCGACTAAAACTATTACTGTGCCAGCCAATTCTGATGCGGTTTTGGATGTGAATGTGGATTTGAATTTTACCCATCGTTATGTGTCAGATGTTCAAATAGAATTGGTTAATCCACAAGGAAAAACAGTGAAGTTGTTTGAAAATGGATGTGGCGATACGAATGGGAGTTTGGTTTTAAAATATGATGATTTAGGGGGAGCAATAATTTGTGGTAAACAAACAGCACAAACCGTAGCGCCATTTGAACCTTTATATCAATTTAACGAATTAAATCCTAGTGGAACTTGGACTTTACGAGTTAGGGATGCAATAGCTGGTGATACTGGCATTATTAATTCAGCGGCAATAACTATTTGTTCCAAATCATTTACACCAATTCCATTAAGTCCTATCGATTTAACAGATGTGATGATTTATCCAAATCCAACTCAAGGCGATTTTGTGGTATTATTTTCTAGCCAATTGGATTCTGGAGTTACCATTATTGTCCACGATTTATTGGGCAAAAAAATAGTTGAAAAAGCATTTTCTAGTGCGCCTTTATTTAATGAAGTTATTCATTTGGATGCACTTCAAGCTGGAGTTTATTTTATAACAGTAGTTGATGGGTCCAAAACCACGGTAAAAAAAATAATTAAATACTAATCCGTTTTTATTTGCCGTTAAAGGTTGTCATAGTGTTCTCCAGACCGGCTGTTCCAAAAGATTTGATGATTTCAGCAGCTAATTCCAAGCGTTCAGGAAGTTTAGCTTTTTCTTCTTCGTCCCATTCGCCTAACACATAATCTACTTGTTGGCCTTTTTTGAATTGGTCGCTAATTCCAAAGCGGAAACGGGTATAATTTTGAGTATTTAAAATCAAATTGATGTTTTTTAGTCCGTTATGTCCGCCATCACTTCCTTTTGGTTTGATACGGATGGTGCCAAAACTTAAATTTAAGTCATCGGTGATTACTAATATATTTTCCAAAGGGATATTTTCCTTGTCCATCCAGTATTTCACTGCCTTCCCACTTAAATTCATATAGGTATTCGGTTTTAGCAAAAAGAATGTACGGCCTTTGAATTTGTATTCGGCCAGAGCGCCTAATTTTAATGTTTCAAAAGAGAGGCTTTCTTTTTTGGCTAAAAAGTCTAAAACCTTAAATCCAATATTATGACGTGTATTGACATATTCGGCTCCAATATTGCCTAATCCTACAATTAAAAATTTATTACTCACACTTTTCATATTGTTTTTTTGGTGTTCGTGAACCTCCACTTTCATAGTACCTGCATCACTTGCGGGTTTACTAGAGGTAAAGAGTTGGGTTATCCATTGCATCATATTGCAAAAATAAACTTATTTAAAACAATCATCCAAAAAAAAAGCACCAGTTGTAGAACTGATGCTTTTTCGTATGATTGAAAAAAAATTATTTTTTTCCTTTTGGTGCTTTTGCCGCTTTTGCTGCTTCTTGAGCTGCTTTCATAGCCGCACGAGAAATTCTCACTTGACAAACCACCGTGTTGTCTGGGTGCATTAATTTGTATTTGTCAGAAACTAATTTCGTAACATACAATTTGTTACCCATTTCAAGTGGAGTGATGTCTGCTTCAACAAAATCTGGAAGATTTGATGGCAACGCTTTCACTTTTAATTTACGAGTGTTCAAACGTAGCACACCTCCAGAAAGTACCCCTTTAGAAGTACCAACAATTTTAACAGGAACTTCCATAGTAATTTCTTTGTTGTCAAACAACTGGAAGAAGTCAATGTGTAGAATTTTGTCACTTACTGGGTGAACTTGAATGTCTTGAAGAATCGCATTATATGATTTTCCATTACCCAAATCAATCACAACTGTGTGTGCGTTTGGAGTGTAAACCAAGTTTTTGAATGCTTTTTCTTCTGCTGAGAAATGTACTGCTTGATCTCCTCCGTATAACACGCAAGGAACCGCTCCAGCATTACGTAAGGCTTTAGTAGCAACTTTGCCCACGCTTTCTCTTTCTGATCCTTTAATTGTAATCGATTTCATTGTAAAAAAATATAGTTATTAAAAATATTACATAATAAATTTTCCACTAATGGAATTGTTGTGGTGCACCATGTGCATAACTTCTGCGAAAAGAGGAGCACAACTCAACACTCTAATCTTGTCCGATTTTTTCTTCAATGGAATAGAATCGGTAACTATTAATTCACTCAATTTTGAGTTTTCAATTTTTTCGTAAGCTTCTCCAGATAAGATCGGGTGTGTACAAATTGCTCTTACACTTAATGCTCCTTTTTCTATCATCAAATCGGCCGCTTTTGCCAAGGTACCTCCAGTATCGATCATGTCGTCTACTAGAATTACATTTCTACCTTTCACCTCTCCAATTAACTCCATAGTGTCAATTACATTGGCTACTTTTCTTTGTTTGTAACAAACCACCACGTCTGATTCTAAAAATTTAGAATACGCATAGGCTCTTTTTGAACCTCCCATATCTGGAGAGGCGATGGTTAAATTCTCCAAGCCTAAACTTTTTACATAGGGTAAAAAGATGGTTGAAGCAAAGAGGTGATCTACTGGTTTTTCGAAAAAACCTTGGATTTGATCGGCATGTAAATCCATAGTCATTACTCTTGTCGCTCCAGCAGCATCCAATAAGTTGGCTACTAATTTAGCTCCTATTGGTACTCTTGGTTTGTCTTTTCTGTCTTGTCTTGCCCAACCGAAGTAAGGAATAACAGCAGTAATATGTCTTGCAGATGCCCGTTTAGCCGCATCAATCATTAATAACAATTCCATCAAGTTGTCCGCGCTTGGAAAGGTCGAACATACTATAAATACGCGTAATCCTCGAATAGACTCTTCATAAGAAGGCTGGAATTCACCGTCACTATACGTTGAGGTAATTACTTTTCCTAGTGGAACTCCGTACGCTTGCGCAATTTGTTCAGCTAGGTATACACTTTTTGAACATGCAAAAATTTTAGCTTCTGGTTCTTGGTGTGACATTCGTATTGTTAATTAGTCCGTGACGCTTTGTATAGCTTAGAGCTAGTTTATACGCCTCGGTTGTAGTTAGTTAGTTGGCTGTGTTTTAACGAGCTGCAAATTTATAAAATTTATCCAACTCTGAAAGGAAAAAATTAAGTATTTTTTGTAGCACGTTTAATTTTATTTTTTACATTTGCACCGTGTTAAAGGAATCGAGGCTTGATTTTGTATTAAACTCCTCTTTTATTGCGTTAAAATAACTGTTGTTATTTTATGTCTGCTAAGCCCGGATGGCGGAATTGGTAGACGCGCTGGTCTCAAACACCTGTGGGAAACCGTGCCGGTTCGACTCCGGCTCCGGGTACAAAAGCCTCTTCGAAAGAAGAGGCTTTTTTTGTTTTGTCAACTTCATATTTTGATTCCTATTTTTATTTTTTCGTGAGAAGAAAACTGTATATTTGTTTATTGTTTTATCAATATTATTAAACAAAATAACAATTCAGTATTTTTTCTTTTTTGAAAAAACAACCCATACATATTGTTTGGTTCAAACGTGATTTTCGTTTGGTGGATAATGAAGCCTTATTTCATGCCCATCAATCGGGAGTGCCGCTGTTATTGGTTTGTTTTTTTGAGCCAACGGTTATGAGTTATGAGGATTCTGATGTGCGGCATTGGCGGTTTGTATACGAATCAGTTCAAGATTTGAATAAAAAACTAACTCCTTTTAATGCTACACTCTATCTTTTTCATGACGAAGTTAAAACCGTTTTTTCTCAATTAATTCAAGAGTATGAGATCAAGTCTGTTTTTTCGCATCAAGAAATAGGAAATAAATTAACCTATGATCGCGATATAGAAATGAAAGCATTTTTCGATTCCAATACCATCACCTGGAAAGAATTTCAATTGCACGGGGTCATTCGCAAATTAAAATCAAGACAAAATTGGGACCAACGCTGGGAACAGGTAATGCGGGATATGCCCAAACTAATTAAAGAGTCCGATTTAAAAACGATTGGATTAGATACTGATTTTTACAACCAAATAAAAGGAGTCGATTTATCAACTGAAATCACCACTCCTAACAAAAATTTTCAACGAGGTGGCGAATATTGGGCGTGGCGCTATTTGGATAGTTTTGTAAAAGAACGCTACGTTAATTACAGTAAACACATTTCGAAACCTGCCTTAAGCAGAAAGGGCTGTAGTCGATTATCCCCATACTTAACGTATGGAAATATTAGTATGCGGATGATTTATCAATATACGAATCAGCATTATGAAGCGTCTACAAATAAACGCGCCATACTCAATTTTGTGTCGCGTTTGCATTGGCATTGCCATTTTATGCAAAAATTTGAAGACGAATGCGAAATGGAATTTCAAAATGCCAATCGCGCCTACGATACGTTGGTAAAGCCCAAGAACGAAACCTATATCAAAGCTTGGCAGGAAGGAAAAACAGGCGTGCCAATTGTTGATGCCTGTATGCGATGCTTAGTAACAACGGGTTACATCAACTTCAGAATGCGCGCCATGGTTGTTTCGTTTTTTACTTTTAATTTATGGCAAGATTGGCGTGAATTACATTTTCTGGCAAGGCAGTTTTTAGATTATGAACCCGGAATTCATTATCCCCAAATTCAAATGCAATCAGGGACCACGGGAATAAATACAATCCGAATTTATAATCCGATTAAAAACTCTGAAGAACATGATCCAGAAGGCATTTTTATCAAACAATGGCTGCCTGAATTAGCAGCGGTCCCGTTGCATTTGCTACACGAACCCTGGAAAATGAACGAAATGGAACAGCAGTTTTATAATTGTGTTATTGGTAACGATTATCCTGCGCCAATAGTAAACATAGAAGAAACTCGGAAGTATGCCAGCGATATTGTTTGGAGCTTTCGAAAAAAAGACGAAGTGAAACAAGAAGGCAAACGAATTTTGCAAAAACACGTGAGTAATCCCAATAAAATTAAAAATGCGAGGAGTAAAAAAACAAAACCTACCCAATAAAATTTGTCTAGTCTGTCAAAAACCATTCGCTTGGCGCAAGAAATGGGAAAAAGTTTGGGAAGAAGTAAAATACTGTAGCGATAGATGCAGGAATGAAAGATTGAAAAATGGAATGATTTAAAGATTAAAAAAAATGCAAATCCTTAAATCTTTAAATTAAAAAACAAAATGTCAAAAACGTTACGATTAATTCTTGGGGATCAATTAAACAGCCATCATTCTTGGTTCAAAACTGTTGATGATTCGGTGACCTACGTCATGATGGAAATTCGAACAGAAACCGATTATGCCAAACATCATATTCAAAAAGTGGCGGGTTTCTTCTCGGCAATGCAAGAATTTGCTACTGAATTACAATCGCAAAAGCACCAAGTTATTTATTTGCATTTGAATGATGACAATAACTTACAATCGTTTGGAAAAAACATTCCATTTTTAATTGAAAAAGAAGCGTTTACCCATTTTGAATACCAATTTCCAGATGAATACCGTTTGGACGAACAGCTGAAAAAGTTGTGTCAATCGCTTTCCGTTACAAGCACGGTCTGCGATTCGGAGCATTTTATGAGTTCGAGAAACGAATTGGGTGATTTTTTTCAAGGTAAAAAAACTTTTTTAATGGAAAGCTTTTATCATATGATGCGAAAAAAGCACCACGTTTTAATGGAAAGCGATAAGCCGCTGACTGGAAAATGGAATTACGATGGCGAAAATCGGAAAAAATTACCCAAAGACCATAAACCCACTTCGCCATTGGTTTTCCAAAATGATGTGACACAAATTGTGACCCAAATTCAAAAAACTGACATCAAGACTATTGGAACTATTGATGCTGAAAATTTTGTTTGGCCTATCAATAGAAAACAATCACTCGCACTTCTCGATTTTTTTGTAACAGAATGTTTGGCACTTTTTGGGAGTTACCAAGATGCCATGACGCCTAACGAATGGTCTTTGTATCACGCCCGAATTTCATTTTCTATGAATGTGAAAATGATTTCGCCATTAGAAGTGATTAACCGTGCCATATTGGAATGGGAAAATAATCCAGAAAAAATAGCCTACCACCAGCTGGAGGGGTTTGTACGGCAAATTATTGGCTGGCGCGAATACATGCGCGGTATTTATTGGAACAAAATGCCAGAATATGCAACGATGAATTATTTCAATCACGAAAATTCACTGCCTGAATGGTTCTGGACAGGTAAAACAAAAATGAATTGCTTGAAAGACGCGATCAACCAATCTTTGAATTATGCCTACGCACATCACATTCAGCGGTTAATGGTAACTGGGAATTTTGCACTTTTGGCCGGAATTCATCCTGACGAAGTAGATGCCTGGTATTTAGGAATCTATATTGATGCGATTGAATGGGTAGAAATTACAAATACTCGCGGTATGAGTCAATTTGCTGATGGAGGTATAGTAGGCACAAAACCCTATGTAAGTTCGGCGGCTTACATTGATAAAATGAGCCATTATTGTGGAAGTTGTTTTTATAAAAAAGCAGTTAAAACAGGTGAAAAAGCTTGCCCGTTCAATAGTTTGTACTGGAATTTTTATGATAAAAATGAAGATAAATTAGGTAAAAATCCCCGAATTGGAATGATGTATAATGTGTGGCGCAAAATGAAATCGGATGATAAAGTAGCCCTATTGGAACAAGCGGATTATTATTTGAAAAACATCAATAATTTATGATTAAGAATGCACTAGTTTGGTTTAAAACCGACTTACGAATTGAAGATAACGAGACATTGTTAAAAGCCATTGCACAGAGTGAGAAGATAATTCCTATCTATTGTTTTGACGAAGCCCATTTTGAAACTACGGTTTACGGATTTAAAAAAATGGGTGCATTTAGAGCGCAATTTTTATTAGAATCGCTACTAGATTTGGATGCCAAATTAAGAGCTTTAGGTTCTGGTTTGCGCATTGTGATGGGGAAGCCAGAAGTAGCAATTCCGAAGTTGGTGCAAGAATACAAAGTACAAAAAGTCTTCGCAAAGAGGGAAGTAGCATTTGAAGAAATTCAGACTGAAAAAAGGGTTCGAAATGAACTATTCAAATTGCGATGTGAATTAGAAACCTTCAGTACTAGTACGTTGTATCATGCTGAAGATTTGCCTTTTTCTATCAAAGACATTCCGGATGTGTTCTCTAATTTTAGAAAAAAAACAGAAAAAGATTCCGAGATAAGACAGGCATTTACGGCTCCAACCCAAATCAATTCACCCCAAATCCCCACTTTGGAATTACCCTCCTTAGCCACTTTTGGGTTGACTAAAACTACTATCGATTCTCGCGCGGTACTTCAATTTAAAGGCGGAGAAAGCGAAGCCATCCAAAGATTGAAACATTATTTTCACGATACCCAATGTTTGTCTACTTATAAAGAAACTCGCAACGGAATGATAGGCGCAGATTATTCGTCTAAATTTTCTCCTTGGTTGGCCTTGGGTTGCCTATCTCCACGATTTATTTATGCTGAAATCAAAAAATACGAAAAGCAATTTGGCGCCAATGATTCGACTTATTGGTTGGTTTTTGAATTGCTTTGGCGCGATTTCTTCCGATTTATGTTCAAAAAACACCAAACAAAATTTTTCTTGTACAAAGGGATAAAAACGGAGAAAGTGAATTCGAAAACCTTAAATGAAAAGTTGCTTTCGCAATGGATAATTGGCGCAACACCTTCTGATTTTATTAATGCTAATATGCTTGAATTACAAAAAACGGGATTCATTAGTAATCGAGGGCGGCAGAACGTAGCGAGTTATTTTTGCAACGAATTGAATATGGATTGGCGCTTTGGTGCGGCCTATTTTGAGGAGCAATTAATCGATTATGATGTGTGCAGCAATTGGGGTAATTGGGCTTATTTAGCTGGAGTTGGCAATGATCCTAGAGGGCATCGTTATTTCAATATTGAAAAACAAGCGAATGATTATGATAAAAAGAAATCGTTCCGAAAGTTGTGGTTATCTGAATAAATTATTCGGTTGCAGTTGCAAGCAACACCCATTTTTTATCACTATTGAGTTTAAATGAACCGATAAATTCTTTGTTCCATTCGTTAGGAGCAATTAGCGATAAAAACTCAATGCCATCATCACCCAAATACATATGATAGGTTTCGCCAATAACGGGTTCAAAAGCAAATTTAGCATTGTACACTAATTCATTCCATTTGTAATCGTCCATCAATTTTTGGTAAGCTGATTGCAATTCTTGGAATTTGTTTTCAAATTCTTTGTTGACACTATGAATACCACGCGATTTCCAAGCTACCACATCATCCGCTTTAATTACAGGTGCTCCTACAGTAGTTGCATAGGGCAATAAACTGGCGTTGTACCCTTGCTCTTCAGAATATACAATATTGTCCGGTTTTTTATCGCTCATGGCTGTGATTAAATAAGTAATTTACTAACGGTGTCAAATTTACAATAAATAGAATTTTATATTCGTTAAACAAAACAAAAAGTTAGGATAAAATAAGATGATTGGATTCAATAAAAGAATTTAATTGTTATTCCACATCAATTAATTCAAAACCACTATATTTATTTCCGCTATTTAACCAATAAAAACTATGAACCAGAACAGTCTTGAATTAACCGATTACATTGTCTTTATCATTTATTTTTTAGTGGTGTCTATTTATGGATACACTATATATCGCAAACGTGAAAAAAACGAAAATGATGCGAAAGCCTATTTTTTAGCCGAAGGAAAATTAACCTGGTGGGCTATCGGAGCTTCTTTAATTGCCTCTAATATTTCGGCAGAGCAATTTATAGGAATGAGTGGAGAAGGATTTTTTTTAGGAATAGCTGTCGCTGCCTACGAGTGGATTGCCGCCATTTCTTTATTGATCGTCGCTATCTGGTTTATTCCAGTTTATCTGAAAAATAAGATTTACACCATGCCTCAGTTTTTAAAAACGAGATACAACGAATCGACTGCTTTGATTATGGCGGTGTTTTGGTTGTTTTTGTATGTTTTTGTGAATTTGACTTCGATTCTATATTTAGGAGCTGTGGCTATTAATGGATTGGCGGGAGGTCAATACCTTCATGTTATTATGATTGGTTTAGCGTTTTTTGCTTTAGTTATTTCGCTTGGCGGAATGAAAGTAGTAGCGTATACAGACGTGATTCAAGTAGCGGTTTTATTGATTGGCGGATTGGTAACCTCTTATATTGCATTAACAACGGTGAGTCATTACTTTGGTTTTGGTCACGATGCTATTGCTGGGTTTCAAGTCTTGATGGAACAGGCACCAGAGCATTTCAAAATGATTATGCCTGAGCCAACGGCGACGTCAACTCAAGAAGAAATTAATAAATACCTCACTATTCCTGGTGTAATGGCCTATTTGGCGGGTATTTGGATTATTAACCTGAATTATTGGGGATGTAACCAATACATTACCCAACGTGCTTTAGGAGCCGATTTAGACACGGCGCGTTCTGGAATTTTATTCGCCGGGTTTATTAAATTGTTCATGCCACTTATTGTAATTTTACCTGGAATTGCGGCCTATGTATTGCACGAAAGTGGACATTTACCACAATTAGTTGGTGGAAAAGACGGGGCTTATTCAGCGATATTGACCTTTTTGCCTACAGGTTTAAAAGGACTTTCAGTTGCCGCTTTGACAGCAGCAATTGTAGCTTCCTTGGCAGGAAAAGTGAATAGTATTTCTACCATTTATACTTTGGATATCCATAAAAAATACATTCAAAAGGAAGCCACAGATACCAAACAGGTGAATGTTGGTAAGTACGCTGTATTTGCCGCCATGTTTTTGGCGGTGCTTTTTACTTGGAATGATACTCTAGGAATTGGTGGCGTAGGTGGATTTACTTACATTCAAAAATATACAGGTTTTATTAGTCCGGGAGTTTTTGCTATGTTCATTTTAGGAATGTTTTGGAAACGCACTACGGGAGCTGCTGCCGTAGTAGGGGTGCTGGCTGGATTTGCTTTGTCTGTAGTCTTTAACGAACTGGCACCAGCTTGGTTTGGTAATGACACTTGGTTGTACACAGCTTACAACAACGGCAAAGGTGGATACGAAATCCCGTTCTTAATTTGTATGGGTTTGTCTTTTATTTTCACCATGCTCCTAATGATTACAGTAAGTTTAGTTGGACCTAAAATCAATGAAAAAGCTTTTGAATTAGACAAAACGATGTTTAAAATGAAACCACAAACAACTATTTTAATCGTCCTTTTAGTCTTAACTATTTTTGCGTTGTACGTGAAGTTTTGGTAGTAGGAATGGATTGTAAATAAAAAACTCCGTTACAAGTTGTAGCGGAGTTTTTTATTTAAATAATTATACAATTAGAAATTTTTACTAAATCTCTTTAAGTAGATTTGGCAATAAAAGAACATCTTTTAAACGTTTGTCTTCTGCATTTTTGCGTTCAAAAACCAATTCAGATTCTGGAATTTCAGTAATTAAAGAAACCTTTGATATTAAACTACTAACAGCTTGTTCTCTTCGTTTAATTATTGCAGATTGCGACTCTACTTGTTTTGCATTTTCAAATAATTCATTCAATGTATTAAGTGAAACATAGGTGTTAGAATTTTCTAGTAAGAAGAAAAGTACTTTCTTTTCATTATCTTCAAATGAAATTTTCTTTTGTTTGAATTGAAATTCGTTTGTTTTCTTATTAAATGTGATAATTGAATTGGTTATATTTTGTTTCCTTTTTTTAAGATAAATAATGAGTGAAATAAGCAATATTAGCATTGCGGCTCCTAAGAGACCATATTCTTTAAAATGGATTTCAAGCTTGGAAACTAAAAAAGACTCGCTGCCTAAATATTTTCCTTTGATCTCATCGATTGTCTTTTTTGAAAAATAAATTTTTCGATTATTGTTTTCAAAGACGCCATATATTGTATCGTTTTTTGCCAACATGGCTTTAGGGACAATATGATTGGAATAGTCGTATTTATTGACAATATTTTTTTCAATATCTACCTCTAACAGAATTTCATTAAACAAATACAGTTTGTTTTTTATCTGTATAGCATTATACTGGGAAGAAATAAGTTTTGAATTGTAGGTGCCCTTATTTTCCCACGTCATGGTTGGTAAATCTAATTTCCAAAATGATGGTTGTACAGGATTTACTTCTCGGATATTTTTCGGATCATTAGCTACTCCGCCAAAAATATATAATTCGTTGTTTTTTCTATAACTAAACACATCACAACATCTAGCCTCAGGAAATTCATCGCCATAAGTTTGTTCTTGGTTCCATTCTCCATTTTTAAAATCATACCGAGTGATAATGTTTTTGTAGGTAAAAAGACCGTAACCGCCAAAGTAATGAATTTGGTTGTTGAAAATAAAAGGGGTAGTGCCAAATTGACTGTTGTGTAAATACGAGTTGTCAACTCTTATAATGGAATCATTTCTAAATTCTAATACGGGTCCGCAACCTGAGTGAACTAAGTAGGTTTTTTTGCCAACATTTAAAGGAAGATATTCGTTTAACCTACCTGGGAATTCTGATTTTTTTAATTGAAATCGTTTCCCATTTTTATAAAAAAGGGTATCGTTTACAAATACAATTGTTTTTTGGGATTTAGCCTCAATAAACAATGAAATGCGATCATTATAATTCCATGTTTGACTAAAAACATTGAGCGAAAATAGTAATACAAAAATTAAAAAAGGTATCTTCTTTAGTTTCATAGTATAGAAGGAATAAATTTATGTAGGAAATATAAGGATAAAAAGGATTATCTAGCAAATTAATTCTTAGAATTTAGAAATAATAGACTTTGTTTTAGTTTTAAAACTAGCTCCATCTCTTTGATCTCATACTAGGTTTAAATTATTTTACTTAGCTGTATTTTTTTATTTGTAGGGATACAATTGGCATAAAAAAACCTGTCAAAATCGCTCTTGACAGGCTATAAAATATTTTCATTTGTATTATCCCAATAAGTCCAAAACAAGTGAAGGAAACATACCGATGATAATATTCAAAGTAATTGCGGTAAAAGCTACAGCATAGATTAGGAAAGGTTTTCCAGTGCGTTCTTCGTTAGATTCTTTAGTATACATCGCCAGGATCAATTTGAAATAGTATCCCACACTAATAATGGAGTTGATTACGGCTACAAGCACTAAGGCAATATATCCGTTTTCAATAGTTTGTGTGAACAAAACTAATTTAGCAAAGAATCCAGCAAAAATTGGAATACCTGCCATAGAAAGTAAAGAGGCAGTTAAAACGGCCGCTAAAAAGGGGTGTGTCTTTCCTAATCCATGGAAGTTAGTAATGTCCTCGTTATGTTGGTTTTTACAAACGTATAAAATCACACTAAAAGCAGCTATTCCAGATAAAGCATATGCTGTAGTATAATATAATAAACTACTTGCTGAAGTGGATAAACTCAATAAGGTCATCAACATAAAACCGGCATGAGAGATTCCAGAGAAAGCCAACATACGTTTTACATTGGTTTGTTTTAATGCCATAATATTCCCCACTGTCATTGAGGCCATAGAAACCGCAACTATCACCATTTTATAGGTTTCTGATATATCGGCATTCATTACAGATAATAATTTGTATAGGGTAGCCATAGCCACTACTTTAGCCAAAGTACTCATCAAAGCTGTGGTTAGTGCAGGTGAACCTTCGTACACATCTGGTGCCCAGAAATGGAATGGCACGGCTGCAATTTTGAAGAACATCCCCACAGTCAATAAAGCAATTCCGATTGGAAACCAAATTGGCAATTCTGCCGATTGAGATAATTCGCTAATTTCAGTCACATCAAAACTTCCCATAGCTCCATACACCAAACAAATACCAAATAATAAAATACCAGATGCGAATGAACCCATCAGGAAATATTTCATTCCGGCTTCATTACTTTTTAAATTCAATCGGTCGCTAGCAGCCAAAACATATAATGAAATGGAAAGCACTTCAATACCTAAGAAAAACATCGCTAAGTT
>JAGOAF010000050.1 GCA_017984035.1 Flavobacterium sp.
GGAATGTCTGGTGAGTCGATCACACCTTTTAGCATGGTCAAAAATTCCGGTACAATACCTTCAACATTATCGGTAACAAACACTTGGTTTTGGTACAATTGAATTTTGTCTTTCTGAATTTGCAAGTCCGATCCCAATTTAGGGAAGTACAAAATTCCTGTTAAGTTAAACGGATAATCTACATTTAAGTGAATATTGAATAAAGGCTCTTCAAACTGCATTGGGTACAACTCGTGGTAGAACTTTTTGTAGTCTTCCTCGTTCAATTCAGCCGGTTGTTTCGTCCAAGCTGGATTTGGGTTGTTAATAATGTTATCCACTTCGATAGTTTCTGGTTTTGCGTCTTCGGCAGCACCTTCTGGTAAAGGAAGTGTTTCTGTTTTGGTCCCAAATTTAATTGGAATCGGCATGAATTTATTATAGCGATTCAGTAATTCTCTGATTTTAGCTTCTTCTAAAAACTCCAAAGAATCTTCGGCGATATGCAAAATAATTTCGGTACCTCTGTCTGTTTTGTCAGCTGGTTCCAAAGTAAATTCAGGACTACCATCGCAAGTCCAATGAGCTGCTGGTTCGTCTTTGAACGATTTTGTAATGATTTCTACTTTTTCAGCAACCATAAAAGCCGAGTAGAATCCAAGACCAAAGTGTCCAATAATTCCTGAATCTTTAGCCGAATCTTTGTATTTGTCCAAGAATTCTTCCGCTCCAGAAAAAGCGACTTGGTTGATGTATTTTTCTACTTCGTCAGCTGTCATCCCTAAACCTTGATCAATGATGTGCAATTTTTTGCCATCTTTGTCGATTTTCACTTCAATAATGGGATTGCCGTACTCTACTTTGGCTTCGCCAATACTTGTTAAGTGCTTTAATTTTAAGGTAGCGTCTGTTCCATTTGAAATCAATTCGCGCAAGAAAATTTCGTGATCGCTGTATAAAAATTTCTTGATTAATGGGAAGATGTTCTCTACCGAAACATTAATTTTTCCAGTTGTCATAGTGTATAAATTTTAAGTTTAAATTGATGAATTCGTAGTTTTCAAATAGAATACCATTTTATAAAAATGTGACAAATTGTCGTAACCCTTCTTGGATTGAAATTTACATTGTAAATTTGGCTACTTTTAAACCAATCATGCTAGAACTCAAAGACATTTCGTTTGCTTATATTGACCAAGCTGTTATTACAGGGCTTAGTTTTGTGGCGCACCAAGGACAAAATATTGCTATCATTGGCGAAAGCGGTTGTGGTAAAAGTACGTTGTTAAAATTGATTTATGGTTTGTACGATTTGGATTCGGGTAGTATTCATTATAATGGAAATCCTATTTTAGGTCCTAAATACAATTTGATTCCAGGTGAGGATTACATTAAATATTTGGCACAGGATTTTGATCTAATGCCCTATATTACTGTTGAAGAAAATGTAGGGAAGTTTCTTTCCAATATGTATCGCGATAAAAAGAAAGCTCGAGTGCATGAATTACTCGAAATGGTCGAAATGACTGAGTACGCCAAAGTGAAAGCCAAATACTTGAGTGGCGGTCAACAACAGCGCGTGGCTTTAGCCCGAGTTTTGGCCTTAGAGCCTCAAATTTTATTGTTGGATGAACCCTTTAGCCAGATTGATTCTTTTAGAAAAAATACCTTGCGCCGAAATGTTTTTCAGTATTTAAAAGAAAGAAAAATTACCTGTATCATTGCCACCCACGATAGTTCGGATGCTTTGTCTTTTTCAGATGAAACGCTGGTGATGCAACACGGAAAAATCATTGCTAAAGATACCCCTCAAAAAATATATCATCAACCTAAGAACAAATACGTTGCTTCCCTTTTTGGAGAAGTTAATGAATTGGAATTGGATGGTAAAATTCATTTGGTTTACCCGCACCAACTTCAATTAGACCCGAATGGAATAGTAAAAGGAACGGTACAGCAATCCTATTTTAGAGGAAGTCATTATTTAATTGCCTTTACTTCAGGTACACAAACTTTGTTTTTTGAAAATGATATTTGGCTAAGTGAAGGAACTGCAATTGCTTTAAATAGTTCAATAAAATTGTTATAAATCGGCTAAATGCGATTTATTTATTACTTTAGTTTTTTATTCCATAACGGGAGCTATTATTAAAATTTAATACATACAATATGTACCACTCTAAAATAACAGGCTTAGGATATTATGTTCCTGACAATGTAGTTACTAATGATGATTTGTCTAAAATCATCGATACCAATGACGAATGGATCCAAGAAAGAACGGGAATTCAAGAACGTCGCCATATTATTCCAGGACAAGATACGACGACTTCTATGGGAGTTAAAGCAGCAACGATTGCCATTGAGCGTTCTGGAGTAGCCAAAGAAGATATTGATTTTGTGGTTTTTGCCACCTTAAGTCCGGATTACTATTTTCCAGGTCCAGGTGTTTTGGTACAACGTGATTTAGGATTGCGCACCGTGGGGGCTTTGGATGTTAGAAACCAATGTTCGGGATTTGTATATGCTTTATCGGTAGCTGATCAATACATCAAAACAGGTATGTATAAAAACGTTTTGGTGATTGGTTCTGAAGTGCAATCTACCGGTTTGGACATGACCACACGTGGACGAGGAGTTTCGGTTATTTTTGGTGATGGAGCAGGAGCAGCGGTCTTGAGTCGTGAAGAAGATTTGTCGAAAGGAATTTTATCGACGCATTTGCATTCAGAAGGACTGCATGCCGAAGAGTTGATTGTAAAAGCACCCGGAATGGGCGGTCGATGGGTAACTGATATTTTAAATGATAAGGATCCAGACGACGAAAGTTATTTCCCTTATATGAATGGCCAATTTGTTTTCAAACATGCTGTAGTTCGTTTTGCTGAGGTAATTAACGAAGGCTTGGAAGCCAATAATTTGAAAGTGGATGATATTGATATGTTGATTCCGCATCAAGCGAATTTAAGAATTTCACAATTCATTCAGAAGAAATTCGGATTAAAAGACGAACAAGTGCATAATAACGTGATGAAATTTGGTAACACCACTGCAGCCTCTATTCCTATTGCTTTGACAGAAGCTTGGGAACAAGGTAAAATCAAAACAGGAGACACTGTAGTTTTAGCAGCTTTTGGTAGCGGCTTTACCTGGGCAAGTGCTATTATCAAATGGTAATTAGAGTGTAAACTCATTTTATAAGCGAAATCAGAAAGCCGAAGGATTCAATTCTTTCGGCTTTTTGTTTTTAGTGTACCAAAACCGATAGAAAAAAGACTATTCTATTTCCTTCTGAAATCCTTATATTTGCACTCTTAAAAAAAGATTCAATGTCATTACAACACATTCTTACCCCATCTATAGCAAAAGCGATTCAAGATTTATTTGAAGTATCCGTTGATAAAGTAGAGTTTCAGGCTACCCGCAAGGAGTTTGAAGGCGATATTACAATGGTTATTTTTCCTTTGTTGAAATTGGTAAAAAGCAACCCGGTGGAGTTAGGAAACAAAATTGGGAATTATTTGGTGGAGAACGTTCCAGAAGTAGCCCGTTTTAATGTGGTGTCTGGATTTTTGAATATTGTAATTTCAGACACGTATTACTTGAATTTCTTTAACGGAATCAAAGACGATGTGAAATACGGTTTTGTAACGCCAAATCCTTCCGACAAGGCGGTAATGGTGGAGTATTCTTCGCCAAATACCAATAAGCCGTTGCACTTGGGACACGTGCGTAACAATTTGTTAGGCTATTCGGTAGCTGAGATTATCAAAGCATCGGGTAAAAAAGTCTATAAAACCCAAATTATCAACGATCGTGGAATTCATATTTGCAAGTCGATGTTGGCTTGGAAAAAAATGGGAAATGGCGAAACTCCAGCTTCTACTGGATTGAAAGGCGATAAACTAGTAGGGAATTATTATGTGGCTTTTGACAAAGCCTACAAAGAAGAGATAAATGAATTAATGGCTGCTGGTAAAACAGAAGAAGAAGCCAAAAAACAAGCGCCAATCATTTTGGAAGCACAAGAGATGTTGCTGAAATGGGAAGCGGGAGATGAGGAAGTGAAATCCCTTTGGGCGATGATGAACCAATGGGTGTATGATGGTTTTGCAACTACCTACAGCAATTTAGGAGTTAACTTTGATAGTTTTTATTACGAAAGCAATACCTATTTATTAGGAAAAGATGTCGTTCAAATTGGTTTAGAAAAAGGTGTTTTTGAAAAAGATCCCGACGGTTCTGTTTGGATTGATTTGACTGACGAAGGTTTGGACCGTAAAATCGTGTTGCGTTCCGACGGTACTGCAGTTTATATGACACAAGATATTGGTACGGCAATCCAACGTGTGAAAGACCATCCGGATGTGGGTGGAATGGTATACACAGTGGGTAACGAACAAGATTACCACTTCAAAGTCTTGTTTTTGATTTTGCAAAAGCTCGGTTTTGATTGGGCTTCGAGCTTGTATCACTTATCGTACGGAATGGTGGACTTGCCTTCGGGTAAGATGAAAAGCCGTGAAGGAACCGTAGTCGATGCTGATGATTTGATGCAAGAAATGACGAGTACTGCCCAAACCATTTCGGAAGAATTAGGCAAATTAGAAGGCTATTCGGAAGAAGAGAAAACCAAATTATACAACACCATTGGCTTGGGTGCGTTGAAATACTATATTTTGAAAGTAGATCCTAAAAAACGCATCTTGTTTAATCCAGAAGAGTCGGTAGATTTTGCGGGTAATACAGGACCGTTTATTCAATATACTTATGCACGTATTCAGTCGATTATTCGTAAAGCGACTTTTGATTTTTCGGCTACAGCCAAAATAAATGACTTACACGAAAAAGAAAAAGAACTGTTGAAACAAATCGAACTGTATCCAGAAGTAATTCAGAATGCGGCTCAAAATCACAGTCCAGCTTTGATTGCCAATTATACCTACGAGTTGGTGCGCGAATACAATTCGTTTTACCAAGCAGTGCCTATCTTGGGTGAAGAAAACCAAGAAAAGAAAATATTCAGAGTCCAACTGTCTAAAAAGGTTGCCGACACGATCGCTTCTTCTTTTAGTTTGTTAGGAATTAATGTTCCGGAGCGAATGTAAAATTGAAATTGTATTATAATTGAAAACGACCTTAGAGGTCGTTTTTTTGTTGGTATACCAGTTCATTTTTGCCCTTTAATTATATGAATATTGAATTGTCTAATTATTGAATTAGTTTATCTTTGCACTTCAATAAATTTAAATAGTATGTTTAGTAATTTAAGCGATAAATTAGATAAAGCCTTTCACGTCTTAAAAGGACACGGAAAAATCACTGAAATTAACGTAGCGGAAACTTTGAAAGAAGTGCGTCGCGCGTTATTGGATGCCGATGTGAACTTTAAAATTGCCAAAGATTTTACTGCCAAAGTAAAAGACAAAGCGATGGGTCAAGATGTATTGACTACGTTGCAACCAGGACAATTGTTGGTGAAGTTGGTTAAAGACGAATTAACCGAATTGATGGGTGGCGATGTGGCTGGAATTAATCTTTCGGGAACGCCAACGGTGATCTTGATGTCGGGTTTACAAGGTTCTGGAAAAACTACTTTCTCTGGAAAATTGGCTAATTATTTACAGACTAAAAAAGGAAAAAAACCACTTTTGGTGGCTTGTGATATTTACCGTCCAGCGGCGATTCAGCAGTTGTATGTGGTAGGAGATTCTATTGGGGTTGAGGTATACTCTGAACCAGAAAATAAAAATCCAGTTGAAATTGCGCAAAACGCTATCCAACACGCTAAAGCCAACGGTTTTAATGTGGTGATTGTCGATACTGCCGGTCGTTTGGCCGTAGATGAAGAAATGATGAACGAAATCGAACGCGTTCATAAAGCGATTCAGCCGCAAGAAACTTTGTTCGTTGTCGATTCGATGACAGGACAAGATGCAGTAAATACAGCGAAAACTTTCAACGATAGATTGAACTTTGATGGGGTTATCTTAACCAAATTAGATGGAGATACTCGTGGTGGAGCAGCGCTTTCTATTAAATCCGTAGTAAACAAACCAATTAAGTTTGTAGGTACTGGCGAAAAAATGGAAGCAATTGATGTGTTCTATCCAGATCGTATGGCAGAACGTATCCTTGGAATGGGAGACGTCGTGTCATTAGTAGAAAGAGCGCAAGAGCAATACAACGAAGAAGAAGCTCGAAAACTACAGAAGAAAATTGCTAAAAATGAATTTGGTTTTGACGATTTCTTATCACAAATTCAACAAGTAAAGAAAATGGGTAATATGAAAGACTTGGTCGGAATGATACCAGGTGCTTCAAAAGCCATGAAAGATGTAGAGATTGAAGACGATGCTTTCAAACATATTGAAGCGATTATCCATTCGATGACGCCAATTGAAAGAAGCAAACCAGCTTTGATTGACATGAAACGTAAAACAAGAATTGCTAAAGGTTCTGGAACTAAAATCGAACAGGTGAATCAATTGATGAAGCAGTTTGAGCAAATGAGCAAGATGATGAAAATGATGCAAGGTCCGGGAGGTAAAAACCTGATGAAGATGATGGGCGGAATGAAAGGAATGCCAGGAGGAATGCCGGGAATGCGCTAAACACAACACACGACTACTAACTACAAACACGATTGAAATGCAACTATTAGATGGAAAAAAGACATCGGAAGATATCAAACAAGAAATTGCAGCTGAGGTTCAAAAAATGAAAGCCAATGGCGAAAAAGTACCTCACTTAGCCGCAGTTTTGGTTGGAAATAATGGCGCGAGTTTAACTTATGTGGGCAGCAAAGTGCGTTCATGTGAACAAATTGGTTTTGAATCGACTTTGGTTTCTTTGCCAGAGACGATTACAGAAAGCGAATTGTTGGCTAAGATTGCTGATTTGAACGAAGATGATAATTTGGACGGTTTTATAGTGCAATTGCCTTTACCCAAACACATCAACGAAGAAAAGATATTGATGGCGATTCACCCTGATAAAGATGTGGATGGTTTTCACCCAACGAATTTTGGTAAAATGGCTTTGGAAATGGAAACATTTTTGCCAGCTACTCCGTTTGGAATCATGCAGTTGTTAGAGCGTTACAAAGTAGAAACCGCTGGAAAACATACTGTGGTTATTGGAAGAAGTCATATTGTGGGTCGCCCAATGAGTATTTTGATGAGTCGCAAAGGATATCCTGGAGATTCAACGGTAACCTTGACACACAGTAGAAC
>JAGOAF010000051.1:0-4360 GCA_017984035.1 Flavobacterium sp.
CCTGATGGTCATATGTCACACATTGAAAACCAAGACGCTTTACAGGATGTCTTGTTTCAATTTTACAAATCGGTAAAATCCTAATTTATCTTTTCAGTAAAGGGAATTGTTTCGTCCAAAATTTCAGTAAGGAGTAGTACAATTTGTTCCAAATAATTAGTTAGAATTTCTTCCTCTATATTTTTAGTTTCTTCTTTTCCTGACTTAAAATTGAACGGCAAAAATCCCTCTTTTAAGTTTTTAAAAGAGATTATTCCAGCTTCAATTGGCAATCCTTTTGCTTCTTTCTCAAACATATAGGCATAGGCCAATACCTGGATAATTTTCTCGTTTTTAATATCGATTGTTAAATCCTCCCAACTGCGTAAAGTGACCGTTGCTTTTTCTACTTTTCCGGTTTTATAATCAATAATTCGGATGGTGCCGTTACGTTTTTCGATTCGGTCTACATTTCCTTTGATCAAAACTGGGAAAGGCAATTTAGGATGTTCTAAAAGCCGTTCATAGGTTTGTTCCAAAGCGATAATTTGGATTTCATCTCCCGCTTTAATGTTTTCCAATTCAACTTTCAGGAAGTTAGACACATTGCGTTTAGCAACTTCAAAAGCCAGTAAATTGCGGCCTTTTTTGATTTCACCTTCTTTATACACTAATTTGAATTGTTTCAAAACCTCATCATCCACTAGCTTGAAGCATTGTTGTAGGTCCAACTCTGAAATCAATCTGCCAATAAACGGTTCGTAAAGTGTTTTTAGAGTTTCATGTATAATGGTTCCTAGAGTATTCAATGCGATACTTTCTTCTACCTCTTCCACTTCGCGAATACGTAGTATTTTTTGAAAATAAAAATCAATTGGATTCCGAATGTATTTAGTCAATGCCGAAGGAGAAAAACCTTGCTCTGCAATTTCTTTCAGTCGCAACATCACCGCAGTAGATTTTGGCACCTCCATTGGGATATAGGCTGTGTCAGGTAAAACCGCATTGTAAATTTCATGTGTTAAATTATGATTGGGTTGTCTTTCGACATCCAGCTGGGTAATGAATCTACTTTTTTCGCCAGCATCTAAGCCTTCGCTTTCGGTGTTGTACAACAAATAAACGGTAGTGGCTCGTTGTAGTAAATGGTAAAAGTGGTAGGTGTAAATGGCATCTTTTTCTTTGAAAGTTGGTAAGCCTAACTCGCGTTTCACATCATACGGAATAAATGAATTTGATGATTTTCCTGCGGGAAATTTTCCTTCATTCATAGAAGTAACAATGACCGTATCAAAATCCAAAACCCTACTTTCTAACACACCCATAATTTGCAAGCCATTTAGCGGTTCCCCTTCAAAGGAAACTTCGGCCACATCAATTACCTGTTTATAAATAGCATATAAGGTTTCAATTTTATCAATATGTTGGTGTTTTGAATAGTAGGTAATCAATTTATTAATCACTTTGAAAATGGCAAAAACAAAGGCTTTTGTTATTTTTTCTTCTTCATTATCATTACTCAAATTATTTTTTAATGTCTGCAATAAATTAATTATAGTTTCCAAAACAGGCACAGCACCAGTTTCCCATTTTTTGAAAAGCAATAAAAACAATTCACTCGGTTTGGGATTTAAATCCAAAAGTTTTTGATAGGTAATGAAAGTGTAATTATTAACATTAATTAGTTGTACTAATTCCCGAGCTTCTGCATAAGGTTCCACCAGAGGGTGTGTTAAAACATCTAATACTTCTTTGTAATAGAATACATATCCTTTATTGTTTCTTGACAACGAATTGGTATGCATTTTGAATAATTTGGATACCAAAATTTGAGCAGGATTATTCTTTGCCGAGTACCCCATAGTAATATTTAATGCCCCTGTAGAAGCAGGTAATGAATACAATAAGGGGACTAGTAGACTTTCTTCACCTAAAACAACTGCGACTTTATCCAATGCCTTTTCAGGATGCTCCAAAATAGTTTGTTCCAAAATACTTCCAGCAATTTTAGCTTGCCCGATAGATTTTGGAGTTCCAATAACGTGGATATTTTTTGTGGCCGAAAAATCATTTACGATCCATTCAAAAGGATGTGTTTTATAATACTTCCAGTTTTGTTTAAAGCGTCTTAGAAACAATCCTGCGTCGTGATATGGATCATTAAGAAACGTTTGATCAGCATCCCAATAAATTTTTGCTTGACCCACAGCCAAAAGTTCTTGCACAATTTTTTCTTCAGCTGCATTTAATGCATTAAATCCTGCAAAAATGAATTGTTTTTTATGAACTGTATTTATAAAATGATTTAAATTTTTAACTGCTTCCCTATAAATTAAACCCTGGTAACCGATGCCTTTAGCTAGTAAATGATCGTATAATGACTGATAATAGTTGGGTAACAACTTCCAAAAATCAATATAGTTTTCCAGTAATTGCGTTTTGTTTTCAACCTCAATTCCCCATTTTTTGATATCTTCAATATCTTTCAAATAGGATAATACATGGGAAGGATCTAATAAGTACCGATCAATTTCGTTAAAATCTTGTAAAAGTGTTTTTGCCCAATTGGCAAACAATTCAAAAGACTGCCTTTGGGAACTGGGTGTAATCGACAAATAGACTTCATAAAATTCGAATAACTGTTCAATAGAGTCTATCGAACGAACCCCTGAAATATTTTGAATAAAATCTTCTATACTTACTATTTCTGGGGAAAAAGCCGTTTGACTCAGTTGGCCCTTTATAGCTTCAATCAAAAAAACCTTCGCCCTTTTATTAGGCAAGATAACTACCGTATCCGATAATTTATCAGAATAATTATCCTTAATTACTGCAGCAATCTTAGTTATAAAAGAAGAGTTTGTCATTCTATAAAAATAAAAAAACGCCCTGATAAATCAGGGCGTTTTCTAAAAAATATTTCTAGTGTATTATTTTTGTAATACTACTTCTGTTCTTCTATTTTTAGCTTTTCCTGCAGCATTTTTGTTAGATGCAACTGGTTTACTTTCTCCATAACCAACAGCAGATAAATTTTCAGCTTTCAAACCTCTTTCGATTAAAGCATTTTTAACTACATCAGCTCTTTCTTGAGATAATTTTTGGTTGAATGCATCAGAACCATCACTATCTGTATGTCCTTCAATACTAAATTTAGCTGTAGGATATTGTTTCAATAATGAAGAGATTGACTCAATTTTAACTGGTACATCTTCTGATCTAAAAGTAGCTTTTCCAGTATGGAAATAAATTGATTTTGCTTCTGCACTAATTTTATCTAAATCCGCCGCTGTTATTTCTGGACAACCTTTATTACTAACTGGTCCTGCAACTTCTGGACAAGCATCATCTTTATCGGCTACACCATCATTATCAGTGTCGGCCCAAGGACAACCTGCATTTTCTTTTGGACCAGCAACAGATGGACATTGATCATCTTTATCAGCAACTCCATCTTTATCAGCATCTGGACATCCGTTTAAAGTAGCCAAACCAGCTAATGTTGGACATGCATCCTTAGCATCAGTGATTCCATCACCATCAGCATCTGGACAACCATTTAAAGCAGCTAATCCAGCCACATCTGGACAAGCATCGCTACCATCAACGATTCCATCTCCGTCAGTATCAGGACATCCATTGAATTGTTTTAAACCAGCTACTTCAGGACAAGCATCTTCTTTGTCATAAATTCCGTCTTTATCTGTATCCGTTCCTCCAAATTTAAATACCAACCCAGCAGTATGTTGAAACAAAGTAGGTGCATCAGGAATCCCAGCAGAGACTCTTTCTCCATATGATTTTTTAAATTTTGTTGCCAATTCAAAACCAACATTTTCAGCTAACCAAAAAGTAACACCTACTCCTGTATTAATAGTACCAAAACTAGACTCTCCAAGGAAAGAATATCCTCCTCCTACAGAAAATGATGGGTCAATTACTTTTGATTTAATTAAAGATTGAAGACTGTATTTAACAGTTGCATCAATTCCATAATATACCAAATCTCCTGGATTTGAAACTTCATATCCAGTAGCAGGATTAAATGTTACAAACTTGTTCATTTTATTTAACGACCCAGAAACCCCAAACGAGAAGTTATCACCAACATATTTGGAAACGCCAATATATGTAGCCGCTGGTAAAATATTCCAATTGTCTTTTACCTTAAATGGTTGAGAAAAATGACGATCAAGCCATTCGCTTTCTGCTCTAGCATCTGTTCTTGAATCAATAGCATTTACCCCAAAAGAAAAGGCCCATGGGTTGTTACTATCTTGAGCGTTTGAACTTAAACTCAAAATCATCATTGCAGCAACTAAAATTTTGTTTATATTTTTCATACTTGAATTGTTAAATTACTTTTAAATTTCAAACAAAA
>JAGOAF010000051.1:4460-7203 GCA_017984035.1 Flavobacterium sp.
TGTATTACATTACCGTATTCAATCGCTTCTTGCTGATG
Organism: Flavobacterium sp.; assembly: GCA_017984035.1. The sequence continues at coordinate 4,499 of JAGOAF010000051.1, forward strand.
AGTACCCCACATTATTGATTCACGCTTCGCAATTTTGATATCCTTTGGGTGTAAAACTTCCGCCACAGTTGAAATGGTTTTAGTACTGTCTTCATGTTTTCTATTCGAAGATAATTTAGCCGATTTCCCCAATTCATAGGTTACTACGTCATCCTTATATAAACCATGTGCAATTAAATAATTGATAAAAAAAGCGCACATATTGTTCTTGGGCACTTCACCTTTGCCTGACAAATTTTTACTCGAAATGACATACAATTGCTCTTCAGCACGCGTTAAGGCGACATACAGCACATTTATGTTATCCAGTAATTCTTCTTGTTTTTTTACCGTGTATAATTCCAAAGCATCCTCACCAAAACCTGTTACAGCACTGCTATTATCAATTAATACTTTAGGCAATCCAACGGTTGCTTCTTCAGCATTCAGCCATAATTTATCTTTGGGCTTGCGACTATAATCTTCCTCGGCAAAAGGCATAATCACGACTGGAAATTCCAATCCTTTTGATTTATGGATGGTCATAATGCGGACCGCATTAGTACCTTCGGGCGATGGGATACTGAATTTATCGGCGCTTTTGTCCCAAAAATCTAAGAAATCAGCAATTCCTGCTTGATTACGAATGTCTCTTTCCAATACAATATCTAAAAAATACTGTACATAACTAGAAGCGCTCAGCTTTGGATTTAGAAACTTTCTCACTATAACCTCTACCGCTTCATACAGGGATTTTTTTCGAAGATTTTGGAAGGATAAATCCAAATTGAATTGCAATAACCACTGTTCAAATTCGGTTTCATGAACCAGCTCTTTGCCTTTGGCAATAAAATCATGTACTGGTAAATGGTCTTGCGCATGTAACCCCAAATAATGTAAAAAATGGGCTTTGGCATCAATATCTGAACTATTTTTGAGGTATTTCAATACGTGGATAATAAAACGGACTTCGGTCGCGTTTTGGATCATCAAGGTTTCAGACGATAATAACGGAACCCCTTGCTCTGTCAAATAATTAGCCACCGCGATTCCTTGACCACGTTTGCGAGTCAAGATGACAACATCTCTGTATTCAAAGCCATTTTCCAACACTTTTTTGATCGTATTCAAAGTAGCTTCGACATACATTTCGGTTTTGTCCAATACCTCTTCTTCTGTTGTTAAACTATCTGGCAAAAACGAAATATTGACATAACCACCTGTCTTGGAATTTACTTTTTGATGACTGTGATTTTCATACAAATCTTTGTAATCTGGATGTTCAAATTCGTTAGCCAATAACTTAAAAAAACTATTGTTGAATTCAATAATTTGTGAATATGACCGGTAATTGTATGCTAACTGTGTTACTTTTTTGTCGGGATTATTGAACGGATTTTGATCTTTGCTCAATTCTATAAACTGCTCTGCTTTTCCACCACGCCAGCGATAAATGGATTGTTTGGGATCCCCTACAATCATCAATGTTCCTTTCTCACCGTATTCATCTTGGCCTGAAAGCGCATTATCAATAAGCGGAATCAAATTTTGCCACTGCATTTCAGAAGTATCCTGAAACTCGTCAATAAAAAAATGGCGGTAGCGTTCGCCCAAACGCTCGTAGATAAAAGGAGCCGGTTGGTTTTGAATTTCGCGATGAATTAACGCATTGAATTCGGTTATGGAAAGAATGTTTTGTTCTTGTTGAATTTTAGCCAATTCATTACTGACTGTGTTCAACAACGACAAAGGCGTAATGTTTTTCAAGAAGGCTTTGTAAAAATAAATTTTCTCAAACAAAGCATAGACTTTTGACAAAATAGACAACAAATCAGGAATAATAATTTCAATCAACTCGCGATCTTGAGCCGTTTTATTGATGGCAATATCATCTTCTTCCTTAAATATTTTGTTTTTTGGATTGAATTTTCCTGCTTGGATACTCGCAATATGATTGGGAAAAGTCCCTCTCGAAAAAGATTTAAGATCAATTCCTTTTTGTTCAATTAAAGCTGCAGCTTCATTGCCAAAAGCAATCGTTTCTTTTTCTAATTCCTCACAAATTGCAGCGAGTTTTTTCTTAATTTCGAGAAATTCTGTAATGGATTTGTCTTGAAAATGCGTGATTTCATTTCGGTTGTTTTCATTCAAAACTAATTTTCCGGTTTCCAAAATCTCGCGCGAAATATCCCAAGATTTGTCGTCGTCGGTCTTTTCCATGGTGAAATCGACTAATAAATTAGTCAAGATTTCGTCCTCACCCGCTTGAGCAATAATAGCATCTACGGCTTCAATTAATAAATTTTCGGTGTCCAATGACACTTCAAATGTCATGGGTAAATTCAAATCGTGTGCAAAAGCACGGATCACTTTGTGGGTAAATTTATCTATAGTAGAAATGTCAAAAGCAGCATAATTATGAATAATGTGCTTGATGATTTGCTGCGACTTAGTTTTTATTTGAGTGATGGAAAGTCCTGTTTCCCTCGACAAGTCTTGCATTAATTCCTGGGCTTTTGACGACGGATTATCTTTGGTAAATTCTGACAAACTCCCTACAATTCGGCTTTTCATTTCGTGTACCGCTTTGTTGGTAAATGTAATGGCCAAGATGTTTCGATACGCATCATTTTTGGGCGAGGTCAAGATAATTTTTAAATATTCTTTGACCAAGGCATAGGTTTTTCCTGAACCGGCTGAAGCGTCGTAAATCGAAAAGGAGTGTC
>JAGOAF010000052.1 GCA_017984035.1 Flavobacterium sp.
TCAACAAATCCTTTTTGTCTTGCAATTTCATTCACATCAGTTACCGTGTCATCTGTACTTACAGATTTAGCATAGTAAAAAGATTTAACTCCCCATAAAAGGTTCAATTGCGTTAAGATTCTTTTGTTAGATGTAAAAACTAAAATATGTGCTGACGGTCTCCATGATGAAATTTGGAAAGCAGTATACCCACTATTTGTTAAAGTACAAATTGCTTTCGCTTTGATTACGTTAGCCATTTGCGCTGCATGTTGACAGATTGTTTTAGTAATAAAACGATTCGTTCTAACTTGTGGTGTATTTTGAGGTACTTTGATTAGCGGAGAATCTTCTACCGCTTCAATGATTTGTGTCATTTTTTGGATAACTTGAACAGGATAATTTCCTGCTGCTGTTTCTCCAGAAAGCATTACGGCATCAGCACCATCCATAACCGAGTTGGCTACGTCATTAACCTCTGCACGAGTAGGAGTTAAACTAGTAATCATCGTTTCCATCATCTGCGTTGCCACAATTACTGGAATACGAGCCGTTTTAGCTCTAACAATTAATTCTTTTTGTACTAATGGTACTTCATGAGCCGGAAGTTCCACTCCTAAATCACCACGAGCTACCATTAAAGCATCACAATAAGCTACAATTTTGTCCATGTTCTCTAATGCTTCTGGCATTTCGATTTTGGCAATAATTGGAATTTTAAATTCAGAGTGCTCAGCGATTAATTCTTGAAGGTCTTGCAAATCTCTTGGTGTTTTCACAAATGAAAGGGCAATCCAATCTACTTGTTGACCAATAGCAAAAATCGCATCGGCAATATCTTTTTCAGTCAATGCAGGAAGTGAAATTTTAGTATTTGGAAGGTTAACTCCTTTTTTAGATTTCAATTCGCCACCTTGAATTACTTTAGCAACAACTTCTGTTTTCTTGTCAGTTGAAACAATTTCGAAAATCAATTTTCCGTCATCTAACAAAATTCTTTCTCCTGGATTTACATCGTTTGGAAAGTTTTGGTATTTCATGAAAACTCTTTCTTTGGTACCAATGATATCTTCAGCAGTTGTGAACGTAATTAAATCTCCATCGTTAACTACTACACCTTCTTCCATAACTCCTACACGAAGTTTAGGACCTTGTAAGTCGGCTAAAATACCAGTAGTATAACCATATTCTTCATTGATGCTGCGAATAGTACTTATACGCTCTTTAACATCATTATAATCAGCATGCGAAAAATTTATTCTAAATACATTAACTCCTGCCTCAATCATGTCTTTGATGATTTCTCTTGTACTACATGCAGGTCCAAGTGTGGCTACAATTTTTGTTTTTTTGTTTGTTTTAAGCATTTCTATTAAAAAATTAAATTGTTTTTAGATTTTATATTTTCAGTCTCTACTACATAAACAGTTGAAAGACTTTTTATTGTTTTTAGTTTTTTTACGATAGCTGCTATTTCAAGATCATCGTCACTTTCAATTTTTAAAAAATAATCCACTTTTTTCAGTTCGGGAAGTAAAAACACTTTTGTGGCAACTTCCTGACTACTATTTGAAAATAAATCTTGGTTTATTTTTTCTTTTTGTCCAATAACTTCATTCTTGTTTTGAATTAAATTCCAAGAAATAAAATTATCTTCGTCATCGAAGTAAAATCTCGAAAATTGAGTTTCCCCTTCTTTGATACTAATGAGAATTTCTTCTTTGCTTTTACTTAAATTAATTGGAAGGTGTTGATTGATAAAATAGGCCAATCGGTAATCTTCCAATGTAGTATGAATAGCAATTAAATGATAATCTATTTCGTCGAATTCGTCAAGATCTAATTTATGTATTGCCATTACATCGTAAAATGAGGTGTAAATATACTATTTCTAACGTAGTAAGAGACTTGAAAAGCTTGATGTTTTTGTTAAATTATCAACGAAAACGTTATAGATTGTAGAAAATCGTATTATTTTTTATCTATTTTTTCTTGAAATGCAAAATAAGCTCTTTGAGATGCTTTTTCTTCTGCTTTCTTTTTTGAAGTTGCTCGGGCTTTTGCAACTACTTTTTCGTCAATGCTTAATTTTACTCCAAAGAGTCTCTCGCCATCGATGCCATTGTCTTCAAAAATGTCAAAATGAAATTGTTTTTTTTCTTTTTGACACCATTCAATTACTAAACTTTTGTAGCTAATGACTTTGCCTTCTAAGCGTGTTATATCTACATAAGGCAGTATGACTCTTTTTTGAATGAATTTTTCACAAAATTCATAGCCTCTGTCTAAATAAATAGCACCAACTAAGGATTCAAAAATGTTGCCATGAATGTTATCGCCAAAATGCTGAACAGGTACTTTACTCTCAACAAACTGAACCAAATTTAGGTCTTTTCCTAATTCATTTAAATGTTCTCTGCTGACAATTTTGGAGCGCATTTTTGTTAAATAGCCTTCGTCTCCAGTTGGCGCTTTGTTAAAGAGATGTCCAGCAATTACTGCGCTTAACATTGCATCACCAAGAAATTCTAGACGTTCGTAATTAAGAGGGTTACCCACTTCGTCTAACCTATTTGAGGAACGATGTGTGAAAGCTTTTTTATAAAAATCAATATTTTTAGGTGCAAAACCAAGGATTTTTTCGATAGCACCAAAAAAAATCCCGTCTTCAAGAGAACGGGATTTCGAAAATATTTTTTTAATAATACGCATAGTACTATTTTAGATATCTAATTTTTTAACCAATACACAAGCATTGTGTCCACCAAAACCAAAAGTATTACTCATCAATACTTTAACGTCTCTTTTCTGAGCTTTGTTAAAAGTGAAGTTTAATTTTGGATCGATGTTTTCATCGTCTGTGAAATGGTTAATAGTTGGAGGAATAATTCCGTATTTCAAAGAAAGAATAGACGAAATGGTTTCAATTGCTCCAGCAGCCCCTAAAAGGTGACCTGTCATCGATTTAGTTGAATTCAAATTCATCGTGTAAGCATGATCTCCAAAAACTTGCTCGATGGCTTTTGACTCGGCTAAATCTCCAAGTGGAGTTGAAGTTCCGTGCATGTTAACCCCGTCAACATCTGTTGGTTGTAATCCAGCATCTCTCAAACAGTTCAACATTACATTTCTAGCTCCTAATCCTTCAGGATGTGGTGCAGTAATATGATACGCATCGGCTGACATACCGCCTCCGCCAATTTCACAATATATTTTTGCGCCACGCGCTACAGCGTGTTCGTATTCTTCTAAGATTAATGCTCCAGCTCCTTCTCCAAGTACAAATCCATCACGGTCTTTGTCCATTGGTCTTGATGCCGTTTTTGGATCATCATTACGAGTAGAAAGGGCGTGCATCGCATTAAAACCTCCCATACCTGCAATGGTTACTGCCGCCTCAGAACCTCCTGTTACCATAACATCAGCATGGCCTAATCGGATATAATTGAAAGCATCAATAATCGCATTGGTTGAGGATGCACAAGCCGAAACAGTTCCAAAGTTAGGTCCTCTCAAACCATATTTAATTGAAATGTGTCCACAAGCAATATCGCCAATCATTTTTGGAATGAAGAATGGATTGAATTTTGGAGTGCCGTCACCAGCAGCAAAATTCAACACTTCAATTTGAAATGTTTCCAAACCACCAATACCTGATCCCCAAATTACACCTGCACGATCTTTATCTAATTTTTCCAGATCAAAATTAGCATCGTTCATAGCTTCTGTAGAAGAAACTACGGCATATTGCGCATAGCGGTCCATTTTTCTTGCCTCTTTCCTGTCGATAAATTCCTCAACATTGAAATTTTTCAATTCGCAAGCAAATTGAGTTTTGAATTTTGAAGCATCAAAATAAGTGATAGGTGCAGCACCACTAACACCGTTAATTAGTCCGTCCCAATATTCTTGAATGTTATTTCCAATAGGAGTAAGCGCTCCTAAACCTGTAACAACTACGCGACGTAATTCCATAGCTTCTGTATTTTTATCTTTTAACAAACAAAACCCACGATTTCTTTTTTGTATTAGTATTACAAAAGAGCTGTGGGTGCTGAATTATATATGTTTTTTGATTGAAAGTCAATCACTAATTTAAATTTATTAAAAATAATAACACCCGAGTACACTAATGTATCGGGTGTTTAAGTATTATTTTTTAGCTTCCTCGATGTAAGAGATTGCTTGACCTACAGTTGCAATGTTTTCTGCTTGATCGTCTGGAATTTGAATATCAAATTCTTTTTCGAATTCCATGATAAGCTCTACAGTGTCTAAGGAGTCAGCCCCTAAATCATTTGTGAAGCTAGCTTCTGTTACAACTTCGTTTTCGTCAACACCTAATTTGTCTACGATAATCGCTTTTACTCTTGATGCAATGTCTGACATAGTCTTTAATTTTAAAATTTAATTTGTTGGCAAAAATAAAAAACTTTATTTTAAAACAACTATTTAGTTAATAAATGTGCAAACGAAAATATAAAATTTATTTTAACAAAGCTTTACGATCGCTATTTTTTTCCGTTTTTTATGCCTTTTTTTGCATAATAAATTGTTTGTAAACATGAAAAAAATCGTACTATTTGCTTCTGGTTCGGGTACTAATGTAGAAAATATTATTCGTCATTTTAAAGCTACAAACACTGCTTCGGTAGCAATTGTATTTACAAATAAAGCGGATGCTCAGGTAATACAACGCGCCGAAAAATACCAAGTTCCTTCTCACGTTTTTACCAAAAACGATTTAGAAACAGGAAAAATACTACAAGAAATCAATCGTATTCAACCTGATTTAATTGTGTTAGCTGGATTTTTATTAAAATTTCCAGAATCGATTGTAGCTGCGTATCCCGACAAAATAATTAATATTCATCCAGCATTATTGCCTAAATACGGAGGGAAAGGCATGTACGGAATGCATGTACATCGCGCTGTAGTAGAAAATAAAGAATCCAAAACAGGTATTACCATTCATTATGTCAATGAAAATTATGATGAAGGGAATATCATTTTTCAAAAAGAGGTTACGGTTTTAATTAGTGATACTCCTGAAGTGGTAGCTGCTAAAATCCACGAATTGGAGCAAGCTCATTTCCCAGCAGTAATTGAAGAGTTGCTAACTAAGAGATAGTAGCATCTAAGCGTAATTCATCTGTACCCTTGAAAACTCTTAACCCTTAAATTCATAATCCAATCAATGTCACACCAAGTACATATTTATACCGATGGCGCTGCCAAGGGGAATCCAGGTCCTGGAGGCTATGGTGTGGTGATGGAATGGGTGGGTAAACCGTATAAAAAAGAATTTTTCGAAGGATTTCGACATACAACGAACAACAGAATGGAATTGTTAGCCGTCATTGTGGGACTTGAAAAATTAAAAAATCCAAACACTAAAGTACTCGTGGTTTCCGATTCCAAATATGTGGTAGACTCGGTAGAGAAAAAATGGGTTTTTGGTTGGGAGAAAAAAGGATTCGTTGGCAAAAAAAATCCCGACTTATGGAAACGATTTTTAATCATCTACAAAAAACACCAAGTCGATTTTAAATGGATCAAAGGGCATAATAACCATCCACAAAACGAGCGATGCGATGAATTGGCCGTTATGGCTTCAGCTCAAAAACAACTTTCGGTGGATGAATTCTATGAAAAAGAAGACGCGAAGTTGTTGTAATACGCCGATTTTAAGAATGTAAAATTCTCTTCATTTTGCCACTTTGAACCTTTGCAACTCTAAAACTTATAAACTATCTTTGCCCCTTAATTTCGAAACTAAAATAATGAACAAATTATTGATTGTTGGAACGGTAGCTTTCGACGCGATTGAAACTCCGTTTGGTAAAACAGATAAAATTTTAGGTGGAGCAGGAACATATATTGGTCTTTCAGCTTCTTTTTTTAATTTACAATCAGCTATTGTTTCTGTAGTAGGAGACGATTTCCCACAAGAATATTTGGATTTATTGACGGCTCGAAATATTGACATTTCAGGACTTGAAATCGTTAAAGGTGGTAAAACCTTTTTTTGGAGTGGCTTGTACCACAACGATTTGAACTCAAGAGACACATTGGCTACCGAACTAAATGTTTTAGCTGATTTTCAACCTAAAGTTCCTCAAAATTTCAAAGATGCCGATGTAGTAATGTTAGGAAATTTGCATCCTTTGGTACAAAGCAGCGTTTTAGATCAAATGGAAGTGAAACCAAAATTAGTCGTTTTAGACACGATGAACTTTTGGATGGATTGCGCTTTGCCAGAATTATTAGACGTGATGAAGCGTATTGATGTGATCACAATTAATGATGAGGAAGCAAGACAATTATCTGGCGAATATTCGTTAGTGAAAGCAGCTGCTAAAATTCATACCATGGGACCTAAATATGTGGTCATCAAAAAAGGAGAGCACGGGGCATTATTATTTCACAACGAAAACATATTCTTTGCACCGGCCTTGCCTTTAGAAGAAGTATTTGATCCAACTGGAGCAGGAGATACTTTTGCAGGGGGATTCACTGGATTCATAGCGCAAAGCGAAAACGTATCGTTTGACAATATGAAAAATGCAGTAATCTACGGATCTAATTTAGCATCCTTCTGTGTGGAGAAATTTGGAACAGAAAGAATGCTTGCTTTGGACAAAAAAGAAGTAGTGTCTAGATTGCAACAATTCAAATCATTGACACAATTTGATATCGAATTATAATGACTCATGCCTCGAAATTTTCGGGGCATTTTTTATAAAAAATAAAACAACACAACCAATTACAATACACCAATGAGCGACGCTTTACAACACGAATGTGGAATAGCCTTAGTGAGGCTTTTGAAACCGCTTGAATTCTATAAAGAAAAATACGGCACCGCTTT
>JAGOAF010000053.1 GCA_017984035.1 Flavobacterium sp.
GAACAATTGTGCTATATTTGCACCCGTTATACAAATGGTGGTTGTAGCTCAGCTGGTTAGAGCATCGGTTTGTGGTGCCGAGGGTCGCCGGTTCGAACCCGGTCATCCACCCAAAATGCAAAAGCTTCGAAGTAATTCGAGGCTTTTTTTGTGGCTGTAATTGAAATAAAATAGCTAAGTTTATCTTCATTAATTAATATTATCATGAATCCAACAATTACTCCCGGTCAATTAATAGCAGCATTTCAAACCAATGCAATAGTTTTGGTTGACGCTACGAATAGTCCTAGGGCTTTTCAAAATTTCCAAGAATCCCATTTAAAAGGAGCTTTGTTTGTAGATGTCAACACTCAATTGGCAGATATCAAAGAAGATGCAGCTCTAGGTGGTCGCCATCCTTTGCCTACAGTAGAACAGTTTTCGAAGACACTAATTGATTTAGGTATTGCGCCTGAAACTTGGGTGGTGGTATATGATGATAAAAATGGTGCCAATGCTGCTGCTCGCTTTTGGTGGATGTTGCGTTCCATTGGACATGAAAAAGTACAAGTATTGAGTGGTGGTATTCAAGCGGCTATTCAGGCTGGGTTTCCTACAAGTTCAGCTGTTGAAGTTCCAACTCAGGTCGAATCGTATCCAATTCAATCTTGGCAATGGCCTACAATTGATTTGCAAGGAATGGATGACCTGATACAAAAGGATAATTTTGTAGTGATTGATGTTCGTGAATCGCAACGCTATAAAGGCGAAACTGAACCGATTGATTTAGTTGCAGGACATATTCCTGGTGCTACTAATATTCCGTTTATGGAAAATTTAGATGCTAATGGTTTTTTCTTATCACCTGAAGCATTGAAAGCAAAGTATCAAAAAGCGTTTGAAAATATTCCAGTTAATAATAGGGTAGTGCATTGCGGATCAGGCGTTACGGCTTGTCATACGCTTTTAGCATTCGCTATCGCCGATTTGCCTATTCCAAAATTATATGTAGGTTCTTGGAGCGAGTGGTCCAGAAACAACAGGGAGATTGTTACTGAAAAATAAAAAAAAGCGCTTTGATTTTTCAAAGCGCTTTTTTTATTCATAAATAGATTTGACTATTTTTTATCTGCATCTACTACAATTCGATTTTTTCTGTTAGCCAATTCCCAGGCGATAACAAATGCCAATTGTGTTCTTTTTTCTAGCGCATCAAATTCAATTTTGTCAACTTCATCTGATTTTTTGTGGTAATCAGCATGTACGCCATTAAAGAAAAATACGGATGGAATTCCATATTTTGCAAAATTATAATGGTCGGAACGTTCGTAAAAACGATTCGGGTCTTTAGGATCATTAAAGCGGTAGTCCAAATCAAGACCTACATATTTTTGGTTCATAGTGGCACTAATATGATCCAATTCAGAGGATAAACGATTGGCTCCAATAATGTATACATAATTGTTAGTGTCAGCATGTAAAACATCGCGACGTCCAATCATGTCAATATTTACGTCAGCAACGGTATTGGCTAAAGGGAATAAAGGATTTTCAGAATAATAGCGTGATCCTAATAAACCATGTTCTTCACCTGTAACGTGTAAAAATAAAATAGAACGTTTAGGTCCATGTCCTGCTTTTTTTGCCATTTGAAATGCTTGTGCAATTTCCAATAATGCCGAAGTACCTGATCCATCATCATCAGCACCATTATAGATTTCTCCATTTTCAATACCTACATGGTCATAATGGGCAGAAATTACAATCACTTCCTCTGGTTTTTCTGAACCTTCAATGAAAGCCCAAATATTTTCAGAATTAGGTAAATTTCTATTTCGTTTAGCATTTAAAAAAGAGGCAGGTACCGCTTGGTAATAATCAGCCGCTCCTTTAGGAGACGAAACTTGATTTTGTTGGTATTGACTAATTAAATACTTACCAGCTTTTTTCTGACCAGTCGAACCTGTTTCACGTCCTTCCATAGAATCTGCTGCAATGATATAAAGATGTTTTTTTAAATCTTCTGCAGTAATGGTTCTCATGTATTCGGTTGGATCTGCGTTTTTAGACGCTACCAAAGCCCCGTTTTTACATGAACTTCCTAATGCAATTAGGGAAAGAAAAAGTAGTTTTTTCATTGTAATTTAATAAAGGTTATGAATTAATTTATTTAAGTAATACTTCGTTTAAGAATAATTTCATGTGTTCAAACGAACGAGTTGCCGCTTTTTCGTTATAAGCCGCTCCCTTGGAATTGTCATTGCCGGCATCTGGATCTGTAAATGAATGTACTGCATTGGCATAATACACCATTTCCCAGTCGGCTTTAGCATCACGCATCTCCTGTTGGAAACCTGCAATTTCTTCTTTGGATACAAAAGGATCATCAGCACCATGGCAGGCTAATACTTTTGTAGTAATCGGATTAATTGTAAGTGTAGTGTCTCTACCTAAGCCACCATGAAAAGAAACAACTCCTTTTACTTTTAAATTTTTTCTGGCAGCTTCTAAAGCACCGGTTCCACCAAAACAAAAACCAATTACCGCAATATTTTCTGGATTAGCACCGGATTGAATCAATTGTGCCAAAGCCAATTCGATTCTTTTTTGGTACAATAGCGTATTCTTTTTATAAAACCCTGCCATTTTACCGGCATCGGCTGTAGTTTGTGGATAATTACCTTCGCCATAGATATCCGCTACAAAAACATGGTAACCTAATTTTGATAATTTTTCAGCGGTTGCTTTGGCATGTAAATCAATTCCTTTCCATGCTGGGAGCACCAAAATTCCTGGTTTTTGAGCAGTTGTGGTACTAGGTTTGATGGTTAAACCATTTAAAATTTGTGCTTCATCTTTATACTGAACCGCTTGTAATTGTGCAAATACGCCAGTTGTGAAAAGGATAGCAACTATAAGAAAACAGTTAAAATTTTTCATTTGAATTTGTTTTGGCATAAATGTAAAAGATTTTAATCAATTATGAATTACTATTAACTAAATTTGTTGTTCTTAAAAATACACTAAATACATATTTATGAGTCAGGATACCGCCAACTTATCTGCTACATCAGCAGCATTAATTGCTAAAGAAAATCAATATGGAGCGCATAATTACCATCCTTTGCCAGTCGTTTTAGATCGAGGAGAAGGCGTCTATGTTTGGGATGTAGATGGTAAGCAATATTTTGATTTTCTTTCGGCTTACTCAGCAGTAAATCAAGGGCATTGTCATCCAAAGATTGTTGGCGCCATGGTGCAACAAGCGCAAAAACTCACCTTGACTTCTAGAGCATTTTTCAATGACCAATTAGGTCCGTATGAAGAATATGTAACCAAATATTTTGGTTTCGACAAAGTATTGCCAATGAATACAGGTGCTGAGGCAGTAGAAACGGCCTTAAAATTGTGTAGAAAATGGGCTTATGAAGTCAAAGGAATTCCTGAAAATGAAGCGCAAATCATCGTTTGTGAGAACAATTTCCATGGAAGAACAACTACTATAATTTCGTTTTCTAATGATGAATCGGCACGCAAGAATTTTGGACCATTTACCAATGGATTTATTAAAATTCCTTATGATGATTTAGATGCATTGGAGAAAGCATTGTCTTCTTCCAAAAACATTGCAGGTTTCTTGGTAGAGCCAATACAGGGTGAGGCAGGAGTATATGTTCCAACTGAAGGCTATTTGGCGCAAGCCAAAGCTATGTGTGAAGCCAATAATGTTTTGTTTATTGCCGATGAGGTACAAACAGGAATTGCCCGAACAGGAAGATTATTAGCTACTTGCGGTAATTGTGAATGTAAAAAAGGCTGCGAAAACAATCCAGAAGTAAAACCCGATATTTTGATTTTGGGAAAAGCTCTTTCAGGAGGTGTTTTTCCTGTTTCGGCTGTATTGGCCAATAACACCATAATGAATGTCATTCAACCAGGACAACACGGTTCTACTTTTGGTGGGAACCCAATTGCAGCAGCCGTTGCTATAGCAGCGTTAGAAGTTGTTAAGGATGAAAATTTAGCGCAAAACGCCGCTTATTTAGGCGAAGTTTTTCGTCATGGATTGAAAGAAATTCAATCTCGTAATCCTTTGATTCAATTGGTTAGAGGAAAAGGATTGCTGAATGCAATTGTAATTGATAGTGAAGAAGATTCGGACTTAGCTTGGGAAATTTGTTTGAAATTTAGAGACAATGGTTTGTTAGCTAAACCAACTCACGGTAACAAAATTCGATTAGCACCACCTTTAGTAATTACCGAAAGTCAAATTCATGAATGTCTCGGGATTATTGAACGCTCTTTAAATGAGTTCAAATAAAATAAGAAACCCCAAAAGCGATTTCGTTTTTGGGGTTAATTATTGTAATTAATTTTGTTTTAATAATCCGAATAGTCAGTAGGATATAAAAATAGAATATCCATATGCGAAATGGTGTTTTTGTATTTTTCCATTTTGAGTAAGGCTTTCCATTCTGGCGAATCGACAAAGGCTTTCCAATGATTGTCTCTACTTTCTTGGTTGGCAAAAGTCGTTAAATACATCAAATTAGGCATTTTTCCGCCCGAAACCACCTCTCCGTAAAATACGGGATTAAAATCCAATCGATCGAAAATTTTACTTTCTTCTCCGCCAATAAACATGTCTACTTTAGTGTTGAAAATGGCTTCGGTAGCCGACTCATAGCTACGCAATTCGTACACGCGTCCTGAACGCGGACTGTCTAATTTAGGTAAGGTTAAAACAGGGTGATTGGAAAAAGCAGTCAAAAGAACCGATTCGATTCGTTCATAGGGTGCTTGGTTGTATTTGGCATTGATATAATCGGCACCTGCTTGAAGATACATTTGATCTTTGGCTAATTTTTTCTCCAATTGCAAAAATTGTTTTGGAGTCTTAAATGGGATAACAACAATTAATTTGGTGATAGAATCTAAAGAGAAAGTTTTGGGTTTGAAAACCCCAACGGCATTGATACCTATTCTTTTCAATGCAGGTAAATAGGCCTCTTTTAAGTAATTTTCGGTTACTGAAAGTTGTGCCGCCGATTTTAGATTGTAAGTTTTAATCTGGTAAAATTCTTTATTTTGAGCGCTACTAGAAAAACAGATTAAAAGCGTAATTGAAAATAAAAGATGTGAAATAGTTTTCATTTAGTAATTGTAATTTTAGATAAAGTCTTTTTGATATCAATTCATTTCAAATACCAAATATACAATAGGAGATTAGTTTATTTTTTTAAGCCAAATTGATGCAACAATCTTTTGATTTTATTTTTCCTAACCGGTGGAATTGGTTCAGGAAAAGGCATAACTTCAGTGTTTAATTGGATACGATCATTTAAAATGTATTTATCTTCCGCAGTTTTATAGGTGTTAATTGGATTGCCGTTAAACGACTGCTCCACTTTATTTCCAGTTTTAATATCAATCAAATTATTTCTAAGAAAAAGTTCATTGGTGACCATATTAGATAGCATGGGAGTATAGTAGATACAATCTTTGAAATAGTAATGGGTTACCATAGAATAACGAGACGCTTGTTCATTCAATACTTTAGAACCCCCATGAATGATATTGGAAGACCAAATTAAAACGTCGCCTTTCTTTGCATAAAATGGTTTTTTCTCAAATTGATACGCCTCCACGATTTTTTCGATAAAATCTTCGTATTCAATGTAATCAGAGTAAGCAGTATCTGCAGGAGTAGATTTGAAATGAGAAAAATTATATTCCGGTAGATTTTGTGATTTTGGATAATAGAAAACAGCGCCGTTTTCAGGAGTAATATCTTCTAATGCCAACCAAACACCACACATAAACTTAGCGGGTATGGAGCTAAAATGAATCGTGTCAGAATGCGCTCTTTGTTGGGAGCCTACTCTAAAATTCAAGGTTTGAAATGGAATTGGTTCACGATCATACAGCATTTCCAAGATCGCTTCGATTTCAGTGTTGCAAGCCACACTTTTAGCACTCTCTGAATACATCCATAAATCTTGAATTCGAACATGATCGCGTTGATTGTCCATTTGGAATTCAGGATTGTAACCCTTGTTATCCATATCCGATTTAATTTCATCAATTATTGATTCCGAAATTAAATTGGGAATGACTATAAAACCATTTTCATTATAGTCCATTGCCATTTTTTTATCCTTTTCACTCAATTGTTTTGTTGCCAGAATTTCTTTGAAAAATGGTGATTCTACCCAAGGTGTATTCATGATAATTAAATTTATTTGAAGCTATTTGTAGTGTAATTCTATAAAATAGAATAGAACCCAATAGTAGGTTAAAGATAAGTATTAATTAGAATTCGACAACTATTATTCGGTATAAAATATTTAAAAAAAAATCTATTTTATTACAAGAATTAGTAGATGTAATTCCACGTAATGTAGGGACCAACTTAGGTTTGTAAAATTGTATGTAGATTGATTTGCATACTCATTTCATTTTCAATTTAACACCTTAGATTATTTTGATATACCTTTTTTGGAAGTCATAGCCATACTTTTATATTAAACAGTTTGAAAAAAAAATGTCATCTTGTCAGCCATTTTTACGTCAGAGATACTAAAAACTGACAATTTCTATACTGTCAGTGTCTTGGCATAAAGATTGACTTGTCGTCAGCGAGTGATTAAAATGAATATCAAATTAAATTAAATATAATCAAAATGGGTAAAATCATCGGAATTGATTTAGGTACAACCAACTCTTGTGTTTCTGTAATGGAAGGTAACGAGGCAGTAGTGATCCCTAATGCGGAAGGAAAAAGAACAACT
>JAGOAF010000021.1:0-15319 GCA_017984035.1 Flavobacterium sp.
TAAAGCGATTTGACCTTCTGCAGATCCTGTGTTTTCTGCTTTTCCTCCGTGTTTAGCGAAGATTTCTTCTTTAATTTCTTTAGTTAAATACATTCCAATATTATTTAAATGATTATTATGTATGTTATATAGCTATTATATAACGGATGCAAAAGTAATACAAAATATTCAAACATTCAAAATAAATGAATTTTGTTTTTTAAATCAGTAAATGGACTTAATGGTAATAGGAAGAGAATACATTACACGTACAGGTTCTCCTTTAAATTTTCCTGGAACCCATTGATCGTATTTTTGAATCACCCGTATGGCTTCAGCACCGGTTCCATACCCGATATCCCGAATTATTTTTACATCAGCTACTTTACCTTCTTTATCAACTATAAATGTTGCATAGAGTACTCCCTTTAAACCTTGAACCGCTGGAGTGTTATAATTTTCACCAACGAATCGGTAAAAATCAGCAATTCCGTTTTTTGGTTTTGGCTTTTGAAAAACTTCATTGTACAGGATTTCAACTCCTAACGAATCAATTCGTTTTCCCGAAATCAGTTTCCCGTCTTCAAACTGTTCATAATAATAATGTTTTAGCTTTTCGGATTCCCCTTTCCAAAGCCCATCTTTAACATAATTCTTGATTTTACCACTTGATTTGACGCTAAATTTTGCGCTATTTGAATTGGGTATTGTTTCAATTTCTTCATATTCGCCTTCACCATTTATTACTTTTTGTTCGTTATTGCTATTCCAATAGTGAATAATTTTGGTGGTTGAATTTTTTGTTTTTTTGTCAAATTGTACTTCGGTTTCTAGTTTTAAATTGCCATTTTCATGCCACTCGAATTGCTTGCCTACGACTCTTTTGTCAATATAGGTCTCCATTTTTTGTTTGTTTCCGTTCTCATAGTAATACATATATGGCCCTTCAAAAGCCATGAAGAACTTGTTTGTAGTTGTGGCTCTTTGTACTAATTTACCAGATCGACTGTAAAAATAGACATCATAAAGATCTTTATCTTCTGCATATTCTTTTACTACTCGAATGAATTTGTAATTCTTTTCATTTCCCAAGTTGTTTAGAGAATCTAAATAAATAGCTTCATCATTAGGTCCAATTTGGCTATGACCAATCCATGAAGATAAGAATAGTAAAAAGAGTGTTATTTGTACTTTCATACTTCTAATATCAGATTAAAACAACTGAGCTACTTCAGAATTGACAAACTCTAGGAATCGTTCGTCCTCAACAGTAAATGGGTCTAAAACATGGCTATCAATGTCTATTTGGCCAATATTAATTCCGTTTACAAATAAAGGCACTACGATTTCTGATTTCACTGTAAAACTACACGCAATATAATTGTCTTGAGCCGCTACATCGGGTACTACAAAGTTCGCATTGGATTCGGCTACTTGACCACAAATTCCTTTTCCAAATGGAATTACTGTATGGTCGGTAGGTGCGCCAACATATGGACCCAAATGCAAGGTTTTGTTTTCGTGATTGGCAAAATAAAAACCTACCCAGTTATAATGAGCCACGTTTTCGTTTAATAATTGACAAATGGTTTGAAGTTTTTCGTCTCTCGAGAGGGTTTGGTTTGTAGTTATGGAGGTAATTCTTGGTTGTAATTCTTGAAATGTCATGGTTATTATTTTTAACAAAAGTATTAATTTATGATCAACAAGCCACAAGTTGAAACTATTAGAATGGTTGTATGCCAAATTTAACACGATTTTAATTCCTTCTGGACAATTGTTTCCTAAATTTGCACCATGAATTATAAAAAAGGCATCGGTATATTGTTGGCTTTGCTAATATTGAGTTCCAATGTTGGCTTTGCGTTTACGATGCATTATTGCGGCGGCAAAGTAGCCTCTTTTTCGGTTCGAACTATTGACCCTTTAGCAGGTGTAAATAAGAGTTGTTGCGCCAAAAAAGCAATTGAAAAAGACTCTTGTTGTAAAAATAAAACGGTTCATTTTGAGAAAAAAACAGACAGTGCTACTTTGAAAGCGTTTTCTTTTGAACCGATTGCTTTTTATGTACTACCTGAGTTCAAGCATGAAATACCGGCTTGTCAGACCACTCTAATAAATCTACCTACCACCACCTATTGCTGTGATGCCCATGCGCCACCACTCTTTAAGTTGTACCATCACTATATTTTTTACGCCTGATTTTACTATTGTTTAAGTCGAGTTATTTAGAACTCAAATCACTTATTACAAATAGTAAAATCATTATACATGCAAAAAACAAACTTGTTTTTTGTGTTGCTTTTATTGGGTAATTTTGTTTTTGGACAACAAAAATTAAATGAGGTAAAAGTAGTCACAAAGCGTAAAGGATTGCAAAAGTCGTTTACAGTTACAGGAAACACCACTTTGGTCACAAGTAAAGAATTGCTCAAAGCGGCCTGTTGTAATTTGGCAGAAAGCTTTGAAACCAATCCGTCTATTGATGTGAATTTTTCAGATGCTTTAACAGGGACCAAACAAATCAAAATGTTGGGTTTAACCAGCCCTTACTTAGTAATTACGGAAGAGAATATACCGTCAGTTCGTGGTGCTTCTCAGGCATACGGATTATCGTTTACACCCGGAACATGGGTCGAAAGTATTCAAATTACTAAGGGAGCGGGAAGTGTAGTGAATGGTTATGAAAGTATCTCGGGACAAATCAATACCGAACTCATCAAACCCATTAACGATATGCCATTTTTCTTGAATGCTTATGGTTCTACCGATTCAAGGTTTGAATTGAACACCCATTTTAATACGCCTCTTTCTGACAAATGGAGTAGTAGTTTGTTCTTGCACGGCAATACGCGTACGGCAAAAATGGACAACAATCAAGATGGATTTTTAGACAATCCGTTGGCAAAACAAATCAATATGCTGAATCGCTTTCAGTATTATGATGCCGAAAAAGGTTGGGTGAGTTTTATCAATTTCAGGTACATGAAAGATGAAAAACAAACAGGGCAGCACCATTTCAATCCAACTATTGACAAAGGAACTACTAACTATTGGGGTTCAGAAATCAATACGGAACGTTTGGATGTTGCTACCAAATTAGGTTACGTTTTTAAAGATTTGCCGTACCAAAGTATTGGTTTTCAAAATGCGTTTACGAGCCATAACCAGCAATCGTATTTTGGCTTGAGCCAATATAATATCAAGCAAAACAGTTATTACTCCAACCTTATTTTCAATTCGATTATTAGCAATACTAGGAATAAATTTGCCACAGGGTTGAACTTTACTTTGGATCAATATCACGAACAGCTTCTTGCAAAAGATTGGAGTAGAACCGATCAATCAGTGGGTGCTTTTTTCGAATATACGTTCGATAATGATGAAAATTTCAGTGTCATTCTTGGAGGAAGAATCGACAATCATAACCGCTTAGGAACCTTTGTAACTCCCCGTTTGCATTTGCGATACAATCCGTGGGAAAAGGCTGTTATCCGATTTTCTGCGGGAAGAGGAAAGCGAGTTGCCAATATTTTTGCTGAAAATCAATCGCTTTTCGCCAGTTCTAGAGTTTTTTCTATTTTGGATACCAATGGGAAAGTCTATGGTTTGAATCCTGAAATAGCCTGGAATTTTGGTGGAAGTTTCACGCAGTCCTTTACATTGTTGGGCAAACATGCAGATGTAACTTTGGATTGGTATCGTACCGACTTTCAAAACCAGGTGGTGGTGGATGTAATGCAAAGCCCGCAACAAGTTTTATTTTATAATTTAAAAGGCAATTCATTTGCAAATAGCTTCCAATTTGAATTCAATTATGAAATGGTCAAAAATCTCCGATTGCGATCAGCCTACAAACGATATAATGTGCAAACAGATTATCTGTCGGGAACTTTCCAAAAACCGTTGCAAGCTAAAAACCGATTTTTTGGCAATCTGGAGTACGAAACCACTTCATTTGGCAGTCCTAAGCTATGGAAGTTTGATTTTACTTACAATTGGATTGGAGAACAGCAGTTGCCCAACACAAAACCAAATCCTATTGCGGATCAATTACCAGAATTTTCTCCAGCTTATTCTTTGATGAATGCACAAATTACACGCGTTTTTTCGTCCGTTTTTGAAGTTTATGTAGGGGGTGAAAATATGGGTAATTATACTCAGTCCAAAGTAATTGTAGGAGTAACCAATCCCTTTGGGACAAACTTTGATGCTTCGATGGTATATGCGCCAATTTTTGGTCAAATGTATTATGCAGGTTTACGATTTAAGATTAAATAACATTAACAACGACAATATCAATAACAAGAATCAAATTCAATATTAAATTAATACAATAGAAATCATGAGAAAAATTATTACAATAGTGCTTTTAGTATTAGTTGGACTTTCAGTTCAAGCACAAGTGAAAAAAAATAAAAATGCAAAATACGTTACCGAGGTAAATGGAAATTGTGAGCAATGTCAAAAACGAATTCAAAAAGCAGCTTTTTCAGTGCAAGGGGTTAAGTCGGCAGTTTGGAATATTGAAAGCCATCAATTGAATGTAATTTTGAACGAGGAAAAATGTTCTCTTTTGGACGTAAAAAAGGCAGTTGCAAAAGTGGGACACGATACCGATGAGGTAAAAGCTATCGATGCGACCTATGAAAAATTACACCATTGTTGCTTGTATGAAAGGAATTAATCAATCGTTAATTAAATTCTAAAACGAATGCCTAAAATTGTGGTTGCGCTAAATTATTCTTACTTTCACACCCTAGATATTAACTAAACACTATTGCATGAACAATTTTGATTGGACACAATTATTGAACCCAGAGTTTTATATTACTTTATCAATTGGAGGAGTTCAAGTGGGGTTATACATAGTATTATTCATCATTTTTGCCGAAACAGGACTTTTTGCAGGTTTTTTTCTACCTGGAGATAGCTTACTTTTTCTTTCTGGAATTTATAGTGGTGATTTAATTGCAAATGTTATTGTTATTGAAAATGATTTTATTAATGTCACCTTGTTGGCCTTATTAATTGCATTTTCAGGAATAGTTGGAAATACAGTGGGCTATTGGTTTGGCTCTAAAAGCGGTTACTATTTATTCAAGAAAGAAGATACTTTTTGGTTTAAGAAAAAGTACCTGTTGCAATCCAAAGATTTTTTTGAAAAATATGGTGGAAAGGCTATTATTTACGCTCGTTTTTTACCCATATTTAGAACTTTTGCACCCATAGTTGCCGGTATAGTTTCGATGGATAAAAAGAAATTTATGTTTTTTAATACATTGAGTTCTTTTCTATGGTCCTTTATTTTAGTGTTCTCTGGACACTATTTATACGGCGTGTTTTTAAATTATGGAATTGATTTGAAAGAACATATTGAGTTGATCGTTATCGGAATCATTTTGATATCTACCTTTCCCGTTTTCTTAAAATTATTAAAAAAACGACCACAAGATAAATAATACAAATAAAAAAAATCCGAAGTGAAAACTTCGGATTTTTTATTTAAATATTTACTTCGTACTTCGTATATCGTACTTCGTAAATGGAATTACATCATTCCTGGCATACCTCCGCCCATTGGACTTGGTGCCGATTCTTCTTTAATGTCAATCAAAGCACATTCGGTAGTCAAGATCATTCCAGCAACTGAAGCTGCATTTTCTAGTGCTACACGAGTTACTTTCTTAGGATCAATGATTCCCGCTTTTAGCATGTCAACATATTCGTCTGTTTTAGCGTTGTAACCAAAATCACCTTTTCCTTCAGCAACTTTTGCCACAACTACAGAACCTTCTAAACCAGCATTTTCAACGATAGTTCTCAAAGGCGCTTCTACAGCACGAGATACAATTTGAATTCCAGTTGCTTCATCAGCATTGTCCGCTTTAACTTTGCTTAAAACGGCTTTTGCTCTTAATAAGGCAACGCCTCCACCAGCAACAATACCTTCTTCAACAGCTGCACGAGTAGCGTGAAGTGCATCATCTACACGGTCTTTTTTCTCTTTCATTTCTACTTCAGAAGCAGCTCCAACATATAATACGGCTACACCTCCAGCTAATTTAGCCAAACGCTCTTGCAATTTTTCTTTATCGTAGTCAGAGGTAGTAGTTTCCATTTGACCTTTGATTTGGTTCACACGATTTTTGATAGTATCCGCATCACCAGCACCACTTACAATTGTAGTGTTGTCTTTGTCAATGTTTACTCTTTTTGCAGTACCCAACATGTCAATAGTTGTGTTCTCCAAAGTATATCCTCTTTCTTCTGAGATAACAGTTCCTCCAGTTAAGATAGCAATATCTTCTAACATGGCTTTTCTTCTGTCTCCAAAACCAGGTGCTTTAACAGCAGCGATTTTTAAGGCACCACGTAATTTATTGACTACTAAAGTTGATAAAGCTTCACCATCAACATCTTCCGCAATAATTAATAATGGTTTCCCTGATTGAGCCACCGGTTCAAGAACAGGTAATAATTCTTTTAAAGAAGAAACTTTTTTATCGTACAATAATATGTAAGGACTTTCTAATTCTGCTTCCATTTTTTCTGGATTTGTCACAAAGTATGGAGAAAGATATCCTCTATCAAATTGCATTCCTTCTACTACATCAACAAACGTATCGGTACCTTTAGCTTCTTCAACAGTAATTACTCCCTCTTTCCCAACCTTTGCAAAAGCATTAGCGATCAATTCACCAATAACTTCATCATTGTTAGCAGATATAGAAGCAATTTGTTTGATTTTTTCAGAGTCACTTCCAACAACTTTAGCCTGTTTAGTTAAGTCTTCCACAATAGCTTCTACCGCTTTGTCAATTCCTCTTTTTAAATCCATTGGATTTGCACCAGCAGCAACGTTTTTCAATCCTTCTTTTACGATAGCTTGTGCCAAAACCGTAGCAGTTGTAGTTCCATCTCCAGCTAAGTCATTGGTTTTAGAAGCCACTTCTTTCACCATTTGAGCTCCCATATTTTCTAATGGGTCTTGCAATTCGATTTCTTTAGCTACTGTAACACCATCTTTGGTTACGTTTGGTCCACCAAAAGCTTTTCCAATAATAACATTACTTCCTTTAGGTCCTAAAGTTACTTTCACTGCATTAGCTAATGCATCTACACCACGTTTTAATCCGTCACGTGCTTCAATATCAAATTTTATATCTTTTGCCATTTTACTGTTTTTTATTGATTCGTTTACTTGATTAGATTATCGCTAGAATATCGTCTTCGCGCATAATTAAATAATCTTTACCTTCTAATTTTAATTCGGTACCTGCATATTTTCCGTAAAGTACGGTATCACCAATTTTCACAGTCATAGTGTGGTCTTTGGTTCCGTTACCAACAGCAACTACAGTTCCTTTTTGTGGTTTTTCTTTCGCAGTATCTGGAATAAAAATTCCTGATGCAGTTTTAGTCTCTGCGGCAACTGGTTCAATAAGAACGCGGTCTGAAAGCGGTTTAATGTTTAATCCCATGATTGTATGTTTTAAAATTATTGTATTTGAATGTTTCTGCTATTTCAGAAATTGTGCCATATCGTTTTAACTGACATTTTTTCCTAAAAAAAATGCCAGCTTTGACAGGCTGGCATTTTAGGGTGTGATTATGACTTATTTAGTAGCTGGAGCAGCAGGTTCAGCTGGTGTAGCTGGTGTTGCGGCAGGCGCTTCTGATTTTTCGATAATTTTAGATTCAGTATCACTTAAAGCACCAGTGAAACTTAAGCTTGAAAGTAAAATAAGCGCAATTAATATCGTAGCTAATGTCCAAGTACTTTTATCTAAAAAGTCAGTAGTTTTTTGTACACCACCTAACATTTGTGATCCACCAATAGAAGAAGATAACCCGCCTCCTTTAGGATTTTGAACCATAATTACTACTACCAATAGAAAGCAAACTATTGTAATTAAAACTAAAAAAATTGAAAATGTGCTCATTGTTAATTATTGTTATTTTGTTGTAAAATCGTAATGTCCGAAATACGGTCTGCAAAGAAACTAATTTTTTCTGGATATTTCAAAATTAATATTTCATAAGCTTGAATAGCTTTTTGATATTTTTTTTGTTCCAAATACACTTTGGCTAATGTCTCAGTCATCAACATCGAATGGTCTTCTTTGTTTAAATCAAAAGTTGATGGAGTAGCAGATCCTTGTTTTACGGCTGGGATTTTCGGATTGGTTTCGATAAATTTATCGATTAACTCTAGTTTTTTCTTTTGCGTTTCGTTTTTAGATGCAAATGTTATTTTTTCATCCTCTGTATCCTTTCTAACTATGGGTTGAATTCTAGAAAGTTGTAACCATTCTTGGAAAGAGTGTTTTTCATCCGAAGCAAAGTCCAAAGGTTTTCCAATCTCTAATTTTTCTTTAGCAATTTTCGAGTCGGTTGTTGTGTCTTCTTGAGTTAATGTAGGTGCGGGGGTCTCTAGATAAACTTTAACTGTTTCCTCTATTGTTGTGGCAATGATTTCACTATCCACTACATTAATATCAAGAAGTTCTAATACTTTTTTGTCGTAATACCCTTTTTGAATAGCTGTGAACGTATCGGAGGTAATAAAGTCAAATAAAACAGTACGATCCGTAGTATGAGCCGCTGTAACTTTTAATGCCTGATTGTATTTAAAACTATTTTGATTATACAAACCTTTTAATCGCAAAGCTCTTGCACTTTGAAAATAGGGAAAATCTTCTAAAACATGTGTCAAAGATTCTGTTTGCTTTTCATTGATAGCATCGGGTTTATTAATTAAATAAGTATAATCAGTTACATTCATAAAGGTTATTTGTATATCGGGTTATTTGTTTAGTGTTAATTCGAATCAACGAATATAAATAAACAAATCATCATTTTAAGATTACCATTTAGCAAGAGATTCGTTGAATATGTCTTGTGTAATTCGTTCAAAAATTTCATCTAAAGCTTTGTTTAAGGTACTACCGTTAAGTTGTGCCGTAGCGGGATAATCATAAAAAAATTCAAATGTTTTTTCAAAATCGTCTTTTTCCGTTTTTCTATTGGTAAATCGAACATTGACTCTAATTTTTAAACGGTTTTGTGCCGCTTGTTGGTCTGCAGTTGCCGTCATTGGACTGATTCTATAATCAACTATTTCGCCTTCATAGGTTAAATCAGCACCATTTTTAACCAAGTTTAAATTCGTCTGATTTTGAATTAAGTCTTGCAAAGTTAAGGTGAACGTTCTATCTATTCCAGGCTCAATGATTTCAGCATTATTTTGAAAAAAATTCACTTGGAATGTTTTAGCGTCAATTTTTCCAGTCCCTGTAAAATTATAAACAGAACAACTTGAAAGAGTTAGTAAAAATAATATTGTATATAGGTAAAAGATGTTTTTCATTTTTTCAATTTCAAAAAATCAAATGTATTCATTTACTTTGTATTAAGTAAGCGTCTATGGTAATTTATTTGTCCTAAATGATAGGCTAAATGTGTGGTAAGATGAATTAATACATATTCTGTTGAAGTTTTTTTCTCCCAAATTAAAGTGGGATATTCTTTTTTTAAATCCGTGGCAGATAATTGGTCCAGTGTATTTTCTATCACACTAATAGTAGCCTCGATGCCCTGAATTAATTGTTCTCGTGGTACATTTTTTTGAGTAAATTCCAATTCTCGATTTCGGGTATACCCTGTTTTGTTAAGTTCAGCTCCAATGTAAGTGTTTAAATTTCCAATCAGGTGTAAAGTGAGATTCCCGGCTGAATTGTTTATATCGCTTCTTATTTCCCAAATAGAATTTTCATCAGGATAAGACTCGATTTCGCCTTTTAATTTTGAAAGGTCTCTTATAAAAATGCTCTTGATTGAATTGACTATCATGGTTTAGCAGTTGTTATAAGTCAAATTGTTTTATTTTTCGATACAATGTACGTTCTGAAATTCCTAATTCATCAGCAGCTGCTTTTCTTTTTCCTTTGTTTTTTTCCAAAGAGCGTTTGATCATTTCTATTTCTTTTTGTTCTAATTTTAAAATCTCTTCTTCGGCTTCAATCGTTTCTGCAAAAAGATAGTTGTCTTCTTCGTCATCTTCTTCATAAACTGCTTCCTCTTTTGGAACGTTCAATATGGCTGCTCTAGGTGTTTCTTCAAAATGAATTTCGTTATCACTTTCTTGGGAACCGTAGATTTTTTTGATTAGATTTTGATTCGTTTCCTGCACTTTCGAACTGCCATTTTTCATTAATTCTAAAGTAAGTTTTTTCAAATCATGCAAATCACTTTTCATATCAAAAAGGACTTTGTATAAAATTTCTCTCTCGGTATTGAAATCACTATCACTTTTTTTATCGCTAATTACAGAAGGTAAATGGGTTCCCTCAGTTGGTAAATAAGATTGTAACGTTAATGCTGTTATATCTCTAGTGGTTTCTAATACTGATAATTGCTCGGCTACATTTCGCAATTGGCGAATGTTACCACTCCAACGAAATTTTTGTAATAATTGAACGGCATTCTCATCCAATTTTAGGGGTGGCATTTTGTATTTGTGGGCAAAGTCTGCTGCAAATTTTCTGAATAATAAATGAATATCTTCTTTACGATCACGAAGTGGAGGTAAGCCAATGTCAACTGTGCTTAAACGGTAATACAGATCTTCTCTAAACTTTCCTTTTTCAATAGCGTTAAACAAATTAACATTAGTAGCAGCGACAATTCGAACATTGGTTTTCTGTACTTGAGAGGAGCCTACTTTTATAAATTCGCCATTTTCCAAAACTCGAAGCAAACGAACTTGTGTGGTTAAAGGCAATTCGCCTACTTCATCTAAAAAAATAGTTCCGCCATTGGCCACTTCAAAATAGCCTTCACGGGTATTGGTTGCACCTGTAAAAGCCCCTTTTTCGTGTCCGAAAAGTTCACTATCGATCGTACCTTCAGGAATCGCTCCACAGTTAACAGCAATATATTTTCCGTGTTTGCGATGCGAAAGCGAATGAATTATTTTTGGAATACTTTCTTTTCCAACACCACTTTCCCCGATGACTAATACCGAAATATCGGTAGGTGCTACTTGAATTGCTTTTTCTATGGCGCGATTTAATTTAGGGTCATTCCCAATAATTTCAAATCGTTGTTTTATTGATTGAACTGTTTCCATTTTTTGTTTGGTTTAAATCAGATACTTTAAACGTTGTATGCATTCATTTCACTTAAACCTACTGCTTCACCTTTAAGTGTGCCGCTGGTACAAGAAGTAATTTTTACATTAACAAAATCACCTATTTTATAATTTTCTTTTGGGAATACGACAGTTATGCTTTGTGAATTACGTCCTGAAAACTCTTCTGTTGACTTTTTAGACACTTTTTCAACTAAAACCTCTACTGTTTGACCGATGAATTCTTCAGAACGGAACCAAGCGTGAGTTTGTTGTAAATCTACTATTTCTTGTAAGCGTCTTGCTTTGGTTTCCTCGGTAACGTCGTCTTCCATTTTGCGTCCAGCCAAAGTGCCAGGACGTTCGGAATACGAATACATATATCCAAAATTATATTTTACATATTCCATTAAACTCAAAGTATCTTGATGATCTGCTTCGGTTTCTGTTGGAAAACCAGCTATCATATCCTGTGAAATAGAACAGTTTGGGATTATAGATCTGATTTTGTCAATTAACGACATGTATTCTTCACGCGTGTGCAAACGGTTCATTTCCTTTAAAATTCGGTTGCTTCCGGATTGAACGGGCAAGTGAATGTGTTTGCAGATATTAGGGTATTTAGCAATCACATGCAGCACTTCTTCGTGCATGTCTTGCGGATTAGAAGTTGAAAATCGAATACGCATTTTAGGGAAAGTAATAGCGACAGTTTCTAACAACTGGTCAAAACTAATAGCGGTCGCTTTTTGCATTTCGCTAGCATTTTCAAAATCTTTTTTCAATCCGCCACCATACCACAAATAGCTATCTACATTTTGCCCTAGAAGCGTAATTTCTTTATACCCATTATCCCATAAGTCTTGAATTTCTTTAAGTATACTTTGTGGTTCACGACTGCGTTCACGACCTCGGGTGAAAGGCACTACGCAAAACGTACACATATTATCACAACCTCGAGTAATAGAAACCAAAGCGGTTATTCCATTACTCATCAATCGAACCGGAGCAATGTCGCCATAAGTTTCATCTTTAGATAGAATCACATTGATAGCGTCACGTCCTTCTTCCACTTCGGCAAGCAAATTCGGTAAATCTTTGTAAGCATCTGGTCCTACAACTAAATCCACTATTTTTTCTTCTTCTAAAAACTGACTTTTTAAACGCTCAGCCATACAACCTAGAACCCCTACTTTCATTTTGGGATTGATGCGTTTTACAGCATTGTATTTTTCTAAACGTTTGCGAATCGTTTGTTCGGCTTTATCGCGAATGGAGCAGGTATTGACCAAGACTAAGTCGGCTTCTTCTAAAACCTGAGTGGTATTAAAACCGTTTTCGGATAAAATAGAAGCTACAATTTCACTGTCAGAAAAATTCATAGCACAGCCATAACTCTCTATAAATAGTTTTTTTGTATTCTCTTTCTTATGTTCTAAAACAAGGCTTTCCCCTTGTTTGCTTTCTTCGATTACTTTTTCCATTTTCATTTTTCAAAGTGCAAATATACGTCAATTTTAAGAAATATGACAAGATGGCAGTCTAGTTTTAACACTAATTTAGAAGTCTTTAGTGGATGAAAATTCAGCTTAGCATCTTAAAAGTACATATTTAATTATTGATTTTAGGACAGAATAGATTTAATAAATACCCTACCGTTGAAAAGCGTTTTTAATCGATAAAATTTACTTTTAAAATTTAATAAACACAAAATTTAAAAAAATCCCATACTTTTGCACCTACAAACAAACGGTATATGGCAAAGAATTTAGTTATAGTGGAATCACCTGCAAAGGCTAAAACAATCGAAAAATTTTTAGGAAGTGACTTTCAAGTTGAATCAAGTTACGGACATATTGCCGACTTACCTTCCAAAGAAATTGGTGTAGATGTTGAAAATGGTTTCAAACCTAAATATGAAGTTTCGGCCGACAAAAAAGCATTGGTTAGCAAACTGAAAACCTTGTCAAAAAATGCCGAAATGGTTTGGTTAGCTTCCGATGAGGACCGTGAGGGAGAAGCTATCTCTTGGCACTTATCAGAAGAATTAAAATTAGATAAAAAGAAAACGAAACGCATCGTTTTTCATGAAATCACGAAAACGGCTATTCTTAAAGCTATAGATAATCCTCGTGAAATTGACTATAATTTAGTGAATGCGCAACAAGCACGTCGTGTTTTAGACCGCTTGGTGGGTTATGAATTATCGCCTGTTTTGTGGAGAAAAGTGAAAGGCGGACTTTCTGCCGGTCGAGTGCAATCTGTTTCTGTTCGATTGATCGTAGAACGTGAGCGTGAGATTCAAAACTTCAAACCAGTAGCTAGTTATTCGGTTACTGCGGAGTTTATAAACGAAGCTGGAAAAACAGTAAAGGCGAAGTTGCCTAAAAATTTCAATACTAAAAAAGAAGCGGAAGATTTTTTGCAAAAAAACAGCGCTTCCACATATAAAGTAGGAGAGTTAGAAACAAAACCAACTAAAAAATCTCCTACAGGTCCATTTACCACTTCTACTTTACAACAAGAAGCAGCTCGTAAATTGTATTTTCCTGTCGGAATTACCATGCAATTAGCGCAGCGTTTGTATGAAGCGGGTTTAATTACCTATATGAGAACGGATAGTGTGAATTTGTCTAAAGAGGCAATGGATGCAGCTCAGGCAGAGATTATTAAATCTTACGGAAAAGAATTTTCTAAACCTCGTACGTTTACAAATAAAAGCAAAGGGGCTCAAGAAGCTCACGAAGCGATTCGTCCTACGGATATGTCGCGTCACACTGTAAATATTGACCGTGATCAAGCGCGTTTGTATGATTTGATTTGGAAAAGAACCTTGGCTTCTCAAATGAGTGATGCGGAGTTAGAACGTACCAATGTAAAAATTGAAGCGAACAATCATACCGAAGTATTTACAGCTTCGGGTGAAGTTTTGCTTTTTGAAGGTTTTCTAAAAGTGTATTTAGAAGGACATGATGAAGATGAAGAAGAGCAAGAAGGAATGTTACCTGCACTAAAAGTAAACGAACGATTAGAAAACAATTTCATTTCAGCAACCGAAAGGTATACAAGACCTGCGGCTAGATATACCGAGGCTTCATTAGTGAAAAAACTAGAAGAATTAGGAATTGGTCGTCCTTCAACCTACGCACCAACAATTTCTACTATTATCAACAGAAATTATGTTGAAAAAGGCAATTTAGAAGGTCAAGAAAGAAAATACACCCAACTGACTTTGCAATCTGGTAAGGTAGGGGAGAAAATATTAAAAGAAAACACTGGTTCAGATAAAGGAAAATTAGTACCAACTGATATTGGAACGATTGTAACGGATTTCTTAGTGAAGAATTTTGGGGCTATTTTAGATTACAATTTTACAGCAAAAGTAGAGCAGGATTTTGACGAAATTGCCGAAGGAAATATCGAATGGGCTAAAATGATGCAGGAATTCTATGATAAGTTTCACCCTAATGTGAAAGACGTAGAAGCCAATGCTGATAGAGAAAGTGGGGAACGAATTTTAGGGACAGATCCTGCAACAGGCAAACCGGTTTCAGTTCGTTTAGGAAAATTTGGACCGATGGCTCAAATTGGAGATGCTGAGGATGAAGACAAGAAATTTGCCAGTTTAAAAATCGATCAAAATATTGGGAATATTACTTTAGAGGACGCTTTAAATCTCTTTTTATTGCCTAAAAATTTAGGTTTGTATAAAGGAGAAGAGGTTGAGGTAAGCAATGGTCGTTATGGACCTTATATTCGACATGGAGCCGCTTTCATTTCTTTACCAAAAGGCGAAGATCCTTTGGATGTTGCAATGGAAAGAGCACAAGAATTAATTGATGAAAAAGCACAGGCTGATGCGCCAATTGCTACTTACAAAGGTTTGGGTGTCCAAAAAGGAGTAGGTCGTTTTGGAGCTTTTATCAAATGGGATGGTCTGTTTATAAATGTAAGTAAAAAGTACAATTTTGATAATTTATCGCAGTCTGATATTGAAGAATTGATTGAAGATAAATTGCAAAAAAATATTGACAAAGTAATTCATAATTGGTCAGCCGAAGGCATCTTGGTAGAAAAAGCCCGTTGGGGACGTTCTGTTATTACCAAAGGTAAAATCAAAATTGAATTAAGCAAAGACGTGGATGCAAGTAAATTAACCTTGGAAGAAGTTCAAGAACTGATTGCTAAGAAAACACCTGCTAAAAA
>JAGOAF010000021.1:15419-22668 GCA_017984035.1 Flavobacterium sp.
GCTAAAAAAGCTGCTGCTGCAAAAAAGACGACTGCAAAAAAGAAATAAAAAATGGAATTTGATTTTCTTTCTCCTATTGACACTGAGATCATTGATTATATTGATGGTTTGTCTTCCCAACAATTGGGGAGTAAGGTGGTATTGCACACTTCGGAAGCCTATCCAGAAATAAGTAAGCTGTCAATTGGAATTATTGGTGTAGTAGAAAATCGTGGAAACCTAAAGGGCAATCCGGAGATGGACTTAATTGCCATCCGAAAAGAATTGTACGGTTTGTACCCTGGAAATTGGGATGTTTCTATTGCTGATTTTGGAGATATAATAGCAGGTAATACAATTGAAGATACTTTTTTTGCTTTGAAAAAAGTGGCAGCTGATCTGATTAAAAACAAGGTGATTCCAATCGTTATTGGTGGCTCACAAGATTTGACTTATGCACTTTACAGAGCTTACGATGACTTAGAGCAAATGGTGAATTTAGTAGCTGTTGATAGTAAATTTGATTTTGGGAAAGAAAGTGATGTTGTTTGGGCATCTTCGTATTTAACAAAAATTGTAATTGAAGAACCTAACAATTTGTTCAATTACTGCAATATTGGTTACCAAACCTATTACAACTCTCAGGAAGAAATTGACTTAGTTGAAAAATTATTTTTTGACGCTTACCGATTGGGAGAAGTTACAAATAATATAGCCATAGCTGAACCTGTTTTTCGCGATGCAGATTTGGTAAGCCTTGATATGAACGCAGTAAAATCCTCTGATTCGGGTAATTTCAGTCCGTTTATTCCAAATGGTTTTAATGGAAAAGAGATTTGTTCACTATCACGATATGCTGGAATTAGCGATAAAGTGAGTTCGTTTGGTATTTTTAATCATAATGGTACCGAACAAGAATCGGTTTTGATTGCGCAAATCATTTGGTATTTTATTGAAGGGTTTCATTATCGTTCTAATGAATATCCTTTTGGTAGTAGAGAAAATTATTTAAAATACATTGTGCCTTCTGAAGAAGAAGAATTAGTGTTTTATAAGAGTGATAAAACAGATCGATGGTGGATTGAGATTCCGTTTACACTAAATGGGAACAATAAATTAAAACGCAATACGTTATTACCCTGTTCGCATGAAGAATATTTAGCCGCTTGTGATCAAGAATTGCCAGAAAGATGGTGGAAGGCACAACGAAAAAACAGCATTTAAAAAACAGCATTTTTGTAGTAAAAAGCTTTCTAAATAAAAAAATTGCTTTTTAAAAAAATAATAAATAGGTTTACACATTGAAAAATAAAGAAAATATAACGCAAATTTATATGAAGAAATTCATTGCATTTACAGCAATTTTGACACTATTTATTAGTTGCGGAAAATCTGGAGATAAAGGAGAATTGGTAGGGATAAAAGGGGCCAAATGGCATCCTGAAAAACCGTTCGGAATGTCTTTAGTTCCTGGGGGTTCGTTCATTATGGGGAAGTCAGATCAAGACATAGCTGGAGTTGAAGATGCACCTTCAAAAACAGTAACTGTTCCCTCTTTTTATATGGATGAAACAGAGATTACCAACAGTGAATATCGTCAATTTGTAGAATGGGTTAAAGACTCCACAATGCGAGTTCGTTTGGCACTTATGGCTGAAGGAAGTACAAATAGTGGTGAAAATAAAAATAAAAATGTAACAATTTCTAGTTTTGCATACAACGATTTTGATGAAAAAAACGTCAAAAATTCTAAAACGAATACAGTGTATGAAAAATACATGTGGGATAATTACTATAGTATAGGTACCAAAGATGACCCAAATGCCTATAGAAAATTGAATAAAAAATCCAAATTAATCAAGGACACAAAGAAATATCCAGACGAGCCATACACAGAAGTTATGGATTCGATGTATTTGCCTCTAGAGGCTTCTTATAACGGTTTAAGAACGATTGATGTAGATAAATTAAAATTTCGTTATTCTTGGATGGATATTCAAGCTGCTGCAAAATCAAAAGGAGGTAAGAGACAAGATTTTATTAGAACCGAGCAAGTAAAGGTATATCCTGATACTACGGTTTGGATTAAAGATTTTAATTACTCTTATAATGAGCCAATGCATAACGATTATTTTTGGCACAAAGCCTATGGAGATTATCCCGTTGTTGGTGTTAAACAATCTCAAGCAATTGCTTTTTGCGAATGGAGAACATTGTATAAAAACAACTATGTGAAATCCAAAAAGAAAGGAAGGGATTTGGTAAATAAATTTAGATTGCCTTCTGAGGCAGAGTGGGAATATGCTGCAAGAGGCGGATTGCAATCTGCTACCTATCCTTGGGGGGGACCTTATACTAAAAATGACAGAGGTTGCTTCTTAGCAAACTTCAAGCCTAATAGAGGGGACTATGCTTCAGATAATGCTTTATATACAGTAGAAGCCAAATCGTATGACCCTAACGGATATAATTTGTATAATATGTCTGGGAATGTTGCTGAATGGACAGCCACAGCTTACGATCCAAGTGCCTATGAATTCATATCTAACATAAGTCCTAATATTTTAGATTACAAAAATAAACGAAAAGTAGTGCGTGGTGGTTCTTGGAAGGATGTAGCTTATATGTTACAAGTATCTACTAGGGATTATGAATATGCCGATTCAGCTAGAAGTTATATAGGGTTTAGAACGGTTCAGAATTACATGGGAACTCAAAAAATATCTACTAAAAAAACAAATACAAAAAATAAATTTAAAAAATAAATAACAATCTAAAATCATTTTATATAATAATAATTATGGCATTAATCAACAAAAAAGTAATGAATTTCGCTTACGGTATGGGAGCGGCAGTAGTAATTGTAGGAGCTTTGTTTAAGATTCAACACTGGACAGGTGCCAGTCAATTATTAATTATAGGACTTTTAACAGAAGCATTCATTTTTGCATTGTCTGCATTTGACAAAGTCGACGATGAATTGGACTGGACGTTGGTTTATCCTGAGTTAGCTGGTGGAGAAGCGAAACCGAAAACAAAAAAGAAAGAAGATGCTTCAGATGCTGACGGATTACTTTCTCAAAAATTGGATACCATGTTAAAAGAAGCTAAAATTGACGGTGAGTTAATGGCGAGCTTAGGAAACAGTATTAAAAACTTCGAATCAGCTGCAAAAGGAATTGCACCAACAGTTGACTCGTTAGCTTCGACTAAAAAATACAGCGAAGAATTAACTAAAGCAGCAGCTCAAATGGAGTCATTGAATAATTTGTATAAATTACAATTAGAAAGCGCTTCAGTTAACGCAGAGGCAAATAAAGATATTGCTGAAAATGCGGCTATGTTGAAACAACAAATGCAATCAATGACGGCTAATATTGCGTCATTAAATGCGGTGTATGGTGGTATGCTTTCGGCAATGAGTAACAAAGGATAATAATTAGTTTTAAACTATAATTACTTTACTAACTAATTATTTAAAAATACAATGGCAGGAGGAAAATTAACCCCTAGACAGAAGATGGTAAACCTGATGTATCTGGTTTTCATCGCAATGTTAGCTTTAAATATGTCCAAAGAAGTCTTATCAGCTTTTGGATTAATGAACGAAAAATTTGACGCAGCTAATTTAAGCGCTGAATCAATGAATGCAAGTATGTTGCAAGCACTTGATAAAAAGGCGGGCGAAGATGCGCACTTTGTACAAGCTGCAGCAGAAGCTAAAAAGGTAGCTGAAATTTCTAAAAACTTTTATGAATTTTTAGGTACTTTAAAATCAGATGCAACTGAAGGTGTTGAACTGGATGAAGAAACCGGAAAATTACCTTACGAAGCAATGGATAAAGGAGCTGCAATAGACGAAGGTTGGTTTGAAGGCGATGGTTATTCAGCAAAGGGTAACGATATTGTATCTAACTTTTCTAAGTATGTTGCTGATATGAAAGCAGCAGTTGGCAATAACAGCAAGTTGAAAGGTGTAATTGATGAGATTACTAGTAAATTCAATACTGCTGACATTAAAGACAATGAAGGAGTGACTAAAAAATATTTAGACTACCACTTCAAAGGCTTTCCTGCGATTGCTTCACTGACTAAAATTACTTCTTTTCAAAATGACGTAAAAAAAGCAGAAGCTGATATTTACAGTATTTTATTAGGAAAAGCAGCAGTTGAAGCATCTTCAATGAAAAACTTCACTGCTTTAGTAGTGTTAGATAAAAATGCCTATTACCAAGGAGAAAAAGTAACCGGTAAAGTAGTATTAGGTAAATATGATGCGAATACTAAACCAACCTCTTTCCAAGGTCCTGGTAAATTAGAAAATGGTCAAGCAAAGATTTCATTAACAGCAGGTGGTGTAGGTGAACAAAAAATCAATGGTAAGTTTACTTTCGTTCAAGATGGTGAAACGATTCCATTGGCTTTTGAAGGTAAATACGTAGTAGTACCACGTCCTAATTCAGCTACGATTTCTGCAGATAAGATGAATGTAGTATACAGAGGGGTTGCTAATCCAATGTCTATTTCGTTTGCAGGAGTTGCAGCAGATAAAGTATCAGCTAGTGGTCCTGGTTTGCGTTCTGTTGGAGCAGGTAAGTATGTTATGAATCCGGGTGCAGGAAATGAAGCGGTAATTAGTGTTACTGGTAAATTACCTGATGGATCTACTGTTTCAGATAAAAAGACATTTAGAATCAAAGGAATTCCTGGTCCTGTAGGAACTATTAGAGGAGAAATGGGTGTCGTAAAAGGGCCTAAGTCAAGTTTAGAAATTTCTACTGTTGGGGCTAAATTAGTTGATTTTGATTTTGAAGTTGGTTTAGATGTTGTTGGATTTAATTTTAAAGTAACAGGTCAACCTACGGTTGTAGTACCTGGCAACAAATTGAATGGGCAATGTAAAGCCGTTTTAGCCAAAGCAGGAAGAGGTGATCAAGTAACTATTTCTGAGATAAAAACTAAATTAGTGGGTGCGGGAAGCTATATGTTGCCAAGAACAGCACCAGTAATTTATGAAATACAATAATAAGTAGATTTAATTAACTACTCAATATTTTCAATATGATGAACGTTAAAAGTTTTTTAATAGCCCTATTTTCTATAAGTTGCAGTATCGCTTCTTTTGGACAATCGAATTTGCTAAATGCAAAAACGCCAAGCCAAATAGGAATAAAATCAGTAGCGCAAAAGAATTCAGATAATGATAAACCTTTAGCTTATGGATATGTTCACGATAGAGATATTTTAATGAGTAGAACTACCTGGGAAATTATAGATTTGGGAGAAAAAATCAATTTTCCTTTGTATTTTCCAATTGATACGGCTAATATAGGTCCTGAGAGACGGTCTTTATATGATGTGTTAATTAAAGGGATTAAAAAAGGTAAAATTACGGAAGTATATACCGATAGTTATTTTAATACTAAAAAGTCATTTAAGGATATCAAAGCGTCATTGTCGCGAATTGATACTACGGATGCTGGTAGAGAACAAATGAACGCAGGTTCAAAAATATCTCCTGAATACATTGTTCAGCAAGATCTTACCTCACAAGATGTCACTCAGTATAAAATTAAAGGAGTTTGGTATTTTGACAAACGTCAAAGCGAATTGAAATACCGTTTATTAGGAATATGTCCGGTTACTCCAGATGTATACACAATGAATAGTGAAGATCCAGATTTTATTGAGTTATTTTGGGTGTTCTTCCCTGATGCAAGAGAGACTTTATATAGTGCTTCAGCGTTCAATGAGAAAAATTCGTCTATGCCAATTACATTTGATCAAATATTGAATTCACGTCGTTTTAATAGTGTGATTTATAAAGAAGAAAATGTTTATGGGGATAGAGATATAAAAGATTATATGAATCAAAATGCACAAAATCAGTTGTTAGAATCAGATCGTGTGAAAGACAAAATTCGTAGTTTCGAGCAAGATATGTGGAATTATTAAGCATTTGATTTTTGAAGTATCATAAAAAACTCTTACCGAAAGGTGAGAGTTTTTCTTTTTATATAGTTACTTTGTACTTTTCAAAATGGAATTATGATTGATTATTTAATTGTGGGTTGTGGTTTAGCAGGGATTTCTTTCGCCGAAAAAGCCTTGCAACATGGTAAAACCATTCATATGGTCGATAATGATTCGCAAAACTCTTCTAAGATTGCTGGTGGTTTGTACAATCCGGTCATTTTAAAGCGTTTTAGTGAAGTTTGGGAGGCGCAGTCGCAATTGGTTATCATGAATGCTTTTTACGCGCAATTACAGTCCAAAATGGACAATCAATTCGATTATAAAATGCCTATAGTGCGAAAGTTTTTTTCAGTTGAAGAACAAAACAATTGGTTTGCGGCTTCTGACAAGCCTGCACTTGCCCCATTTTTATCTACACAATTGCATAATAAAGCATACAAAGGTATTTCAGCTCCTTTTGAATACGGTGAAGTACTCCACACAGGATATGTGGATACGGCTTCGTTATTGGAATCGTATCGCAATTATCTCCTCGAAACTAATTGTTTTCGCAAGGAATCGTTTGATTATTCAGCAATTCTTTTTGAAGATGATAGTGTTCGCTATAATGATGTTCAATACAAACACATCATTTTTGCAGAAGGTTTTGGATTGCATGCCAATCCCTATTTCAACCAATTGCCCTTAGACGGTACCAAAGGGGAATTGTTTATCATCAAAGCAGCTGGATTAGATTTGGACGTTATAGTAAACACCAGCGTCTTTATTTTACCTTTAGGCAATGATTTGTTCAAGGTGGGTGCTACTTATAATTGGAAAGATAAAACGGATCTACCCACTGAAGAAGGAAAAACCGAATTAGTCGCGCGAATTCGAGAAATAATAGATTGTGATTTCGAAATTGTATCCCATTTTGCAGGCGTGCGCCCCACCGTTCGAGATCGAAGACCGCTAGTAGGTACGCATGCTAATCACAAAAGAATTCACGTATTGAATGGTCTTGGAACACGAGGTGTAATGCTAGGACCAGCTATGGCAGCTGCCTTATTTGACGCCATCGAAAATCAAATTCCTTTGGCTAAGGAAATCGATATTCGACGATTTGCTAATAAAAGTAAGTAGATTTATTGCTTACCGGCGTTTGGATCATACGAAATAAACATGTTGATGTAAATATTTCTTGCCCAACGTACCACAAAAGGGAAGGCTAATACTACCATTCCAATAATGGCAATAAAACTTTGCACTAAGTCCAAACTTAAAAATACATTGGCAATAATAAAAGCCGCAACAC
>JAGOAF010000003.1 GCA_017984035.1 Flavobacterium sp.
CTGACAACGTTACTTTCAAACTATCTACTGCATATCCTGCTAAAGGACCTGCTTTCATAGCTTCTCTAAAACCTTTCTCTACAGAAGGAATATATTCTTTAGGAACGTTACCACCTTTAACTGCATTGATAAACTGTAATCCCACAGGAACTTTACCGTCTACTTCATCAGCAGGCTCTAATGTAAATACGATATCACCGAATTTACCACGACCTCCAGATTGTTTTTTGTACGTTTCTCTATGCGTAGCAGATCTTGTAAACGCTTCTTTGTATTCAACTTGAGGCTCACCTTGGTCAACTTCAACTTTAAATTCACGTTTCATACGATCTACAAGGATATCCAAGTGCAACTCACCCATACCTGAGATAATCGTTTGCCCAGAAGCCTCATCTGTTCTAACTGTAAATGTAGGATCCTCTTCAGCTAATTTAGCCAAAGCCATACCCATTTTATCTACGTCAGCCTTAGTTTTAGGCTCAATAGCAATACCAATTACCGGTGCAGGGAATTTCATAGACTCAAGAATGATTGGGTGTTTTTCATCACACAATGTATCTCCAGTTTTGATATCTTTAAATCCAACAGCAGCTCCAATATCTCCAGCCTCAATATATTCGATTGGATTTTGTTTGTTAGCGTGCATTTGGTAGATACGAGAAATTCTTTCTTTGTTACCTGAACGTGTGTTCAAAACATAAGAACCAGCATCCAAACGACCAGAATACGCACGGAAGAAAGCCAAACGACCAACGAATGGGTCAGTAGCAATCTTAAATGCTAAAGCAGCGAAAGGCTCTTTTACATCTGGTTTACGTAATATTTTGGTTTGATCTTCTTCTAATAATTCAGCATCATCAGGGTGAATACCTGTAATACCTTCTTTATCCATCGGAGATGGTAAGTATTTACATACTGCATCTAACATGAATTGAACTCCTTTATTTTTAAAAGAAGAACCAGCAATCATAGGAATGATAGCCATGTCCATTGTAGCAGCTCTTAAAGCCACATTGATTTCTTCCTCTGTAATAGAGCTTTCGTCTTCCATGTATTTATCCAATAGATTTTCATCATAATCAGCTACTGCCTCAATAAGAATTGATCTATATTCTTTAACTTCTGCAAGCATATCTTCTGGGATAGGCACAATATCAAAAGTAGCCCCTTGAGTAGCATCATGCCAAATAATAGCTTGATTTTTCACTAAGTCAACCACCCCTTTGAAATCATTCTCTTCACCAATTGGCAAAGTGATTGCAACAGCGTTAGATTTCAACATATCTCTAACTTGTTGACATACGTTCAAGAAGTTAGAACCTTGACGGTCCATTTTATTTACGAATCCCATACGTGGAACTCTATATTGATCAGCTAATCTCCAGTTCGTTTCTGATTGTGGTTCCACACCATCAACCGCACTAAATAAGAAAACCAAACCATCCAATACACGTAATGATCTATTTACCTCTACGGTAAAATCAACGTGTCCTGGGGTATCAATAATATTAAAGTGGTAAGGTAATGTTTCAGGTAAAATTTTACCTTGTTCAGTTGGAAAATTCCATTCACAAGTTGTTGCAGCAGAAGTAATAGTAATACCTCTTTCTTGCTCTTGCGCCATCCAGTCCATTGTTGCAGCACCATCGTGTACTTCACCAATTTTGTGTGATTTTCCAGTATAGAATAAAATACGCTCTGTTGTTGTTGTTTTACCAGCATCAATGTGAGCAGCAATTCCAATATTTCTTGTATATTTTAAATCTCTAGCCATTTCTTTATGAATTAAAATCTAAAGTGAGAGAATGCTTTGTTAGCTTCTGCCATTTTGTGAGTATCCATTCTTTTCTTAACAGCTGCTCCTTCTTCTTTAGCCGCAGCTAAACATTCTGAAGCTAATCTTTGAGCCATTGACTTCTCATTTCTTCTTCTTGAATAAAGTATTAACCACTTCATTGCCATAGAAATTTTTCTGTCTGGTCTAATTTGCATTGGAATTTGGAATGTAGCTCCACCAACTCTACGACTACGTACTTCTACGTGAGGCATAACATTAGTTAACGCATCTTTCCAAATTTCTAATGATGATTTTTCTGCATCTTGCTTTTTTGTTTCAATGATATCAATTGCATCATAAAAAACTTTAAAAGCTGTTGATTTCTTACCGTCCCACATTAAGTTGTTCACAAAACGAGTTACCAATTGGTCATTAAACCTTGGATCTGGTAAAAGTGGTCTTTTCTTTGCCGCTCTTTTTCTCATGTCTTTTTTGTTTTTAGAATAAAAGGTTATAAGGTTATAAGTTTATTAAGTCTAGCAAATACTAAACTTCTATACTTCTAAACCCTTAAACTTTTTTCAAATTACTTTTTTGCTTCTTTTGGGCGTTTAGCACCGTACTTAGATCTTCTTTGCGTTCTTCCAGCTACACCTGATGTATCAAGCGCACCACGAACGATGTGATATCTAACTCCTGGTAAATCTTTTACCCTTCCACCCCTAACTAATACTATCGAGTGCTCTTGTAGATTGTGTCCTTCTCCAGGGATATAGGCATTTACCTCGTTACCATTTGTCAAACGTACACGCGCTACTTTACGCATTGCAGAGTTTGGTTTTTTTGGTGTAGTAGTGTAAACACGCGTACAAACCCCTCTTCTTTGAGGACAAGAATCTAAAGCAACCGATTTACTCTTCTTAGTTATCTGAGTTCTTCCTGTTCTTACTAATTGTTGAATTGTTGGCATAATTAATACTAAAAATTTCTTATTATATTAAATTCCCGCTTTTTACGGGGATGCAAATGTATAAAATATTTTTAATCCTACAAACCTTAATTAATTAATTTTCAATTCAGTTCTATTTTTGTTTGTTTTTAAAAAAAAATTAAACCAACACATAAACTTTAACATTTTAAAATGATTTTTTAAAATTTTGAATTATTTTCTAAAATAAGCCTATGTAATTACATATTTTACAAAACATCACAAATAAATTAGACTATAAATACGAATACGATAAAAATTATCAAAAAAACTTTTTATTTTGTCTAGTTTTTAGTCTCAAAAATTGATTATATCACTAAAAATGAAGAAAAAGTTAGGAATATTAACAAATTATTATGAAATTTGTCGCACTAATTCAAAATAATTAAAAATGAAACTAAAATTAAATGGATTCTTAGTGCTGTTATTAGCACTAGTGACGCAAATTACTTTTGCGCAAGAAAGAGCCGTTTCAGGAACTGTTTCTGACAATGCAGGACAACCTCTTCCAGGGGTAAGTGTATTAGTTAAGGGAACAAAAACTGGAACGCAAACTGATTTTGATGGAAAATTCTCTATCAAAGCAACTCCAAGTCAAACCTTGGTATTTAGCTACATTGGAATGAAAACTCAAGAAGTTAAAGCTGCAAATGCTTCAGTCAATGTAAAGCTTTCAAGCAGTGCAATTGAACTAGAAGGCGCTGTAGTTACAGCTATGGGTGTTAAAAAATCTAAAAAAGCTTTAGGTTATGCTTCTCAAGAAGTAAAAGGTAATGATATTGCTGACACTCCGGTAACTAACTTCGCAGATGCTTTATCTGGAGAAGTTGCTGGTCTTGATATTCAATCATTCGGTACTTTAGGTGGATCTGCTAACATTATCGTTCGTGGATTTAAATCATTGTACGGAAGTAACCAAGCACTTATCGTAATTGACGGAACACCTGTTTTGAATGAAACTAACAACAGTTCTGATGTTACTTCAGGTAGAGGTGGATATGATTATGGTAATGCTGCGTCTGACATTAACCCAGATGATATTGAATCTATCAACGTATTAAAAGGAGCTGCTGCAACTGCACTTTATGGTTCTAGAGCTTCTAATGGAGCGTTAGTTATTACTACCAAAAAAGGTAAAAATGCTAAAGGAATTGGTGTTACAGTAAATTCATCTGTTACAGTTGGTTCTGTAGACAAAAACACATTGCCAGTTTACCAAGATAAATATGGTGCAGGATACGGACCATACTATGATGATCCATATTTCTTAAAATATGACTTAAATGGAGATGGTGTTGATGATCAAGTTGTTCCTTTTACTGAGGATGCATCTTATGGAGCTGCATTTAACCCAAGTTTGAATGTATACCAATGGAATTCTATTTTTCCACAATTACCTGGATATGGTAAAGCTACTCCATGGGTTGCTGGTAAAAATAATCCAAATACATTTTTTGTTGATGCATTGACAACTACAAACTCTGTTTCATTCGGAAAAAGTACAGATACTACTACTTTCCGTTTAGGATTCACAAACAAAATGCAAGAAGGTGTTAATCCAAATGGATTAATTAAAAGAAATACTTTAACTTTTTCTGGTTCACAAAAATTAAGTGAAAACCTTACTGTTACAGGCGATTTCTCTTTCACAAACAACAATGGTAGAGGTAGAAACGGTACTGGATATAGTTCAGGTAACCCAATGCAAGCTTTTAGACAATGGTGGCAAACTAACGTTGACTTACAAGAACAAAAAGCGGCTTTCTTCTCAACTGGAGAAAACATTACTTGGAACGTAAACTCATCTGATGATTTAAGTCCAATTTATACTGATAACGTATATTGGAATACTTACAAAAACTATCAAACAGATAGTAGAGATCGTTACACTGGAAACTTTGGTGCAACTCAAAAAGTTAACAACTGGTTTAATATCGTAGGTAAATTTGCATTTGATAGCTACTCTGAAATCAGAGAAGAAAGAATTGATGTAGGTTCTGCTGACGTATCTGATTACACAGTTACTAACAGAAAAGCATCTGAGATCAATTACGATATCATGGGTAACTTTAATCACGATATTACAAGTGATTTAAACA
Source organism: Flavobacterium sp. (assembly GCA_017984035.1). Next base: position 4,865 of record JAGOAF010000003.1, read on the forward strand.
TCAATGGATTAATTGGATACAATGTACGTGTAAACAAAAATAATTCATTAGCTGCATCTGCAAATGGTGGATTAGTAACACCAGGATTATTTACATTATCTAATTCTGTTAACCCATTAACATCATTAGACTACAGTAAAGTAGATTACACAAAACGTGTAGAAGGTGTTTTTGCTAAAGCAGGTTTAGGATACAAAGGAACTTATTATTTAGACGCATCGATCAGAAGAGATAAATCATCTGCATTGCCAGCTGATAATAATGAATACTATTATCCATCTGTTGCTTCAACTTTAATTTTTTCTAATTTAATTAAAAAAGATTGGTTGTCATTCGGTAAATTTAGAGCAAACTATGCTGAAGTAGGAAATGATACTTCTCCATACCAAGTATTTAATACTTACAGTGTTGGAGCTGCATTTAATGGAGCTGCATCTGCAAGTAACCCAAGTGCTTTCAACAATCCTGAATTAAAATCAGAAACAAGTAAAGAATTTGAAGTTGGTTTAGAAGCACAATTCTTCAACAACAGATTAGGTTTTGACGTTTCTTACTACAAAAGAAAAACAGTTGATTTGATTACACCAATTACAGTATCTAATGCTACTGGAGCATCTAACTTATGGTTAAATGGTGGTGATATGGAAAACACAGGATACGAAGCTGTAGTAAACGCTACTCCAATTAAAACTTCAAGTTTTTCTTGGGATGTTAAAGTAAACTGGTCAACTAACGAAGGTATTATCACTAGATTAGCTGAAGGTATTGAATTCATGCAATTAGCATCTGTTCAAGGTGGTGTTACTTTAGGGGGTGCTTTAAACGAGCCTTTTGGAACAATTAGAGGTAAAGATTTAGTTTACCATGCAAATGGGCAACCAATCGTTAAAACTAACGGTTACTACCAATTAACTACAGCTACTACTGAGAAAATTGGTAACATTACACCAGATTGGACTGGAGGTGTTAAAAACACATTCAAATACAAAAACTTTAGCTTAAGCGCTTTAGTAGATATCCAAAAAGGTGGAGATGTATTCTCTCTTGATACTTGGTACGGTTATGCAACAGGTTTATACGACTTTACAGCTGGAACAAACGAATTAGGTAACCCTGTTCGTAATTCAAACGCAACTGGTGGAGGTATTATTTTACCAGGTGTTAAAGCTGATGGAACTCCAAATACAGTTAGAGCTGCTGCAAATACTTATGCTAACCCATGGGGTTATGCAAGAGCCGCAAACTCTCAACACGTGTATGATGCATCTTTCGTAAAATTAAGAGAAGTAAGTTTATCTTATGTTTTCCCTAAAGATTTAATCAATAAATTCTCACTTGAAAACCTTTCTTTTTCTGTTATCGGTAGAAATTTATGGATTATTCATAAAAACACTCCGTACTCAGATCCAGAAGCTGGTCTAGGTTCAGGAAATATTCAAGGATACCAATCAGGTGCCTATCCAGCGGTTAAAGAAATCGGAGCAAGTTTGAAATTTGAATTTTAAAAATGAAAAATATGAAAAAATATTTATTAATACTTTCTTCTTTATTCATTGCTAGTTGTGCTAGTGATGAAAAATTTGAAGAGTTGAACAGAGACCCTAACAATCCAACTGAGGTGTCTTCTGAAGCGCTATTTACTTCGGCAACGAAAACATTATTTGATCAAACTGAAAGTACAAGTGTAAACTTGAACATTTACAGATTATTGGCTCAATATTGGACTGAAACTACGTACATTGACGAAAGTAATTACGATTTCAATACTCGTAATATTCCTCAAAATCACTGGAGTAGAATGTACAGAGATGTATTGTTTGATTTACAAGATGCTAAAAAATTAGCAAAAAGTGACAAACAAAAAGCTATGATTTCAGTTATTGAAGTATATGCTTGGCAACAAATGGTAGATACCTTTGGTGACATCCCTTATACTGATGCATTAAAAGGTGCAGCTGAACCAACTCCAGCGTATGATGACGATGCTAAAATTTATGCTGACTTAATTGTTCGTATCAATGATGCAATCGCAAAATTGAATGGATCTGGAGCAGGATATACATCTGCAGATATCATTTTTGGTGGAGATATATCTCACTGGAAAAAATTTGCTAATTCATTGAAATTAAAAATTGCAATGAGAATGGCTGATGCTAATAATACTGCTGCTCAAACTGCTGCTCAAGAAGCTGTAGCTGCTGGAGTATTAAGCTCAAATAGCGACAATGTAATTTTAAATTACTTAGGATCAACACCAAACACTAATCCACTATGGGTTGACTTAGTTCAATCTGGAAGAAGTGATTTCGTTGCTGCTAACACAGTAGTTGATTTTATGAATGCAAAAAGCGATCCACGTAGAGAGTTTTATTTTGACAACAATTTAGGAGCTGGTGTATATACTGGAGGTCCTTATGGTGAAAACAACTCTTTTTCAGCTTATACTCACATTGGTACTGTTATGCACGACCCAACATTCAGAGGTGTTTTGTTAGACTATGCTGAAGTTAGATTTTTATTAGCTGAAGCTGCTGAAAGAGGTTATGCTGTAGGTGGAACTGCTGCTGCACATTATACTGCAGCTATCGAAGCTAACATGGCCGACTGGGGTGTTGCTTCTGCAGATATTGCAACTTACTTAGCTAGAACTGATGTTGCTTATGCAACTGCTTCTGGTACATGGAAAGAAAAAATTGGTTCACAATTTTGGTTAGCTATGTACAATAGAGGTTTTGAAGGATGGTGTGTGAAAAGAAAATATGATGCTCCAGCATTTAATACTGCTGCTGTATCAGGTTTACCTTTACCAACTCGTTACACTTATCCATTAAACGAGCCAACTTTGAATAAATCTAACTATGACGCAGCTAAAACTGCTATTGGTGGAGATTCTCAAACAACTAAAGTATTCTGGGATAAGTTCTAATTTATCTCAAATAATTCATAAGAAACCATCAGCCTTTGGCTGGTGGTTTTTTTTTGTATCTTTGCCGCATGGAAAAAGAAAATATAATATTCGGAATACGCGCCATCATTGAGGCCATACAAGCAGGAACTGCAGTTGACAAAGTCTTTATTCAAAAAGAAATTGCAGGCGAACTGATGAAGGATTTAATGAAGGTAATGAAACGTGCTAATATTAATTTTTCCTATGTACCTGTAGAAAAATTAAACCGTTTAACTCCTAATAACCATCAAGGTGCCGTAGCAAGTATTTCTCCTATAGGTTTTATGGAATTGGAGCATTTAGTTGAATCTACTATGGAGTCAGGAAAGCAACCGCTTTTTTTAATTCTAGACCAAATCTCTGATGCACGTAATTTTGGAGCCATTATTAGAACTGCCGAATGCACCGGTGTTAATGGTATCATAGTTCAAAAAGCAGGTTCAGCACCTGTTAATGGAGATACAGTAAAAACTTCTGCTGGAGCTGTTTTTAATGTGCCTATTTGTAAAGTAGAACACATTAAAGACGCTATCTTTTACCTTCAGGGTTCTGGTATCAAAACCGTAGCCGCTACAGAGAAAACAGAACAAAATATTTACGATATCGCATTAAACGAACCAGTTGCTATAATTATGGGATCTGAAGACAGAGGAATCAATCCTTCTGTGTTGAAAATTGTAGACGAAAAAGCAAAATTACCAATGTTCGGAACAATCGGTTCTTTGAATGTTTCTGTTGCTTGTGGTGCCTTTCTTTACGAAGCGGTTAGACAAAGAAGTTAGAAATATAATCTTCAGATTTGTAATTCAAATCAACGAATAAACTCATACCCAAATAAACTAATAACCCATTACTACAATGGAAGCTCCTTTAGCAGAACGCATCCGTCCACAACAATTAGAAGACTATATCAGTCAATCACACCTCGTGGGAACTAATGGTTCGTTGACACAGCAAATTGCCAAAGGAATTATTCCATCTTTGATTTTATGGGGACCTCCTGGTACTGGTAAAACTACTTTGGCCCAAATTATTTCGCAAGAATCCAAACGCCCTTTTTATACCCTAAGCGCCATTAATTCTGGAGTGAAAGATATTCGGGAAGTCATTGAAAAAGCAAAACAAAGTGGCGGACTATTTACATCCAAAAATCCCATTTTGTTTATCGATGAAATTCATCGTTTTAGCAAATCACAACAAGATTCCTTATTAGCCGCTGTAGAGAAAGGTTGGATCACCTTAATTGGTGCCACTACAGAAAATCCAAGTTTTGAAGTCATTCCAGCATTATTATCGCGCTGTCAAGTGTACACTTTAAATGCTTTTAATAAAGAAGATTTAGAAGCATTATTGAACAGAGCTATGCATTCGGATGTTGTTCTAAAAGAAAAGAAAATACATTTAACCGAAACGGAAGCACTGTTACGACTTTCTGGTGGAGATGGGCGCAAACTATTAAATCTTTTTGAATTAGTCGTAAACGCCTCCAATGAGACTGAAATTATAATCACAAACGATCGTGTACTCGAATTAGTGCAGCAAAATACGGTTTTGTACGATAAAACCGGAGAGCAACATTACGATATTGTGTCGGCTTTTATCAAATCCATCCGCGGGAGTGATCCCAACGGAGCTGTCTATTGGCTAGCTCGAATGATTGAAGGCGGTGAAGATGTAAAATTCATTGCGAGACGCATGCTTATCCTTTCTAGCGAAGATATAGGGAATGCCAATCCAACTGCCTTTATAATGGCTAACAACACCTTTCAAGCAGTAGCTACCATTGGTTATCCTGAAAGCCGAATTATATTAAGTCAATGCGCTGTGTATTTAGCTACTTCGCCAAAGAGTAATGCATCGTATCAAGCCATCGGCAAAGCGCAACAAATCGTCAAACAAACAGGAGATTTATCTGTCCCAATACATTTGCGCAATGCACCTACTCCACTGATGAAGGAATTAGGATATGGCGAAGAATACAAATATTCGCATGACTATGCTAATAATTTTGCCGAACAAGAATTTTTACCCGAAGCTATTTCAGGAACACCGATTTACGATCCTGGAAATAACACGCGAGAAAATTCAACTAGAGAATTCCTAAAAAACAGATGGAAAGACAAATACGGTTACTAGAACTTCACCGCTACTTTTTCTGAAACCAATATATCGCTTTCGTAATACTCAAAAAACCATTGGTTTTCTTTTTGGATTAAGACACCTTGGCTAATTCCTTTCACTGCAATAAACAAATCAGAGCGAGATGTTTTATACAATTTAAAAACCACTTTCGGACTGGCATCAACTAACTGATAGCCTGTGGCAGTAGCTTGAGCATACAACAAATCTGAAGTAGATTTTTCAATAACAGGAACAGAAATAGTTGACACCACCGTTGTAGCAACTTCACTTTTTACTTCTGCAACAGGACTAGCAACTGAAGTTTTTTCGTATTTATAATTCAAATTGTTCACTGAAACAAACGCTTTCTTTAATGCGTCGACATAGGCCAGTTCAGTGTCTTTTTCTTTAGTATAACCTGTTTCAGATTTGAAAATTATCTTACCACTACAGTCTTTCAACTCTATGTGTAATTTAATAGCAAGAAAGGCATTTTCTTTCACAATATCATAATAGAGCAATTCGCATCGATCATTGTATTCTTTTGGCAGAATATCGTTCGCATAAAAAACGGTGAACCCCGAATTAATAAGAAGCGATTTTGATAGCGTGGAAAGTCGGTACTGATTATTTTTTTGAATAAAATCAAATTTCAAAGGGACAATAACTGCTTTGTAGCTATTACTATTTTGCGCAAAACAAAACGATGTCAAAAAGACAAATACAAATACTAGTTTTTTCATTATAAATAATTTTTAAGTTCCAACAAATGGTTTATATCAATAATATTTTCTGGTTTATCCTCTTTATTCGGATTAAAAAATAACGCTTCAATTCCAAAGTTTAGCGCCCCTTGCACATCGGCTTCTATACAATCGCCGATCATGAGACTATTTTCTTTTTGGGCTTGAGCCAAATCTAAAGCATATTGAAATATGAAGGGATTAGGCTTTTTTACTCCGGCCATTTCAGAATTCGTAATTGTTTTAAAATAGGTGTCTATATTTGAATTGGCTATTTTTTTGTACTGAACATTGGCAAAACCATTAGTAATAATATGCAATTGGTATTTCTCTTTCAAATACTCTAATATTTCAATAGCGCCGTCAAACAAATGATTGTTATCAGGCAAAAAAGTAATATAATCGTCGGCTATTTGATGGATAGCATCATCTGAAATAGTGTAATTCAAAGCATCAAAAGAATCTTTGAGCCTTTTATAGCGCAATTCCTCGTGGGTAATTTTGTCGTATTGGTACAACTTCCAACAAGCTTGATTAATGGGTGCGTATTTTTCTATAAAATCGGCTATAGCTATTTCAGGATGGTGTTGTTTGAATATAGTGCCAAATGCCATTTCAGAATTTTTATCAAAATCCCAAAGGGTGTGGTCTAAGTCAAAAAAAACGTGCTGTATATTCTTATTTTTCATTCGTCTAATTACAAAATTCCTTGGTCTACAAAACTAAAATAACTTGTTTCGGTTATAATTACATGATCCAAAATGGTGATTTCCAAACTCTCTCCTGCACGCTTCAATTTCTGCGTAATTTGCTTGTCTGCCTCACTGGGTTTCAAGCTCCCAGAAGGGTGATTGTGGCACAAAACAATGGAGGTAGCTCCAATCTCTAAAGCCATTTTAAATACAATACGAATATCCACAACTGTACCTGTAATACCTCCTTTACTCAATTGTGTTTTTGTTATCACCTTATTGGAATTATTCAAATACACAATCCAAAATTCTTCGTGTGGCAATTCGCCAATAATGGGCTGCATCAACTCAAAAATTACTTTACTGGAAGTAATTTTTACCAAGTCGACTGCCTCTTCTACTCTTCGTCTTCTTCCTAGTTCCAGTGCTGCAACAATACTTATTGCTTTGGCCTCGCCTATTCCTTTAAATTGCATCAATTGAGATAAACTCAGTTTGCCTAACGCATTCAAATTATGGACAACACTGGCCAACATTCGCTTGCTTAAATCAACTGCCGATTCATTTCTACTACCAGAACCAATTAATATGGCAATTAATTCTGCATCGCTTAAAGCATTTTTGCCTTTAAGCATCAATTTTTCCCGAGGTTTATCATCTTCGGACCAACTACTTATGGGAAAGGGGGCGTTTTCCATGGGTAATACATTTGGGTTTATCTTATTCTATTAACTGTTTTACTTCATCAAAGTTTAAACCACCGTAATTTCCAGAACTCATCAATAATAAAGCGGAATTATCTAAATTTCGGTTGAACAAATAATTTTTAAATTCAGCTGGATTGGTATAAATAATCAAATCTTCTCGATTAAATGCTTGTGCGATTTGCTCGTAGGTTACTTCTTCCAATTGTTTGATTTTTACCGCATCTGGCGAATAAAAAACTACCGCTTCATCAGCATGTTCCAAAGCACCTTCGTATTCTTTTAAAAATTCAGCATTTAGACTACTGTAGGTATGCAACTCCAAACAAGCTACTAAAGTACGATTAGGATATTGCTCTTTAACAGCCTTGGTAGTAGCAGCTACCTTACTTGGGGAATGCGCAAAATCTTTATACGCAACTCTTCCTTTTCCTTCTGCAATTTTTTCCAAACGTTTAGAAGCGCCTTTGAAACTGGCAATCGCTTCGTAGAAATCAGCTTCGTCTACACCCATATTTTGACAAATCCATTTGGCTCCAGCCAAATTGTTCAAATTATGTGCACCAAAAACTTCAATTGGCATTGGTCCTTCTGGAGTTTCTAAAAGTGTTACGCCATCACTAACAGTATAAGCCGGAGTGCTATAGGCCAATTTACGAATTGGATTAGCAGCGGCTTCTGAAACGCGTTTTACTTCGGAATCGTCTTCATTATAAACTAAAATACCTCCATTGGTGATTTTACCTATAAAAATTTCAAACTGTTCGACATAATTATCATAAGTTGGGAATACATTAATATGATCCCAAGCTATCCCTGAAATCAAAGCAATATTGGGTTGGTACAAATGAAATTTTGGACGTCTATCAATTGGTGACGACAAATATTCGTCGCCTTCAAGTACCATAAAATCATTCTCTTCGGTAAGATGCACCATGGTGTCAAATCCTTCTAACTGGGCTCCCACCATATAATCTACAGCAATATTGTGGTAGTGCATAACGTGTAAAATCATTGAAGTAATCGTAGTTTTTCCATGAGAACCCCCAATTACAACTCGGGTTTTGTTTTTAGACTGCTCGTATAAAAATTCGGGATACGAATAAATTTTCAAGCCCAATTCTTGTGCTTTTAACAACTCCGGATTGTCGGCCTTAGCGTGCATTCCTAAAATCACCGCTTCGATATCTTTTGTTATTTTTTCTGGAAACCAACCCATTTCAGGAGGTAAAATCCCTTTCTTCTCTAATCGGGATTTAGATGGTTCAAAAATAGCATCGTCACTTCCTGTAACTTGATACCCTTTATTATGCAAAGCCAAGGCTAAATTGTGCATGGCGCTTCCGCCAATAGCGATAAAATGTGTTCTCATCTTTTTAGTTTATGAGTGTAAAAGTGTATGAGTCTACAGGTTTAAAAAAGCTACTGATAGACGCATCGTCTTTTATACTATTTTTCAAATTTTTCTTTTAATTGTTGTGCTTTGTCCCAATTTTTCATCTTGTAAGTGTACAAATTGTATAATTTCTGAAAAGCAACTTTTGAATTATTTATTTCCAAAGCTTTGATGTAATTCAACTCCGCTTTTTTATTTCGACCAAAATATTCTTCGATATATCCTTTAGACAAATATCCGTCGAAGGGGGATAATCGCATTAATTCGTTTGAATACGCAACTGCTTTTGTTTCACTGCCACCAATAATTCCTGGCAACTCCAAATACAACATCACTAATGCCCAACGGGATTCTTTATGTTTTGGGTCTAACGCAACAGCTTTTTCAAAGGAGGCTTTAATTTCGTCAATCATTCCTAATGCTTTGAATTTATTTACCGTTTTTGCTTTCATCCCTAAGGCACCACCGTACTTGTAATGATACTCGGCATTATTGGGTTGTTGCTGTTTTATTTTTTTGTAATACAAAATGGCCTTATCCCAATTTTTATTTTGACCTGCAATATCTCCTAAATATTCTAATGCTTTACTATTTGATGGATATTCTTTGAGTACATTCTCGAAAACAACACGAGCTTGGTCCATTTTTCCAGAATCCATAAGTTGAACGCCTTTTTCAAAATTGGTTTGAGACAAAAGCACACTAGGAATACACACTAAAAGAAATACCACTCGATTCATATTTCAAAAATAAGGAAATTAATAGTTGTATTCCATTCTAATTGAAAAGGTTTTTTATAAAAAAATCCGTTTCAATTGAAACGGATTTGTATTTTAAATTAAGTAAAACTTAGTCATTCAACATGGACCACAATTTATCCTTTAATTCAGTCAAACCTTGTTGTGCAACCGAAGAAATAAACATATAAGGAATGTCTTTAAATGCCACATCTAATTCCGTTTTCAATTCGGCCTTCAACTCTTCATCCAACATATCAATTTTTGAAATGACTAATAACCGTTCTTTATCTAACATTTCTGGATTGTACTTTGTCAATTCGTTTACCAAAATATCGTATTCTGCTTTAATATCAGGTGTATCGACAGGTACTAAAAACAACAAGGTAGAATTTCTTTCGATATGACGTAAGAAATAATGTCCCAATCCCTTTCCTTCGGCTGCACCTTCAATAATTCCAGGAATATCGGCAATTACAAACGATTGAAAATCGCGATAGGCAACAATACCAAGATTAGGTTTTAAAGTTGTAAAAGGATAATCGGCAATCTTTGGCTTAGCCGAAGTCAAAACCGACAATAAAGTTGATTTCCCTGCATTAGGAAAACCTACCAATCCTACATCAGCCAAGACTTTTAATTCTAAAATCACGTCCATCTCCACTCCTAGCAACCCAGGCTGGGCATAGCGAGGCGTTTGATTCGTAGAACTTCTAAAGTGCCAGTTCCCTAGTCCTCCTTTTCCACCTTGAGCCAAGATGCGTTTTTCGCCGTCCTCAGTAATTTCAAATAATACCTCTCCTGTTTCTTTGTCTTTGACCACCGTTCCTAAAGGAACTTCAATGTATTTGTCATCTCCATCAGCACCTGTGCTTCGGTCTCCTCCACCATCGCCACCATGACCGGCTTTGACGTGACGTGCAAATTTTAAATGAAACAATGTCCAAAGCCCTTTATTTCCAACTAAATAAACGTGCCCTCCACGACCACCATCTCCACCATCTGGGCCGCCTTTTTCAATAAATTTTTCTCTATGTAAATGCGTAGAACCTTTTCCTCCTTTACCAGAAGAAACAAATATTTTAACGTAATCAACGAAGTTACCTTCTGTCATTGTATTTTATTTTATAAGTCTTTTAAAGTGGTAATTAATACTTTATCAATCTTCACACCATCCATTTTTTGAGCTTCAAACTCTAATTTATTCCAAATTAACTTATCGCCTTCTTTAGGAATAGCACCTAATTCAGTGATTATAAATCCGCTCACTGTTGTCACTTCATAATCTGTAGTTAACTCATCCATGTCAAAATAGGTCAAGAAATCGTGTAATGAATATTGCCCATCCACTAACCATGACCCATCTTCATTGGCAATCAATTTGTATTCATCGTCGTCGAAATCAGCAGCGTCTCCAACCAATGCTTCCAAGATATCGTTCAAGGTAATTATCCCTTGAAAAACCCCGTATTCATCAGTAATAAAAGCATAATGAACTTTAGTTTTTTTGAAATTTTCTAGGGCTTTATAGGCCGAAGTGTGTTCGATAAAATAAGAAGGCTCTTTGGCAATAGAACGCAAATTAAAATTGCCTTTTTCAAAATTGGCAAACAAATCCTTCAAGAATACCACACCAACTACCTCATCTAAATTCTCTTCACAAACAGGATAAACCGAATGCAATTCGTCTAACACTTTCGTTTTAATTTCTTCTAAAGTATCATCCATAGAAAGATAAATCATTGAGCTACGATGTGTCATCAAGGAATTTACTTTTCGATCACCAATATGAAACACGCGCTCCACAATGTCTTGTTCAATTTCTTGTACCTCTCCGACCTCGGTACCTTCTTTAATAATAGCTTTAATTTCTTCCTCGGTTACCTTACCGTCAGCTGTCGGTTTGATTTGAAGTATTTTTAATAAAAATTCTGTTGAAGTAGTTAACAACCAAATAAATGGCGCCGTAATAATTGAAATTATTTTCATTGGCATCGCCATAGCTTTGGCAATTGATTCTGGGTGATTTAATCCGATGCGTTTAGGTAATAATTCACCTAAAACCAAAGAGAAGAAAGTCAATACCACAACTACAATACCAACCGCAACTGAATGAGCATAGGGAGTAATTGCCTCAAATCCACTCACAAAATATTCAACATCTTCAGTGATTTTATCACCACTATAAATACCGGTCAAGATTCCAATAAGAGTAATTCCTATTTGGACTGCCGAAAGAAATTTGTTGGGCGAATTGGCCAAATCTAATGCAGTCTTAGCGCTCTTATTCCCTTTTTTGGCAGCCGTTTCCAATCGGCTCTTTCGCGAAGAAATCAATGCGATTTCCGACATAGAGAAAACGCCATTCAATAGAATTAAGAAAAATATTATGAGTAGTTCCAATGGTGTGTTTTTAAAAGTTTAAAAATTAGATTTAAAGAAAGGTAAATTAAGAATCTTACTTCAATCCAAGGTTCCAAACATTTTTTTTGTTAGTATTATAAATTATCGATTACAGTACTTAATCGTTCTGTAATTTCTGCAATAGAACCAATTCCATCAACAGTATAAAACTTTCCTAGCTCTTTGTAATATCCCATTAAAGGAGCTGTTTTTTCATTGTATTCTTGGTAACGATTTCTGATTTTTTCTTCATCTTGATCGTCAGGTCTTCCAGAAGTCTTCCCTCTTTCTAATAAACGTTGTACCAAGATTTCATCGTCGGCTTCTAATGCTACCGTCGCTGTAATTTTTTGTCCTTTTGATTCTAAAAAACGATCCAAAGCTCCGGCTTGTGCAATTGTTCTTGGAAAACCATCAAATAAAAAACCTGCTGAGTGTGGGTTCGCATCTACTTCTGATTGCAACATTTGAATAGTCACTTCATCAGGAACTAAATCGCCTTTGTCCATATAGGTTTTGGCTAATTTTCCTAATTCTGTTTCGTTCTTGATATTAAATCTGAAAATATCCCCTGTTGACAGGTGAGTTAAATTGTATTTTCCTTTTAAAAATTCAGCTTGTGTTCCTTTTCCTGCACCTGGTTTCCCAAATAAAACAATGTTAATCATCTTCTAAATCTATTTTTTGTGTGTTGTAAATATGGTTATAAATTAGTCTTTCAATTGGTATACTTCGGGTAAATTACGACCCAAACCATCGTAATCCAAGCCGTAGCCAACAATAAATTTGTTCGGAATTCGAATTCCTACATAATCTATTGGCAAGTCGTGTTGATAGGCTTCTGGTTTGAAGAATAAGGTAGCAATCTTAAACTCTTTCACGTTTTCTTTTTCGAATAAAGCTTTCAAAGCCACCAAAGTGTTGCCGGTGTCGACAATATCCTCAATCACAATTACCGATCTTCCTGTTAAGTCTTGATTCAAACCCAACAATTGCTTTACTTCTTCCGTAGAAGAAGTCCCTTCGTAAGAAGCCATTTTGATAAAACTCACTTCACATGGCGATGAATAGCGTTTCAATAAATCGGAAACTACCATAAATGCACCATTTAAAACCCCAATAAAAACAGGAATTTCATTCGAATAATCAGCCGATATCTTTGTAACCAATTTAGTGATCGCAAGATCGATTTCTTTGGTAGAAATAAACGGAACAAATTGCTTATCGTGAAGTTGAATCATTATTTGATTTTAAAAATAAAGAGCAAATATACTGAATTCGGATTGGACAATCTATAAAAGACGGGGAATTTGTAGTTTTAAAATGACGAATTATGCATTATCAATTGTTAATTATCAACGGACTAAGTATCTTTGCACACCTAGGCAACAAAAGCCCAGCAATTGAAGTAATAGAGAAAACAAATGAATTATTTTTCTTCTGATTTTAAATTAGGAATTTTAGGTGGTGGTCAATTGGGCAAAATGCTTTTATTTGACACTCGTAAATTTGATATTCAAACCTACGTTTTGGACCCAAGCGAAGAAGCGCCTAGCAAAATAGCCTGCAATCATTTCTTTCAAGGGGATTTAATGGATTTTGACACCGTATATAATTTCGGAAAGAAAGTAGACGTTTTAACTTTCGAAATTGAATTGGTTAACCTAGATGCTTTAGTACAATTAGAGGATGAAGGACTACCTGTTTATCCTTCGCCAAAAACCTTGAAATTAATTCAAAACAAAGGCATTCAAAAAGATTTTTATACCCAACATAACATTCCCACTGCTGCTTACAACCGTTTTGACACAACAACTTCATTAAAAACCGCTGTTGAAAATAACGAACTTAGTTTGCCATTTGTATGGAAGTGTACCGAATTTGGTTATGATGGAAACGGCGTAAAAGTGGTTCGAAAAGTAACTGACTTAGACGAATTACCCAATGTAGAATGCATTGCAGAAGCAATGATTCCGTTTAAAAATGAATTGGCCGTTATTGTGTGTCGCAATCCTTCGGGCGAAATCAAAACGTATCCTGTGGTAGAAATGGAATTTCATCCTGAAGCCAATCAAGTAGAATATGTGATTTGTCCGGCTCGAATTGACGAGGCAGTAGCCAAAAAAGCAAGAGCTATTGCATTGAATGTTTCCCAACAATTCCATCATGTGGGATTATTAGCTGTAGAAATGTTCCAAACAGAAAACGACGAAATTTTAGTCAACGAAGTAGCGCCAAGACCGCATAATTCAGGACATTATTCTATAGAAGCGAGTTATACCTCACAATTTGAAAATCATTTGCGAGCGATATTGGATTTACCTTTAGGAAACACCGATAGCAAAGTAGCCGGAATTATGGTAAATTTGGTTGGTTCAGAAGGACATTCGGGACCAGTAGTTTATGAAAATATTGAAAAAATATTAGGTTGGAATGGGGTTACGCCTCATATTTACGGTAAAAAACAAACCCGTCCTTTCAGAAAAATGGGACATGTTACCATTGTAAATGAGGACGTGAGCGAGGCGCGAAAAATTGCCGAACAAGTAAAAAATACGATTAAAGTGATCAGTTAAATAGACAACAATGAGTAAAGTAGCCATCATCATGGGAAGCATTTCGGATATGCCAGTAATGCAAGATGCCATCGACATTTTAAAAGAATTTGGAATCGAAACCGAAGTAGACATTGTTTCGGCTCACCGAACTCCTGAAAAATTATTTGATTTCAGCACAAAAGCACACGAAAGAGGGATTTCAGTAATTATAGCAGGTGCTGGCGGTGCCGCACATTTACCAGGAATGGTAGCGTCTATGAGTCCGCTTCCTGTAATTGGAGTTCCTGTTAAATCAAGTAATTCGATTGACGGTTGGGATTCGGTTTTATCGATCTTGCAAATGCCAGGCGGAGTTCCAGTAGCTACAGTAGCTTTGAACGGAGCTAAAAACGCAGGAATTTTAGCCGCTCAAATCATCGGAAGTGCCGATGCTAATATTTTAAACCGAATCATTGCATACAAACAAAATCTAAAAGAAGCGGTCATCAAAGCCTCTGAAGGATTGAAAAAATAAATTATAAATCATCTGTAAGGGATCAAGAAAAATTAAGAAATGTCAACAGTTCTTAACTATTCTTGATCCCTTACTCATTTAAAAAACAATTGTAAAATGACTATTTTAACCTCAACTTACAATACCGCATACCAGTCGGCGCCTTTTTCTCAAATTCAAATGAGCGATTACCAACCTGCTTTTGAAACTTCCCTAGCAGCTGCGCGTGCCGAAATTGACACGATTACAAACAATCCAGAACAACCTACTTTTGAAAATACGATCGAAGCTTTGGATTTTTCAGGGCAAACTTTAGATCGTTTATCGTCGATTTTTTTCAATTTAAATTCGGCTGAAACTTCTGACGAAATGCAGAAAATTGCTCAAGAAGTGTCGCCTTTACTTACTGCTTTTAGCAATGATGTTTCTTTAAACGAAGGATTATTTCAAAGAGTTAAAGCAGTATACGATCAAAAAGACAAATTGACGTTAACCCCAGAGCAAGACACATTATTAGATAAAAAATACAAAAGTTTTGCTCGCAACGGCGCCTTACTTCCTGAGGATAAAAAAGCACGATTACGCGAAATTGATACTCAATTAGCCAAACTAAAATTAACCTTTGGCGAAAATGTATTGGCCGAAACCAATAATTACCAATTGCACATTACTAACGTAGCCGACTTAAAAGGTTTGCCGGAAGGCGCCATTGAAATGGCTCGTTCTTTAGCCGAATCCAAAGAAAAAAAAGGCTGGATTTTTACTCTTGACTTTCCGAGTTACCTTCCCTTTGTTACCTATGCGGATAACCGTGAATTGCGAAAAGAGATTGCTATTGCGGCTGGAAAAAAAGCGTTTCAAAACAACGAATTCGACAATCAAGAAATTACCCTTACAATTGCTAAATTGCGTCATGAACGCGCCAATTTATTAGGATACGAAACCCATGCACATTTTGTTTTAGAAGAGCGCATGGCGCAACATCCTGATCAGGTTAAAATATTTTTAAATGATTTGTTAGCCAAAGCCAAACCGGCTGCCGAAAAAGAATTAGCTCAATTAACTGCTTTCGCGAAAGAACTGGACGGGATTGAACAATTAGAAAAATGGGACGGACCCTATTATTCAGAAAAATTGAAACAAAAATTATTCAATTTGGATGACGAAATTTTAAAACCGTATTTCCAATTAGAAAATGTATTACAGGGTGCGTTTACTATTGCCAATAAATTATTTGGATTGACATTCAAAGCCATAGACACCATTGAAAAATACCACGCTGACGTGCAAACTTTTAAAGTTGTCGATGAGAAAAACCAATTAGTCGCACTCTTCTATGCTGACTTCTTCCCAAGAAAAGGAAAACGCAACGGCGCTTGGATGACTTCGTTCAAACCACAATACATTCAAAATGGCGCAAACGAAAGACCACATATTTCTAATGTGTGTAATTTTACTCCGCCAACTCCAACCAAACCTTCGCTATTAACTTTTAACGAAGTGACCACTTTGTTTCATGAATTTGGACACGGTTTGCATGGCATGTTAGCCAATACAACCTATCCCAGCTTATCAGGCACTTCTGTGTTTTGGGATTTTGTTGAATTACCTTCGCAAATGATGGAAAACTGGTGTTACGAACCGGAAGCTTTGGCCTTATTTGCCAAACATTATGAAACAGGTGAAATCATACCGCAGGAATATGTCGAAAAAATCAAAGAAAGTGCTAGTTTCTTAGAAGGCATGGCTACTTTACGACAATTGAGTTTTGGTTTATTAGACATGGCGTTTCACAGTAACAATCCAACGGATATTACGGATATCAAAACGTTTGAAAAAGCCGCTTTTGAAGGCACTAGTTTATACCCTGATGTAGCTGAGAATTGCATGAGTGTTTCGTTCTCTCATATTTTCCAAGGAGGTTATTCGTCTGGATATTACAGTTACAAATGGGCTGAAGTATTGGATGCTGACGCCTTTGCCTATTTCCAAGAAAAAGGAATTTTCAACACAGAAGTCGCTACAAAATTCAAAGACAATATATTATCTAAAGGAGGTACGGAGCACCCAATGACATTGTACAAACGTTTTAGAGGACAAGAACCAAAACCCGAGGCGTTGTTGAAACGAGCAGGTTTGATTTAAACTGTTGCTATCGCGTTAGGGATTGAGGCGACATCCTCGAAGTGCAACGTAGAGATGCAGCTGAAAGCCCGACCCTGCCATTGCGAGGCACGAAGCAAACAGGAAACGCCCAAAACTAGACTTTCAAAATATTCTTTAAAAGATTGATTTGATTTATGGTGCGATTTAAATTTTGTTCAGGATAGCTGCATTGGTAATACACATCCCCATTTAAATAATCGGTTAGGAAACGTAAGGCCTGAATATAAACGATAACCTGGGGCGCATAGGACAAATTTTCCAATTCGACTTTGGTTAATAAAGTACGCGTTTCGGTCAAAAATCCATCCGTTAAAGCATGATAAACGTCGGCATTGAATACTCCTTCTGGATTCGGGTCATCTTCTAGTTTTGTGTTGGTATAAGAACGAATCATATCACCGTAATCATATAAAATAGTGCCCAGCATTAAGGTATCCCAATCGATAATCGCTTTGGGTTGGTGGGTAAGGGTATCAAAAAGCACATTGCTGATTTTTGGATCAGCATGAATAAGACGAACAGCTAACTCTTTTTGTACCTGAAGTTGTATCCATTTTTGAGGTAAGTCTAGGTGTTTTACTATCCATTCTACTTCCTGTTGAGCCGCAATTAATCGCTCTGATTTGGCTGATTGCAATGCGAGTTGAAAAGCATCAAGTCTACTTTTGGTGTCTAAAAAATGAGGTAAAACCGCTTGAATCTGATTGGCTTCTATCCCATTTAAGTAGCTATGGAATTGACCAAAAAAAGCACCTACAGAAAAAGCTTGCTCTGAATTTTGGACTACATTTATGGTGTAACTGTTATCAATTTGTTTAAAAAGTCGCCACGTACCACCATCGTATATCGTTTCAGTTTGCCCTTCAACTGTGTGGCATAATTCCAAAATTGGATGGGGATACTTTTTTGATTTTAAATAGTGACTAACCGATGAAATATTTGCTTGTATTGCTTTCGGATTTTCAAAAATAGCCGTGTTGATTTGTTGGAGAACATAGTTTTTACACTGCTGCTCTTTTAGTATTTGTACACTAAAAGTAGTATTGATTAAACCACCTACTATCGGTTCAATTGTAACCTCTTTAGCATTAGGAAAAAAAGCCTGAATAATTTGGAATTGGTTTTTCATTATTTCCACAAATTACTAGGATATAATTGATTCTCGACACATTCTGAAATAAATCCAACCAATTGTTCTTTGTCTTCGGGATAGGTAATTCCGTGCCAACGATCCGCCGTTTGGAGTACTTTCACTTTACAACTTTGATTTTCTATTAATCGTTGAACTTCGGTAGGAATATATATTTCTGAAGTAGGTTCAGGAACCGATTGTAAAAAAGCATAAAATGCCTTCTCTAAATCTTCAAAAACCGTTGGATGAAAGCCCCAAAAATTCATTGAAACTAAAGTATTCGAACCTATAATTTCTTTTTCTCCTTTTTCTACAAATACGATATCGTTTCCTTCTCGAGCAATTTTAGTTCGTTCAATTACCTGTTGTAAATTGCCTTCATCAGTGAGAGTACAAATTCCTCTTGATACGGCTCCATTATCGCTTAAAGTAGCCGATACTGGATAGGCAACCATTGCAAATTGATTTTGTTGAATATTGCCTTTATCTATATAAGTCGCCATTTCAATAAAGGCTTGCTTTCCGTAATAATCGTCGGCATTAATTACCATAAAAGGTTCGTGAATAATTTCTTTAGCACACAAAATGGCATGCGAGGTACCCCAAGGTTTGTGTCTTTCTTGCAACAAAAAACTAAATTCTTCTGGAATACACTTGTCAACAGATTGGGTTACAAGATGAAGTTCAAACACTTTCCTGGCTGCAATTTCATTAAGCCTAGTTAGATAAGAAGCTGGAAGTTGGGAATTAATTATAATGACGATTTTGGTAAAACCGGCTGCTAAAGCGTCATACATAGAAAATTCCAAAACGGTTGCGCCATCAGAAGTGATGCCATCTACTTGCTTCAATCCTTTGTAGCGACTCCCTAATCCACCTGCCATAATAAGCAGTGTTTTTGGCGAACTAAAACGCTCCATCAAATCCAAATACTGGTTTTCTTGTTTGCCAAGCACCTTTCGTAAAATCAGGAATATCGACTACTTGTCCGTTCTTTTTGATTGATGTTTCACTCAAAGGCGTAATCGCATACCAAGTGGCTAAATCGTACACATCTAGTGGAAATTCAATATTGCGTTTAATACACTCAATGAAGGAATTGTCAACAAAGAAATCCATACCACCATGGCCAGAATTTTCAGCATCTTTAGCATAACGCTGCCAAAGTGGATGATCGTATTCTTGCAACCATTTTTCGGTATTGTCCCAACGATGCGAATGTTTCATTAATTTTTCAAAATAAATAAAACCTTGATTATTGCCACCCCAACCAAAGTCTTGCCAAATTCCATCGGTTCCTTGCACTCTGAATCCCAAATTATACGGGCGCTGCAAAGAAGTGTCATGAGTCAATAAAATGGTTTCTCCATTGGCACACTGAATTTGGGTAGTTACAATATCGCCTTGTTGGAATTTCACTTTGGCATTAGGATGGTCTTTGCCACCTTTTGGGTGTTCTTCGATATACTTTGTCAATCCTCTCGATTTGGATGAAAAAGAAGAAAGACGTAACAATCGGTTACCCCTATTAATATCAAACATTACCGCAACTGGACCCAAACCATGCGTTGGATACAATTCGCCATTTCTGTTTACATAATGATTCGTTCTCCATTTGGCTTCGCTAAAACCTTTGTCTCCAAACTCTACTCCAGAATTATAAGCAGTTTGACCATCGTTAAACAACACCCCTCTTAAATCATGTTCGTATCCTCCTTGACCATGAATCAATTCGCCAAACATTCCTTTTCGTACCATGTTAAGAATGGCCATAACATCACGACGGTAACATACATTTTCCATCATCATGATGGGAACTTTGGTTTCTTCGTAGGCTTTCACATAGTCCCAACAATCGTCTAAAGTCATAGCGCCACAAACTTCCATGCCTACAATTTTTTTAGCGTACATGGCTTCTACCCCTTGAATTTTATGCCATTCCCAAGGTGAAGCAATAATCACCGCATCAATAGTAGGATCTTTAAGTAAGTTTCTGAAATCGTAATCTCCGTTTCCATATTCTTTGGCAGGCTGTTTATTAAACTTCGCCATCAACTTCTGTCCCATAGCCAACATTCTTGGATCTGGATCTGCAAAAGCAACGACCTCTACATCGTCTCTTTTAAGCATTTCTTCCAGATGCGCTTGACCGCGATAGCCCATAGCAATGAAACCCAAACGAACTTTTTTATCCGTTTGAAAATTAGCATTATAGGAGAAAAGTGAATTGGGTAAAATTAGCGCACCAAAACCGGCAGCGGCAGTAGTTGAAAGAAAATTTCTTCGGGTTACATTCGGATTCATAAATAGGTATTTTAAGCTAATTTACTAAAATTCTGTTTTGATACTTTACTAATTGAAAAAAAGCAAAACAAGCAACCAAAAAATAGGCAAACTTTCCACCCAGAACGATGTGTAATACCAACTCCTTTTTTCAGTAGAAAAATAAATAGCAATTAATGAAGTTAGAGCAGCAATAGGGAAGAAATAATTATTGTCAAGTACCAGTAAAGAAGCAATACTATATAATCCTACCAACCCATATCCTATTTGTTTGGTTCTTGCTATTCCGAAACAATGCGGCAATGTTTTCATTGCTACTGCATCTTTTGAACTGTCCAAAATTTCAAACGGAATCATTACACTTGATAACAATAAAAATCGTTGAGCAAATAACCCAATCACTTCTAGATCACTCTTGAGCGGAATAAACAACGTTATATAACTCACCACAAAACTGACATAAAAAGGTTTTAACCAGCCTGTTTTTCGAATGAATGGATACCAAACGACCAATCCAAAAGCGATTAATAAATGTAATTGTACAGTAGAGTCTTGCTGCAAAAAGAACCACAAAAATCCTAGTACCGAAATTAGGGTGACACCAAGTATTCCAATATACTGGATTCGAAAAAATGGAGTTGATAAAAACCATTCGGAATATTTCAAAAAATTATAACCCACAATAGTTCCGAACAAAACCAAAAAAGAATAGCTACTCCATTGTTGAACACTAAGTTGAACCAAACAAAATACTGCAATCCCTACATGAATAGAAGACTGGATGTAAAAATTGACTATTTCCCTAAAAGTAAGCATCATGCAAAACTAACAAATCTGTTAATAAGACCTGATTTTGGTTAACAAATTCTCAAAATATTACCATTTGTTGAACTTAAAAATACAAGTTTAATAATTACTTTTGTAACCAAATTATTTGGTTTAGACCAAGACCCATTTGTTACACAACCTTAATTTACTTTTTATTCTACATAAATGAAAACAGACGCATTTGCTTTACGCCATATAGGCCCAAGAGAAAGTGACCTTCAGCACCTATTTAAAACAATCGGAGTTGACTCACTTGACCAATTGATTGCTGAAACGATTCCTGCTGACATTCGTCTAAAAAAAGACTTGGAGCTGGATGCACCAATGACTGAATTTGAATACTTAAGTCATATTCAAGAATTGGGAAGCAAAAACAAAGTATTCAAATCCTATATTGGTTTAGGGTATCACCCTGCAGCAATTCCAGCTGTAATTCAAAGAAATATTTTTGAAAATCCAGGTTGGTATACTGCCTATACACCTTACCAAGCAGAAATTGCTCAAGGCCGTTTGGAAGCGATTTTAAACTACCAAACCACTATTATAGAATTAACTGGAATGGAGATTGCCAATGCTTCTTTATTGGATGAAGGTACTGCAGCAGCCGAAGCAATGGCTTTGTTATTTGACGTGCGTACACGTGACCAAAAGAAAAACAATATCAATAAACTTTTCGTTTCTGAAGAAATATTACCTCAAACTTTATCGGTTTTAGAAACCCGTGCTACTCCAAAAGGAATAGAATTAGTAGTTGGAAACCATGAAACCTTTGATTTTTCATCGGATTTCTTTGCTGCTATCTTACAATACCCAGGTAAATTTGGACAAGTAAACGATTATGCTGGTTTTATTGCCAAAGCACATACTAACGAAATAAAAGTAGCCGTAGCTGCTGATCTTTTATCTTTAGCTAAATTAACTCCTCCAGGAGAAATGGGAGCAGATGTAGTGGTCGGAACTTCACAACGTTTTGGGATACCAATGGGTTATGGTGGTCCACATGCTGCATTTTTTGCAACAAAAGAAGAACACAAACGTTCTATGCCAGGAAGAATCATTGGTGTAACAATTGACGCCAACGGGAATCGCGCTTTGAGAATGGCATTAGGAACTCGCGAGCAACACATCAAACGCGAAAAAGCCACTTCAAATATTTGTACTGCTCAAGTATTATTGGCCGTTATGGCTGGTATGTATGCTGTGTATCACGGACCAAAAGGTTTGAAATATATTGCCAATAAAGTACATGCTTCGGCAGTAACATTGGCGGAAGCCCTAAATAAACTTGGTGTATACCAAACCAATACTTCTTTCTTTGATACTCTGTTAGTAAAAGCGGATGCTGAGAAAGTTAAAGCAGTAGCTGAGAAAAATGAAGTCAACTTCTTCTATGTAGACAATGAAACCATTTCGATTGCATTGAACGAGACAACTTCGTTAGCCGACTTGAATCAAATTGTTGCCGTTTTTGCGGAAGCATTAGGAAAAACTACTGTGAGCATTGATCAATTGACAAATGAAACAATGGTTCCTAAAAATTTAGAAAGAACTTCGACTTTCTTACAACACGACGTATTCAACAACCATCATTCTGAAAGTCAGTTGATGCGTTATATTAAAAAATTAGAGCGCAAAGATTTGTCATTGAACCATTCTATGATTTCTTTAGGTTCTTGTACCATGAAATTGAACGCTGCAGCCGAAATGTTGCCATTATCTATGGCCAATTGGAACAGCATCCACCCGTTTGCTCCAATTGAACAAGCAGAAGGATATCAAATCATGTTGAAAAAACTAGAGCAACAATTGAACATAGTAACTGGTTTTGCTGGAACTACTTTACAGCCTAATTCGGGTGCGCAAGGTGAATATGCTGGTTTAATGACCATTAGAGCCTATCATTTATCAAGAGGAGATCATCACAGAAATGTGTGTTTAATTCCTTCTTCGGCACACGGAACCAATCCAGCATCGGCAGCGATGGCAGGAATGGAAATTATTGTAACTAAAACTACTCCAGAAGGAAATATTGACGTTGAAGATTTACGTGCTAGAGCTATTGAATACAAAGACCGTTTGTCTGCTTTAATGGTAACCTATCCTTCAACTCACGGTGTTTTTGAAAGTTCGATTATTGAAATCACCAATCTAATTCATGAAAATGGAGGATTAGTATATATGGATGGTGCCAATATGAATGCGCAGGTAGGATTAACAAATCCCGCTACTATTGGTGCTGATGTATGTCACTTGAATTTACATAAAACATTCGCTATTCCTCATGGTGGTGGTGGACCTGGGGTTGGACCAATCTGTGTCAACGAAAAATTAGTTCCGTTTTTACCAACCAATCCTATTATTCCAACAGGAGGTAACCAAGCGATTTCGGCAATTTCGGCAGCACCTTATGGCTCTGCTTTAGTATGTTTAATTTCCTATGGTTACATTTCGATGTTAGGATCAGAAGGATTGACTAATGCAACTAAATATGCGATTTTGAATGCCAATTATATGAAAGCGCGTTTGGAAGACCACTACCCTGTTTTATATTCAGGCGAAATGGGAAGAGCCGCTCACGAAATGATTTTGGATTGTCGTGCTTTCAAACAACAAGGTGTTGAAGTAACTGATATTGCCAAACGTTTGATGGATTATGGTTTCCATGCTCCAACCGTTTCTTTCCCAGTTGCAGGAACATTAATGATTGAACCAACAGAATCTGAAGATGTTGCTGAGTTAGATCGTTTTTGTGATGCGATGATTGCGATTAGAAAAGAGATTACAGCAGCTACTGCTGAGGATCACAATACAGTTTTACACAATGCGCCACATACACAAGCGATGCTAACAGCTGATGTTTGGAATTTTCCATACACTAGAGAACAAGCCGCTTTCCCATTGGAATACATTGCAGAAAATAAATTTTGGCCAAGTGTACGTCGCGTTGACGATGCGTATGGAGATCGAAATTTAGTTTGTTCATGCGCCCCAATTGAAGCGTATATGTAATTATAAATAACACACCAAAAGAAAGGGTTCAGTTGAAAAATTTGGACCCTTTTTTATAAATACTATTCTCGAAACTTGATCAAAATGAAAGACATTCAAACCGCAGAAGAAATTCATATTGTAGTAGATGAATTCTACAAAAAATTATTAGCCGATGATACAATTAGCTACATCTTTACCGATGTAGTCAAGATAAAACTAGAAGAACATTTACCTATTTTAGTTACTTTTTGGTCACAAGCTATTTTAGGAACAGGGGGATATGTCAATAACTTAACTCAAATTCATTTGGATATTAATGCTAAATCGTATTTATCGAAAGAGTTATTTGACATTTGGCTCATTCACTTTGAAGCCGCTATCGACGAGAATTTTAAAGGATTCAATTGCGAACGAATGAAAAACCAAGCACACAATTTATCGACGATAATGCAAATTAAAATAGCACAACAAGAAAAATAAATACCATATTATCATTATTTGAATGTTTTTATCAAAAAAATGACAATAAATCGATTTCGTTTCTGTTTTCTTATAGTTATTTCAGATAAAAAAGATAAATTCGTACAATAATATAGTTTTTTATGAATATCAAAATAAGCGGAATAGGAAGTTATATTCCTGAAAAAAGCATAAGCAATACCGATTTCTCTGATCATGTATTTTTAAACGAAGACGGAAGCCCGTTTGGGTACCCCAATGAAGTAGTGGTCAATAAATTCAAAAGCATCACCGGAATTGAAAACAGACGCTATGCTAACGAAAATTACACCTCATCAGATTTAGGTTATTTTGCTGCTCTAAAAGCAATTGAAAATGCCAAAATAGACCCTGAAACTATCGATTACATAATTTTCGCGCACAACTTTGGCGATGTAAAACACGGTACAATCCAATCGGATATGTTACCCAGTTTAGCTACTAGAGTGAAACATAAATTACAAATTCAGAATCCAAAATGCGTAGCTTACGACCTTCTTTTTGGTTGTCCCGGTTGGATTGAAGGGGTATTACAAGCTAATGCATTCATAAAATCTGGCATGGCAAAACGTTGTTTGGTCATTGGAGGAGAAACCTTATCAAGAGTGGTAGACGATCACGACCGTGATTCTATGATCTATTCTGACGGCGCTGGCGCTTCCATTATTGAAGCATCAAACGATGACAGCGGATTGCTATCTTACGAAAGCGCTACATTTGCCAATGAAGAAGCGGGTTATTTATTCTTTGGAAAATCATACAATTCAGACTTAGATCCCGATACCAAATACATAAAAATGTATGGTCGAAAAATCTACGAATTTGCGTTAAGCAATGTCCCTTCAGCAATGAAAAGTTGTTTGGAAAAAAGTGGGTTAGGAATTGATGATGTCAATAAAATATTGATCCATCAAGCCAATGAAAAAATGGACGAAGCCATTGTACATCGATTCTACAAACTGTACGGAAAAACACCACCAAAAGATGTGATGCCAATGAGTATTCACGACTTAGGAAATAGCAGCGTGGCTACCGTTCCAACACTTTTTGACCAAGTCCTTCAAGGAAAAATTGAAAATCAAGAAATTAACAAGGGTGATGTTTTAATATTTGCTTCTGTAGGAGCGGGTATGAATATCAATGCGTTTGTATACCGATATTAGGTTCAATTAGTACAAATATATTAATTCGCAGTTTAAACTTTAAGCTGCGAATTTTGTGTTGATATCCGGATCTTTCAAGTTCACAATTCAAAACTTTATTTATCTTTGTCACTATAACAAAATCGAACGCAATTTTAATTCGTTCCTCATTACTACTATGTACGAAAAAACGTTTCCTAATAAAAGATTCAAACATACTTTAGAATTTTTACAAAAACATATTCCTACTTCAGAAACTATTTTTGATTTAGGTGTTCCCAATCCTTTTTCGAAGATCATGATCGAAAATGGCTATACAGTAAAAAACACTACTGGAGAAGATTTAGATACTAATCAAAAAGCGCTTCAAAACGAAGAATATACTGTTTTTACAGCCTTCGAAATCTTTGAACATTTATTAAATCCGTACACGATTTTACAAAATGTAAAGTCAGATAAATTATTGATCTCAATTCCACTTCGTTTGTGGTTCTCTCCTGCTTATCGCAGCAAAACAGATATGTGGGACAGGCACTATCACGAATTTGAAGATTGGCAGCTAGACTGGTTATTAGAAAAAACCGGATGGAAAATTATGGCTCGAGAAAAATTCACACACCCTGTGAAAAAAATTGGTTTTAGACCTTTGTTGCGTTTCTTTACGCCTAGATATTACATTGTTTACGCCGAAAAAATAAAATAATGAGGTATTATATTGTCATTCCTACATACAACGAAGAGCAATTTATCGCGTTAACATTGCAATCGTTAGTAGAGCAAACGGTGCATCCAACAAAAGTAGTTGTAGTGAATGACAGCTCCACAGACAGTACCCCCGAAATTGTTTTGGATTTCGCCAAAAAACACTCTTGGATATCCTTGGTTAATAAAACTTCCGACGCCATTCATTTGCCAGGTAGTAAAGTAATTCAGGCTTTTCAAAAAGGATTAGAAGCGTTGGACGAGAACTATGATTTGATGGTAAAAGTTGATGCCGATTTGATTTTTCCTCCCAATTATTTCGAAACTATTATTCAGCATTTCCAATCTGATGCGACCATTGGAATGGTGGGTGGATTTTGTTATATTGATAAAAACGGGGAGTGGATTTTGGAAAACCTAACCGATAAAGACCATATTCGCGGTGCTTTGAAAGCCTATAGAAAAGCTACCTTCAAACAAATTGGCGGATTAAGGCCTCAAATGGGCTGGGATACAGTAGATGAATTATTATGTAAATTCTTCAATTGGAAAGTGATCACAGACGAAAGTTTACACGTCAAACACCTGAAGCCAACAGGAGCCAATTACAATAAAACCGCGCGCTACAAACAAGGTGAAGCATTTTACACTTTAGGTTATGGATTTATAATTACCGCTATAGCCTCATTGAAATTAGCTATGCGAAAAGGAAAACCTTTTTTATTCATTGACTATTTAGTTGGTTTTTGGAAAGCGAAATTAGCCAATAGACCATTATTAGTTTCTTCCGAACAAGCCCGATTCATCAGAAAGTACCGCTTTCAAAAAATGAAAGACAAACTTTTTAGTTAGTGTAACAACTAAACTTATAATGCAATACTACCAAAGCTATTTCATTTTTTGTAAATTAGCTTGCAATTAAAAGAATATGATACTCATCAAATATTTAACCCAGATAGGACGTTATTTTCTAATGTTGAAAGACATGTTCAATCGTCCTGTGAAATGGAGCGTAATGAAACAATTGATCTTAAAAGAAATTGATGATTTAATTATCGACTCTTTAGGCATCGTCTGTTTTATTTCCTTTTTTGTGGGAGGAGTTGTTGCCATTCAAACTGCATTAAACTTAAACAATCCTTTAATCCCAAGATTCCTGATTGGTTTTGCCACACGACAATCCGTAATTTTAGAATTTGCACCCACTTTTATTTCTATTATTATGGCTGGTAAGATGGGGTCATTTATCACCTCAAGTATTGGAACCATGAGGGTTACAGAACAAATTGATGCTTTAGAAGTGATGGGGGTCAACTCCTTAAATTATTTAGTTTTTCCAAAAATTATTGCATTATTCTTATATCCATTTGTTATTGGAATCGCAATGTTTTTAGGAATTTTTGGTGGTTATTTAGCTGCAGTTTATGGCGGATTTGCAACAAAAACTGAATTTATCACCGGAATTCAAGTAGAATTTAATCCTTTTCATATTACCTATGCTTTTATAAAAACACTCGCATTTGCATTTATATTGGCTACAATTCCTTCATTTCATGGTTATTTTATGAAAGGTGGCGCTTTAGAAGTTGGGAAAGCGAGTACTGTTTCCTTTGTATGGACATCGGTATTAATCATTGTCACCAACTATTTACTCACCCAAATTTTGTTAAGCTAATGATTGAAGTTATAAATGTTGAAAAGAAATTTGGAAATCAAAAAGTATTAAAAGGCATTAGTACTTGTTTTGAAGCAGGTCAAACCAGCTTAGTGATCGGTCAAAGTGGTTCTGGTAAGACTGTTTTTATAAAATCGTTATTAGGCGTTCACGAAATAGACAAAGGAACCATTGCATTTAACGGGAGAATCTATGGCGAAATGTCTCAAGATGAAAAACGCGAACTACGAAGCGAAATTGGAATGGTATTTCAAGGAAGTGCCTTATTTGATAGCATGACTGTAGAGGAAAACATTGGTTTCCCGTTAAAAATGTTCACCAATAAAAGTGCAAAAGAAATTAAAGAGCGTGTAGATTTTGTTATCGAACGTGTTAATTTGGTAGATGCCCATCATAAAAAACCAGCTGAAATATCGGGGGGAATGCAAAAACGGGTTGCCATTGCACGTGCTATAGTTAACAATCCAAAATACTTGTTTTGTGACGAACCCAATTCTGGTTTAGATCCTGAAACCGCAACAATAATCGACAATTTAATTCAAGAAATTACCAAAGAATACAACATTACCACTGTAATCAATACCCATGACATGAACTCGGTGATGGAAATTGGAGAGAAAATTGTTTTTCTCAAAAAAGGTTTAATCGCTTGGGAAGGAACTAAAGAAGAAATTTTTAGAACCGAAAATAAAGCCGTGGTTAAGTTTGTATATTCTTCTAATCTATTTAAAAAAGTAAGAGAAGCTGTTTTAAGTGGACATTAATTTAATTTTAATAATTCCACTTCGGCATTGGGATTAAATAAATACGTTTTCCCCGTACTAATTTCCATACATTCAAATCGTTTGGTGCGAACAGCTATTTTTTTAAAAATTTTTCCATTTGAAATTCGGAACACACTTCCATACGGAATTTCAAACACATAATTTTTATCGTTCTCTTGGTCAAATTGTTTGAGTGCCAATGACAAAGTAGTATCGGTATCACTACTGGCAGATGGATTTCTAAAATGCCTTGCTAATAAAGGTAATAAGTGTTGTGGAAAAATTTCTGGTCGAATAAACGGAACCATCAAACGCTGAAAAGTGATCTTCCATTCATCCCCATGTGGTTTAATATTGCTACCGAATTTTTCGAACGCTACAAGATGGGCGATTTCATGAATTAATGTAATCAAGAACTTATATTTATTCAAACTAGCATTAACTGTAATTTCATGCTTGCCATTCAAAGCTCTTCTGTAATCTCCATGACGGGTTTGACGTTCATTAACTATTTTTAGATGCACTTGATTGGATACAATCAATTCAAAAACAGCTTGTACTGCGTGTTCAGGTAAATATCTAGCTAAGGTATCGCTCAAATCTAAAAAAAATTAAGGATTAGTCGAAGATACTTCTAATACTTTTCCGTTGTAAAATTGATTCCCTGTAAGTGTGAAATCAACAATGTATTTTGCCATATCAGCAGCAGAAATTGGCGCTTGATATCCCGGAAAAGCTTCGGCAAGCATTTCTGTTTGAACTGCTCCAAGTGCCAATACATTAAAAGCAATTCCTTGTTCTTTGTATTCTTCGGCTAACAATTCTGAAAGTGTAATTACTGCTCCTTTGCTCGAACTATAAGCCGCTAAACCAGGAAATTTGAGACTGCCTTGAATCCCGCCCATCGAACTAATCGTTACGACATGGCTTCCTTTTTGTAAATAGGGTAAAGCGATTCGAGTCAAATTAGCCACTCCAAAAACATTGACTTTATAAATAGCTTCGAAATCGGCTTGTACCGTTTCAGAAAAAGGTTTCAACAACAAGCTCCCTGCATTATGAATAATAGCATCTACTTGTTTCCAGGTGGCTGCAAGATAATCTGTTACTTTTTTTAAATCAGCTTCTATCGCTAAATCTACGGACAAGCAACTGATATTTTCATTACCTAATAGCGCTTGAGGAACAGTTCTAGAAATGGCTAATACACGGTGACCTTGGGCAGCCAATTGCAATGCTAATTCCAAACCTATACCCCTACTCGTTCCTGTAACAATTATATTTTTCATGCTGCAAAAATAAACAAAAGAGTGAAGATATTACCCAAAACAAAAAATCAATCCGCTAAAACTGCCCTTGAGATTACAATCTTCTGAATTTCAGAAGTCCCTTCGTAAATCTGTGTGATTTTAGCATCGCGCATCATTCGTTCTACATGGTATTCTTTTACATACCCATTTCCACCGTGGATTTGAACTGCTTCAACAGCTGTATCCATAGCGACTTGCGATGCATATAATTTAGCCATTGCACCACTAATATCATAATTGTGATGATGGTCTTTGTCCCAAGCAGCCTTCATACACATATGACGAGCCGCTTCAATACTAACCGCCATGTCTGCTAATTTAAAAGCGATGGCTTGGTGATTGCAAATTTCGGTTCCAAAGGCTTTTCGTTCTTTCGAATATTTCAAAGCCAATTCATATGCTCCAGATGCAATACCTAAAGCTTGTGCAGCAATTCCAATTCGGCCTCCAGCTAGCGTCTTCATGGCAAATTTAAATCCAAATCCATCTTCACCAATGCGATTAGCTTTGGGTACTTTTACGTCAGTGAATAGTAATGAATGCGTATCTGAACCTCTGATTCCCATTTTTTGTTCCTTTGGACCAATGGCAAAACCAGGCATATCTTTGGTCATGATCAAAGCGTTGATTCCTTTACTCTTTTTATCAATATCGGTTTGTGCAATAACAATATAAAATGAAGCGGTCCCTCCGTTAGTAATCCAATTTTTAGTTCCGTTAACCAAATAATGATCTCCCATATCGATAGCGGTTGTCTTTTGTGAAGTTGCATCACTACCTGCTTCCGGTTCGCTCAAACAAAAAGCCCCATGGATTTCGCCTGAAGCCAATTTAGGCAGCCATTCTTGTTTTTGTTCTTCAGTGCCAAAAGTTTGTAATCCCCAACAAACTAGCGAATTATTCACAGACATTACTACCGAAGCAGAAGCATCAACCTTTGAAATTTCTTCCATAGCCAATACATAGGAAATGGTATCTAAACCGCTACCTCCATATTCTGGATCAACCATCATTCCCATAAATCCCAATTGCCCCATTTTTTTTACTTGTTCAGCAGGGAACGTTTGGTTTTCATCTCTTTCAATGACTCCGGGTAACAATTCATTTTGAGCAAAATCACGAGCAGCTTGCTGAATCATTTTATGTTCTTCGGTTAAACTAAAATCCATAATAATATAAAATAAATAGGTTGATTTGTTATAAAAACACAATCAAAGATACTTTTAAAATTCCAAATTTTGCAATTTATAATTCAAAATATATCAATTGAAATTACAAGTATTTCTTTTCTCTCTTGACAATTTTTAGTACATTTCGACGTTTTTAAAATGACTTATACAATTAAATAAACACATGGGTTTTATTCCTTCATCAGACCAAAAAAAGTCTTTAGCATTTTCGCTTATTATCTATACCGCAATGTTACTGATTTTATTTTTCATCCGTTTTTGGCCACCTTCCAATTTGGCTGAACTAACTGGTGGCGGTGGTGGCGGTGTATCTGTTAATTTTGGCGATAGTGATTTAGGGTCTGGTAGCAATTATGAAAGCGAAGTGCTCGAAGTCCAAAACCAAGTTAAGGAAACCCCAACATCGGCTAGTCCGGATGAGGCAGTAATTGTACAAGAAAACAGCACCGACGAAAGTGTTGTGATTCCTAAAAAAGAAAAAACGGAACAAAAAACAGCTGTAGTTAAAGACGAAATCAAACCAGAAGTAGTCAAGCCTAAAGTGGCTAACTCCACTAACGATGCTTTATCTAGTCTTTTAAAAGGGTCGAATAAAGGAGGTGATGGCGATGATAAAACGGCGGGAAATAAAGGAAAATCAAACGGTAGTTTAAGCGCTACTAGTTATTACGGCAACGGTGGTTCCGGTGGTGGGACTGGCGGAGGTAATGGCACAGGTAACGGTATAGGAAACGGCAGTGGCTATGGAGCGGGTTCTGGTGGTGGTTCCGGAAACGGAATTGGCGGAGGCTATTCTCTGGGCAATCGAAGAGCAATTTCTAAACCTGCACCAAAATACACCTGTAATGAAGAAGGAAAAGTGGTGGTAGAAGTTTCGGTAGATCGAAACGGAAAAACAGTGAGCGCAATTGCAGGAATTAAGGGCACTACGAACACTGCTAAATGTTTATTGGAGCAAGCTAAATCAGCCGCAATGAATACCAAATGGGATGCCAGCAGTGATGCTCCCGAAAAACAAGTGGGAAAAATTGTTTACAATTTCAACTTAAATTAAACCTATTTTTTAAATACACAAAAATCCCCTTGATTCAATTGAATAAGGGGATTTTTTGTATTTGTATATTTACTATTTAGGACTCGTCGCAATTACAAATTTTAAGTTATTTCTAACCCCTATTTGTAATACATCTACTAAATCTTGTACTTGTAAATTAAATGGAATTCGCACTACAACTGTTTGATCTTTGGTGCCATTCATTTTTGACATTAAGGTACTTTCTAAAGCTTCAAAAGTGACAGGCTCTTTATCGATATAGAATTTTTTATCTTCTGTTACTGATAAACTAATGAATTGTTTGTTTGTTTTTTCATTCGCTTGCGCTTTTGGCAAGGTCATTTTAATCACATTTGGATTAGCTAATGTAGAAATGATTAGAAAAAACAACAATAAAAAAAACATAATATCACTCAGTGACGAGGTCGCCACTTCAGCATGAAATCTTCTTTTACGTTTAATAGACATACTTATGCTTTTTGAATAATATTGACAAATTCTAAAATTTGTTTTTGAATCTTCAGGGCAAAATTATCAATTTTACCATTCAATAAGTGGTACGCACTGTAAGCAATAATACCAACAACCAATCCGGAACCACTACTAATCATCTTTTCGTACAAACCTCCAGAAATATTTCCAATACTAATATTCTCGGTTACTGAAATGCTGTAAAAAATCTTAATAACACCCGATATCGTTCCAATAAATCCTAAGGTTGGAGCAATACCGGCAATCAATCCTAAATGTCCCAATTTACTTTCCATTTGAGCAATTTCGATATCGGCAGCACGGTCCATATTCGATTCAATTTCAGAAATAGGCCTTCCTATAACTAAAATACCTTCTTTTAAAATGTTTCCAGATGCCGAATTACTTCTTTCAACAATACTTCTCGCCAAATCCAAATTACCTAAATGCAATTGATCACGCACATCTATCATCAAACGACTATCAATAGCCGAAGCCTTATTGATATATAAGTAACGTTCAATAATTACATAGATGGTATAAAACAATAAAATCGCAATAGGAATTAAAAAGAAACCACCTTTAAATATAAATTCTAAAACCGAGATTTCAGTGTTGGTAGCGATTTTTTCAACTACCACTTGAGAGGTAGCATTAGCAAGGGTGTCAGACTGTAATTGTAATAAACTAAACATATATTATTCTTGTTTTATAAGCTTTAATTCTAAAATTTGTTTGAAATTTGCAATAAAGATACTTTTCGATGCAATAGTAAACTAAAAAAATCGAAAAATATTTTAAACAATTACTTTTTTGCTAACAAAATGAACTATTCAGAAACCCTAGACTGGCTCTTTAATCAACTCCCGATGTACCAACTCCAGGGCGCTTCGGCATACAAAAAAGACTTGACTAACGTTCATATACTCATGGACTATTTAGGACATCCTGAAAGCCAATTGCAATGCATTCATGTTGCAGGAACTAACGGTAAAGGTTCTAGTTCACACATGCTGGCTTCTGTCCTTCAAGAAGCAGGTTACACAGTTGGATTGTATACTTCACCCCATCTAAAAGACTTTAGAGAACGTATCAAAATCAACGGCTTGATGATTTCAGAAGAATTCGTTTGCAAGTTTATCAACCAACACAAAACCTTTTTTGAAGCCAACGATATGAGTTTCTTTGAGATGAGTGTGGGTTTGGCTTTTGAATATTTTGCCAAAGAAAAAATAGACATTGCCATCATTGAAGTAGGTATGGGCGGACGACTAGACGCCACGAACATTATCACACCTTTAGTATCTGTGATTACCAATATCGGATTGGACCACACACAATTCCTAGGAAACACGTTAGGCGCAATTGCAACTGAAAAAGCAGGAATAATCAAATCAAATATCCCAGTTGTTATTGGCGAATATACTCCTGAAACTCAGCCTGTTTTTTTGGCTACAGCCAAAGCCAATCAGAGCCCACTATTCTTTGCTTCTGATGTAATTGCAACTACATTTCCATCTGACTTGATTGGCGATTATCAAATTCACAATAAAAAAACGGTAATGCAAACCCTTACCGTTTTAAATCAACATACCGCTTTCAAAACAACCGAATCGCATTGGAAAAAAGGATTATCGGAGGTGGTAAAAAACACGGGCTTACAAGGGCGCTGGCAACAACTAGGAACGTCTCCTAAAATAATTTGCGATACCGCACACAATACGCATGGTCTATCCATTGTCCTGAACCAAATTCAAAAAGAATCATTTGACCAACTCCATTTTGTATTAGGAGTAGTAAATGATAAAGATTTGGATGAAGTTTTGCCTTTGTTTCCAAAAAATGCAATCTATTATTTTTGTAAACCCAATATTCCACGCGGACTAGACGCGGTTATATTATCTCAAAAAGCAGCTCAATTTGGTCTTAACGGAAAAATATACAATTCTGTTTCAGACGCTTACGAAAAAGCGAAGCAAAATGCACAACCTACTGATTTCATTTATATAGGTGGAAGCACTTTTGTAGTTGCAGAAATTTTATAATTTTTTTCCATTTTTTCTTGCAAATACAAAAAACAGCTGTATATTTGCACTCGCAATAAGGGAATGAAAATTTACGAATTGCAATCGGGCGATTAGCTCAGCTGGTTCAGAGCACCTCGTTTACACCGAGGGGGTCGGGGGTTCGAACCCCTCATCGCCCACCGATAGAAACTCCTTAAGAAATTAAGGAGTTTTTTTTATGTTTCAACTTACTCTTTATGTTGAAATTGAATTGCCTACTTTTTGTTAGTCATTTTTATTAGTAACTTTGGCGAAAATTAAATAGACACGAGCGTACAAATGCCGTGTTACTTAATTCAATTAACATAACGACTGCAAACTACAACTATACAATGTCATCAATTACAACTACAAAAAGCATTTCTAACGGGGTCATGTTGAACGCTTATCCAGATAGTATTGGAAAAAATTTAAAGGATATTGTCAGCATGCTGCAACTTCCCGAATTCAAGGATACTTTCTCTCTTTTTTATGTATTACCTACCTTTTTTAACAGTGACTTAGACCGTGGTTTTTCAATTGTCGACTATGATATCAATAAAGAATTAGTATCAAAACAAGACATTGAAGCCCTGAAAGCTTTGAATATCCAATTGAAATTTGACATTGTATTAAACCACTTATCAGTAGCCTCTCCCCAATTCAAAGATTTGATTGCCCATGGAGATCAATCAAAATACAAAGACTTCTTTATTGACTGGAACGAATTCTGGAAAGGCAATGGAACACTTGGAGAAGATGGAGTCATTGTTCCTAATAAAGAATATTTGGACAAACTATTCATGCGAAAATCAGGTTTGCCCATTTTAAATATTGTATTCCCTGACGGACAAGAGCGTCCGTATTGGAACACTTTTTACCAAAAAGTAACCCTTCAAAAAATAACAGTTTCCGATCTACAATCGCTAACAGAATTAACAACTGAACAAGCCAATGTAATTTGCGAAACAATAAACCATGCAATTGAAGACAATCAAGATATTCAATTGTTAGATTTAGGTTGCGATGAACAATTACAAGCCAAAGTGCAACAAATTGTAAACAGCAAACGAGACTATTTAGGCCAGATGGACGTGAATGCTAATTCTCCTTTAGTTTGGGAATTTTATGAAGACGTTTTGGCTAAAGTGGCAAGTTACGGCGGACAAATATTGCGCTTGGATGCCTTTGCGTATTTGCACAAAGCCATTGGCGAAACCAATTTTTTCAACAAACCGGGAACCTGGGATTATTTGGCTCGAATTAATGAAATTGCCCAAAGAAACAATTTGGAATTATTACCGGAGATTCATGCTGAATACGGCTTACACCTGCACGAAGAAGTAGCCAAAGAAGGTTATGCGATTTATGATTTCTTCTTACCTGGTTTGTGTATTCACGCTATTGAAAAAGGAAGCAATAAAGCGCTTTTAACTTGGGCAAAGGATATTATTACCAAAGGCTTGAAAACGGTCAATATGCTAGGTTGCCACGATGGAATTCCTGTTTTGGATTTGAAAGGAAAAGAAGTAAATGGTGTATACCAAAAAGGTTTGTTGGAGGATCACGAAATCGAAGACCTGATGAACCTCATCATTGAACGTGGTGGGTTGGTGAAGAACCTATACGGTGCCGACGGTAAAAAAATATCGTATTACCAAGTGAATGCCACTTACTTCAGTGCGCTTGGAGAAAGCGAACAAAAATTAGCTTTAGCTAGAGCGATCCAACTCTTTATGCCAGGAATTCCTCAAATTTGGTATTTGGATATTTTTGCAGGTGCTAACGATTATATTGGTGTAGAAAAAGCAGGTAAAGATGGTCACAAAGAAATCAACCGAACTACCTTAAGTACTGAAGCTATTCAGGAAGGATTGAAAAAAGAAGTTGTCCTAAAACAACTGGATTTACTTCGTCTGCGCAATACGTCTAAAGCCTTCTCAGGAACTTTAGAATTTGGAGAAGCTGCTGAAAACGAATTGCATTTAATTTGGAGAAATGGAGAAGAAATGGCCCAATTGAAAGCCAATTTAACCACTCATGAATTCTCGATTCAATACACAGATAATGGCGAAGTGAAAACATTATAAAATAAAAAGGGTTGTCTAATTAGACAACCCTTTTTATTTTTTTACATTGAATTTTACCAACCTTGGTGTAAGCCATTTTTTAAAACTTCCTCATATCGAGCTTTGTCAAAAGAATATAAGTTAGGCGCTTTATGAGCTACGTTACTTTTCTTTTCGTCTAATTTGGTTAAAATACCTATCGAAGTTATTTTACGTAGAAAATTACGTCGGTCTAATTGCCTCCCTAAAATAGTTTCGTATAATTTTTGTAATTCTGGAATCGTAAATTTTTCAGGCAATAAATTATACCCTACTGGTGCCTGATTCAATTCCATTCGAAGTGTTTCTAATGCTTTATCAAAAATTTCTTTGTGGTCTAAAATCAAAGTAGGTATGGAATGACAATCGATCCATTCCACTATTTCGTTATTCCCTTCCGGTTGTGGCACTGCTTGTAAAAAATCAACCAATGCAAAATAGCCTATCGTAACAAAACGTCCAAGGTACCATTGCGCTGCTTCTTTAGCTATTCCAAAAAATTGTAAGGTTTTCTCACTGAACTCTGGTGGATTACGATTGACTTTCCCAAAAGTGGCAAACTGTCTTAGAAAAATTCCCTTCAAACCGGTTCTCCTTTGCAAAACATGCACGGCACCTTCGTCTATACTTTCATCTACACGAACAAAACCGCCAGGTAAAGCCCAATGCTCGCTGTATTTGGTTTTGATCAACAAAACTTTCAATTGATTGTCATGAAAACCAAAAATAACACAATCCGTTGATAAACCCGGCTGGTAATTTTCTTTGTTAGCAATAACCTCTTTTAACATGAAGACAATTTTAGTATTTGTAATTTATAGTTGCAACGAATATACTATATAAACCAAAGCGGACAAAATATAAATGCAGCCAAAAAGTAAGGGATACTAAACAAATTAGTATCCCTTACTTACACTATAATCTACTTGATTATTTCAATTAAAACCCGAGTTTTATTTCACCAATTCGAAACTGGATTTCAATCGAATATCAGATGAAGAAGTTCCAATCATCAAATCAAAATCACCAGGTTCTGAATTCCATTCTAATTGCTCATTGTAGAATGCTAATTTTTCTTTGTCAATAGTAAACTGAACTGTTTTTGTTTCGCCTGCATTCAAATAGATTTTTTTAAAATCTTTTAATTCAATAATTGGACGAACAACTGAACCCACTTTGTCTCTTAAATACAATTGCACCACTTCATTTCCAGCAAATTTTCCCGAGTTTGTTAATTGAAAACTAACTTCAATTGAATCGGCGTCCGTTATTTTATTTTTAGACAATTTTAAATCGGAATACGTAAAAGTGGTATAACTCAAACCGTGTCCAAATGCAAATTTTGGGCTGTTTTTCAAATCAGTGTAGGCCGAAACATAGTTAAAAGCCGTCTCATTTGGCGCAGGTCTTCCAGTATTAAAATGGTTGTAGTATATTGGCAATTGACCTTCTTCTCTCGGAAATGTCATTGGCAATTTCCCCGACGGATTATAATCTCCAAACAACACATCCGCAATTGCATTACCTGCTTCAGTACCTAACCACCAAGTATATAAAATAGCAGGAGCTGTATCAGCTGTTTGATTAAAAACAAGTGGTCGCCCAGCATTAATTAAAACCACCACTGGTTTCCCTGTCGCTTGAAGTGCTTGAACCAACTCTTCTTGTACGCCTGGAATGTGGATATTGCTTCGGCTTTTAGCTTCTCCACTCATATTGCCTCGCTCGCCAATACTCACAATAACCACATCTGCTTGATTGGCAACCGCAATTGCTTCAGCAAATCCGTCTTTATTATTGCCTTCTATTTCACAACCTTTAGCATACAACAATTGGGTATTTTTGCCTACTTTATTTTGTAACCCTTCCCATTGTGAAACTAC
The DNA here is from genome assembly GCA_017984035.1 of Flavobacterium sp. The sequence goes on from JAGOAF010000003.1 coordinate 43,901, forward strand.
ATGTTTGTTGTAATCTAAGTCCGGTAACTCAACTGCCCAAAAACCCATATTCTCTTTATGTTCTTTTACCAAAGGACCAATAAAGGCAATCTTCTTCAACTCTTTTGATAAAGGCAATAATTGTTTTTCATTTTTCAACAAAACAACACTTTTAGCCGCCATATCGCGTGCAATTTTTCGATGCAACGGATTATTTAATTCTTTGGCTTCACGCTTTGGATTGGAATATTTATAAGGATCTTCAAACAATCCTAATTCCATTTTCTTTCTTAAAATACGCTTCACTGCATCATCAATCAAAGCTATATCTACTTTGCCTTCTTGCACTAATTGCGCCAAATTATAACGGTAGGCATTACTTTCCATATCCATATCGCTTCCTGCCGTTATGGCTAATTGAGCGGCTTCTTTGTTGTCTTTTACATTCCCATGGTTCACCATTTCGCCAATCGAACCCCAATCAGAAACTACAAATCCCTGAAAATTCCATTTGCCTTTTAGAATGTCACGTTGCAAAAATTTATTTCCAGTGGCTGGCACCCCATTCAAATCGTTAAACGAATTCATAAACGTTGCAGCACCAGCATCCAAAGCGGCTTTGAACGGAGGTAAATAGGTTTCCCATAACATTCGATCACTCATGTCTACCGAATTATAATCTCGTCCACCAACAGCCGCTCCATAACCAACAAAATGTTTCACACAAGCCATCACCGAATTCACATCGCCTAAATTTCCTTGAAATCCTTGTACTCTTGCAATCGCAATTTTAGACCCCAAATAGGTATCCTCTCCAGCCCCTTCCATCACACGCCCCCAACGAGGATCACGAGCAATATCTACCATAGGAGCAAAAGTCCAATGAATCCCACTTGCTGAGGCTTCAACAGCTGCAATTCTTGCACCTAATGCAATGGCTTCCATATCCCAACTCGCTGCCTCAGCTAACGGAATTGGAAACGTAGTTTTATAGCCATGAATGACATCTTGACCAAACAACAACGGAATTTTTAATCGGGATTGCATGGCCAATTCTTGGTATTGTCTAGTATATTTAGTACCAATAACGTTTAGCATTGATCCAATCAAACCACTTTTAATTTCGGCTTCTTTATTAGGATTGATGGTGATCGGGCCGGTTGCCTGATTGTTACCAGTATATTGATTCAACTGACCAATTTTTTCTTCCAAAGTCATTTGCTTAAGCAATGACGCTACTCTTTCATCAATTGTTTTTTGTTGCGAGAATCCTAACAAGGAAACGAATAACAACCCAAGAAAACTTACTTTTTTCATGAATGTGAATTTAATTTTCGATTTTGTTTGTTTTATTTTTATTGCAATAATAATGATTCCACTTTAGAAAATCCGTTTAATCCCAAATAAATGTGGCAACAGAACCGCCTTCTAATTGTACTGAAAATGATTGCTGATTGAACCTAATAGTACTAACTTCATTAGTTTCTCCATCATTCTCTAAAATTAGTACTTTTTTACCATCAGGAGTTTTAAATGCAACCGAATTTAAATTTCCATTTTGGGTAGAGGCAATACGAACGGAACCTGGAGGAACAAACTTTGAAGCATGTGCAATAATATAATACCCAACATTTCTTTCAATACTGTCCGATTTGTTTATAGTTAAACCCCCTTTACACGTAGTACACCCCCCTGGGGTATGTGGACCAAAATGAGCATCATTAGCTAGATTCCATTCCAAAGCTACTTTACTCCAATTGCGCATAGATCCAATTATAACATTTTTCATATGCCACTTTAGATCTCCATCAAAAGTGCCTGATGTCCCAGTATATTGTTCGGTAAAGTAGAGATTTTTGTTTGGAAAAGCATCATGAACTATCGACATCGCACTGATATCACCAGCATACAAATGGAAAGCAGAACCATCAACATAAGTATTAGCTTCTGTATCATTTAATATGGCCAACGGATAATCAGGACGGTCACAATTATGATCATAAATAATTATTTTAGTATTTAGTTGTGCTTTTGCAATAGCCGGTCCCAAATGATTTTTAATAAAAATTGCTTGTTGTTGTGCCGACATAAACATACTTGGGTCATTCCCCGGATGCAACGGTTCGTTCTGAGGAGTAATTGCGGTGATTGAAATCCCTTCCTCATTCATTTTTTGAATGTATTTGACAAAATAATTAGCATAAACCTCATAATATTCTGGCTTTAGACTTCCGCCAATAAAGGAGTTGTTGTCTTTCATCCAAGTTGGTGCAGACCAAGGAGTCGCTATAATTTTAATTTTGGAATTGATTGCCAAAATTTCTTTTAGCATTGGAATAACATCCGTTGCATCGTTTGCTAAACTAAATTGAGACAAGTTAACATCCGTTTGCCCAGCAGAAAGGTCATTATATGTAAAAGGGATTGCATTCAAATCGGAGGCCCCAATACTGATTCGGAGGTAACTGATCGAAATGGAATTCTCTGTTTTACCAAATAACTCTTGAAGCAAGTCATTGCGCTTTTGAGAATCTAGTTTATTGATACTTTGAACACTTCCCCCTGTTAATGTAAAACCAAAACCATCAATAGTTTGATAGGTTTGAGTTGCATCAACTTCAATGGCTGGGTTAGTCCTAACATCCGATTCAAATTGCAGCCCCAACGTTTGTTTATGCAGGTACACTTTCTTATTGTTATTAGTTAACCAATAATCAACATTATTTGAGGCTTTAGATGATTTGGTATTTGACTTGAATGAAGAACAACAAGACAGAACTAACGATAGGAATAATACTAAAACGTTTTTCATATTTTTCTATTCTTAAAGAGGTCCTAAAAAAACTTCAGCGTAAACCGGAAAGTGGTCTGACGGGTATTTCAAATCTTTTGAATCCGTTAAGACTGCATATTTCTTCACTTCCAATGGCGTATTTTTAGACACAAAAATGTAATCTATTCTTTTGTCAACCGGTTTGTTAAATTCAAAATTGTTAAAGGTGCCATTGGGTCCAAATGGCTTTTGTAAACTCACTTCACTTGCATCCTTCATAATCTGGTGAAGCGCTAAAATCGATTCATCATCGGGTTCTAAATTAAAGTCACCCATAAAGAAAACCGGATAATTTTTGGTATTGAATTGATCAATTTTTGACAAAATTAATTTCAATCCTTTGTTGCGTGCAAGTTCGCCAACATGATCTAAATGGGTATTAAACACCCAAAATAATTGATTGGTTTCAATAACTTGAAAAAGTGCAAAAGTACATACCCTATGACAGGCCGCATCCCAACCTCTGGAAATAATGTCGGGTGTTTCCGAAAGCCAAAAAGTATCGGTATTGATTACTTTAAATTTTTCTTTATCATAAAAAATATTAGATGATTCTCCTTTACCTTGTCCTTCCCTTCCAATACCAACCTGGTTATATTTAGGCAGCAATTGTTCTAAATCAAGAACTTGATTTGGCATAACTTCTTGTACTCCCATGATATCAGGTTCGTAAAATTGAATTTGTGAAGCAAAAAAATCTTTACGAAATGGCCAAGCATTAACGCCATCGGAGGCAACATCTAGTCGAATATTATATGTCATTAGCTTTAAAGTTTGCCCATAACTACCGAAGGGCAAAGTAACAAGCATAAGGATTACTAGAATTGTACTAAATTTTACCATTGTCTTTTTTTCCAAAATAGTGAAAAACGTCATTATAAACTTTAATTATAAACACGGATGTAATCTACTTCAAAAGTTGATGAGATAAAATCCGGATCAATTACGCCCCCAAAATTACCTCCCATAGCACAATTAATAATGAAGAAAAAATTCTGATTAAAAGGCAATGCCGAAGTATTACTAAAGGAATGAAACAATGTATCATCAACATAAAAATTAATAGTATCTGCACTCCAGTCTAAAGCATAAATATGAAATTCTGAAGAAGCATTTGAAATAGCAGCCGTTTTAGAAACTGCATTACCCCCTGAAAAATTGGGATAATGTAACGTTCCATATATTTTGTTTTGTGTATTACCCACATGTTCCATAATATCAATTTCACCACATGCAGGCCAACCTACTGTTGTTATAGTATCGCCTAGCATCCATAGAGCAGGCCAAGTTCCTTTGCCAAAAGGCAGCTTTGCTTTTATTTCTACTTTACCATATTGGAAGGAGAATTTGCCTTGTGTTTTAAGTCGTGCCGAGGTATAATTACTACTTAGGTAGGATTCTTTAATTGGTGTAATGATTAACTTACCATTTAATACTTTGACATTTTCGGCCCGATTGGTATAGTATTGAGCTTCATTATTACCCCAGCCCCAATCACCTGTCCCTAAATCATATGCCCATTTTGAAGCATCTGGGGCACCATCAACATTAAATTCATCTGCCCATACCAATTTTTGATATTTATTATCTATTCGGTCGTTTTGACTATGAGCTTGAGTTATAAATAATAAAAAACCTAAAATACATCCTACTTTCATAACTATTGTTTTAAATGGCAACTGAATCCAAATTATTATTTTACAACATCTAAAAATAGATTAAAAAAATCAATAATAAATATATCCATGGCAAATAATATAGATTGGATAAGTTTATAAAAACAAAAAGCGCTAATAAACTCGTGTATTAGCGCTTTTTACTACTTCTTTTTTAAGGTCACAAAACATCCAAAACTCTTTCTAAAGCCATACCTCTAGACCCTTTAATCAAAAGGGTACTAGCTACAATCGGTTGGGTTTTTAAATACAAAGCTAAATCCTCGAAGGCAAAATGAAAATGAAAATTTACTTTATTCAATCTTTGGGTATAAAAATCAGCGCCAACAAAATGGCAAACAATATCTTCTTGATGCAATAAAGAATCTACAATTTGTTTGTGTTCTTGAAAACTTTCTTCTCCCAATTCAAACATATCACCTAATACTACGATCTTGTTTGGTTTGTCTAATTGTTTGAAATTTTCAATTGCTACTGCCATACTGCTAGGATTAGCATTGTAAGCGTCTAAAATAATTTGATTAGTCCCTTTAGAGATCATTTGTGATCTATTATTTTCCGGAACGTAACCTTCTAAAGCTGATTTAATTGCAATATTAGGGATTTCAAAATATTTCCCTATAGCAATTGCTGCATTAAGGTTGTTTGCGTTGTAGAGCCCAATTAAGTGCGAGGTGATTATTACATCTTGAAATTCAATGGTCACAAAAGGATTTGCAGTTACTTTTGTAATTGAAACATTAGCTTCTTGTTTATTAATTCCAAAAGTATACTGATTAAAGGACTTCGTTTTTTCAACTTGAATTGGGTCTTCTAAATTCACAAATGCCCGTTTATTATTTTCAGATAAAAAATGATACATTTCACTTTTACCTTCAATCACTCCAGCTACACCTCCAAACCCCTCTAAATGCGCTTTACCAAAATTAGTAATATACCCAAAATCAGGTTGTGCCAATGCACACAAAAACTCAATTTCTTTTTTATGATTGGCGCCCATTTCTACTATACCTATTTCTGTTTCAGAAGTAAAAGACAGTAAGGTTAACGGAACTCCAATATGGTTATTTAAATTCCCAACGGTTGCTTTAGTTTTATATTTAGACGAAAGTACCACATGAATCAATTCTTTAGTAGTAGTTTTCCCATTACTCCCTGTAAGCGCAATAATTGGCAGTTTCAAATAATTTCTATGAAACTTTGCTAATTCTTGAAGTGTTGAAAGACTATCGCTTACCAATATAGTTCTATGGTCAATAAAATAATCCGAATTGTCAATTACAACATAAGAAGCGCCTTTTTCTAATGCTTCTTTAGCAAAAGTATTAGCATCAAAATTTTCCCCTTTTATAGCTACAAAAAAGGAATGTTGCTGAATTTTTCGAGTATCAATTGAAACCGATGTACATTTTAAAAATAAATCATGAATTATTGCTATATCCATTTTAAATAAAAATTTATAAACAAAAAGCCCTTAAAAGGGCTTTTTGTCGGAATACTTTAAAAACTAATTTCTAGGTCTTTTCTTATTTTGTGATTTTGAACCAACTCTTGACATTGCACATCTAAATCCGATATAATCGGTTGCCATATCTTGAGGGAAATATCTTCTTTGGGCTGGATCCAACCAATACGCTCTATCTCTCCAAGAACCACCTTTGTAGACTCTAACTTTATCATCAATCAATGTAGTTCTCTTGTTAGATTTATCAAATTTTCTTACCATTTTTCCTAAACTATCAACTGTGACATTATGTTTAGGAGAATTGTACATGTTTTTTGCATCTTTTGTTGACTCTGATGAACCAAACTTAAATTCTTTACTTGACTGTTGATCTCCATCTCTATAATTCAAGTTATTACTTCTGTCAAAATTTTGTCTCAAGTAGGTTTCATTTTCATCTACTGGAACTTGAACTAATTGACCTGGCAAAGTTCGAGCAATTACTTTTCCATTACTTAGCGTATCAAACTTCATAGTTTCTTTGGTAACAATCTCAGCCTTGCCTTCTTTGCCTATTTTATTTTTAGTATATAAATTACCTCTAAAATAATTAAAATCATTAAACTCGTTATCTACAATAGGTCGGTAAACATCCGCAACCCATTCGGCAACATTCCCTGCCATATCATACAAACCAAAATCATTAGCTGGATATTTTTTTACTTCATTAGTAATATCAGCACCATCATCTGACCAACCAGCTATTCCACCATAATCGCCGTTTCCTTGTTTGAAATTAGCCAACTGATCGCCTTTTGTTTGACGTTTCCCAGAACGTGTATATTGACCAGACCATGGGTATTTTTTTTGCCCTTTATAAACGTTATATTCTCTTTGTCCTACATCTGCAGCTGCTGCATATTCCCATTCTGATTCTGTTGGCAATCTATATTCTGGTAATAACAAACCTGATGATCTTTGTACATATATATTTTTTTGAGCAATCACTTTTCCGTCTTTACCGGTTTTAGTTCCTTTTGCAGCAGCACCTTTTCTCCCTTTTAAAACAATTTTTTCATCACCGCCGAAAGAAGAAGTTGGGGAATTTAAATAGGTCTCTGTATTAAAAGAATTTTCTGCAGTTACGTCTAATGTTTTTGCATCCTTTTTTAAATAACCATTTTTCTCTAATAATGCTTCATTGACACGATCTGTTCTCCATTTACTAAACTCATTAGCTTGAATCCAGTTTACTCCCACAACAGGATAATTAGAATAGGCAGGGTGTCTTAAATAATTATTCGTCATATTCTCACTGTAACCTAATCGATTTCTCCAAACCAATGTATCAGGTAAAGCTCCTTCATAAATATTTCTATAATTTTCTTCACTGGGTGGAAATACATCTTTCAACCATTGCAAATATTCCAAATACATTAAATTTGTAACCTCCGTTTCGTCCATATAAAAAGATTGAACGTGTTGCTGATTTGGGGAATTATTCCAATCATGCATAACATCATCCTGAACTTTACCCATGGTGAAAGTTCCACCTTCAATAAAAACCAATCCAGGACCAGCATCCTGATCACCCGCTTTTTTAAAACCGCCTTTTTTATTTTTTACATTCCACCCAGTAGCTCTTGAGCCACCTTTTCCTGAGCTTGATGACTTTTTATTACAACTTGAAACACCTAACATTATTACTAAAGACAATAGTAATTGTAAAAATTTTCTGTTATTCACTTTCATATTTTTATAAAATAAATTTGTCGTCTGGTTGTTTGTATATAACGATCTATTTAATGTTACTTTTTGATCAAAAGTAGCTATTATGGTCAAACTTGAGACAACAAAACGCAAATTTATAATATTTATTATTAAAATTAAACTTTGAACTATATTTTTACTTACAAAAACAACTTAAAATACACTATATTTATTGATTCCTGCGTTAAAGCCATTTATTTATAATTGATTTACAATAAAAGATTAAAAACTAGGTTATAGTGTAGGGCTATTTTTAAATTAAAACTCCAATTATATATAATACTTAATTTAAATATTTTTAAGGTCGATAAATCACTATCTTATATCTTGAAAATAATCTAAAATTAAATTACTTTTGTTTACTTAACATCATTTTAAAATGAATAAAAATCTCATTTTCTTAATCTTTTTACTTGCTTTTTCAACCGGACAAGCACAACAAAGAGTAATTACTACAAGCACCCCCTTCTTGATGGTAGCGGCCGACGCTAGAGCAGCCGGAATGGCTGATATTGGAATTGCTACTTCGGCTGATGCTTTTTCACAACAATGGAATCCCGCTAAATTTGCCTTTTCAACTGCAGAACAGGGATTTTCAATAAGCTACACGCCTTACCTTACCGATCTAGTTAATGACATATCATTAGGTCAAGTATCCTATTTTAATAAAATCAATGAACGAAGTGCGTGGGCTACAAGTTTACGCTTTTTCGGGCTTGGAAATATTGAACTACGGTCGGATGCATATGAACAAGCTAGGATAATTTCTCCCAATGAATTTTCATTAGACGGTTCGTATTCATTACAACTTAGCAACACTTTTGCTATGGCTGTTGCTGGAAGATACATTCGGTCTAATCTGAAAATCCCAACAGAAAACACAGATGCATCCTCAGCTAACTCATTTGCAGTGGACGTTGCAGGATTTTACCAATCAGAAGAAAAGGTGTATACTAATTTTAACGGGATTTGGAGAGCTGGATTTAATATTCAAAATTTAGGTCCAAAAATAAATTATGATAATGACGAGTTTAGCTCTAATTTCATTCCTGCCAATTTAAAAATCGGAACCGGATTTGAATTTATTTTTGATGAAGACAACAAGATCAGCACAAATATAGAATTGAATAAACTTTTGGTTCCCACGCCACAAGATCCAGATTTAAACGGAGATGGGACAATCACCGCTTCAGAAAACGAACAAACAAAAAGCAAGTATATACAAACAGGATGGGTGTCTGGATTATTTCAATCCTTTGGTGATGCTCCAAATGGATTTAGTGAAGAAATTAAAGAAATTACCTACGCATTAGGAACCGAATATGTTTATAAAGATGCGTTTGCAGTTCGTGCTGGCTATTTTCATGAGAGTCCTGACAAAGGGGCTCGCAACTATTTCTCCATGGGGGCCGGATTTAAATACACATCTTCTAAAATTGATGTTTCCTATTTGTTTTCAACTTCAAAAGTGAGAAACCCCTTGGAAAACACACTTCGATTTTCTCTAACATTTAATTTTGGAGACAACTACAGCACAAAATAATCTCATGAAAAACGATCCTGGTTATAAAATGAAGACAATAACAATTGAGACCCATTTCAGTATTTTTGAATCAATTCAAGAATTGCCAAAAGACATCCAACGTTTAATGCTTGAAGCGATTTCAACCAGAAAAACAGCTTACGCACCCTATTCTAATTTTAAAGTTGGAGTGGCACTAGAATTAGACAATGGCGAAATAATTTTGGGTTCCAATCAGGAAAATGCGGCTTACCCTTCTGGTCTTTGTGCCGAAAGAGTTGCAGTATTTTACGCAGGAGCAAAATACCCTGAAGCTAAAATTACCAAAATGGCAATCTCAGCTGCGTCTGACAACACAACAACTGGCGCTCCAATTCCGCCATGTGGTGCGTGCAGACAATCTATAGCGGAATATGAAATAAAACAAAATAGCCCAATTGAAATCTATTTCATGGGAGAAATTGGATCTATATACAAATCAGATTCTTTAAAAAACTTACTCCCTCTCCTTTTTGATAAAAAGTTCTTATAAAAAAACTCAAAAAATAGCATATTAATTTTAGTGCTAAGTTGGAATGTCTTATTTTTGCACTTCGCAAATTTGTGTGAGGAAACTATTTTGCGTTATTAGGTATAATTGATAACACAACATTATTCAAATGAAAGAAGTTACAAAAGAAGTTTATTTAAAGTGGTACGAAGACATGCTACTTTGGAGAAAGTTTGAAGACAAACTTGCAGCATTATACATTCAACAAAAAGTAAGAGGATTTCTCCACTTATACAATGGTCAGGAAGCCGTTTTAGCAGGTGCTTTACATGCTATGGATTTGACCAAAGACAAAATGATTACTGCATACAGAAACCACGTACAACCTATTGGTATGGGTGTTGACCCTAAAGCTGTAATGGCTGAACTTTTAGGAAAAGTAACAGGTACTTCAAAAGGTATGGGTGGATCCATGCATATTTTCTCTAAAGAACATCGTTTTTATGGCGGTCATGGTATTGTAGGAGGTCAAATACCTGTAGGTGCCGGATTAGCATTTGCTGATAAATATTTTGAAACTGGAGGTGTTACGATGACTTACTTTGGAGATGGAGCAGCGCGTCAAGGTTCATTACACGAAGCGTTTAACATGGCTATGCTGTGGAAATTACCAGTTGTATTTATCGTTGAAAACAACGGATATGCCATGGGAACTTCAGTGGAAAGAACTGCTAACCACACTGATATATGGAAATTAGGATTAGGATATGAAATGCCATGCGGTCCTGTTGATGGAATGAATCCCGTTAAAGTAGCAGAAGCAATGACAGAAGCTATAGAAAGAGCACGTCGTGGAGACGGACCTACATTCTTGGAAATGAAAACATACCGATACAGAGGTCATTCTATGTCTGATGCACAACTATACCGTTCAAAAGAGGAGATAGAAGAATACAAAAAAATTGACCCTATTACACAAGTTTTAGATGTAATTAAGGACAAAAAATATGCTACTGAAAAAGAGATTGATGCCATTGACCAAAGAGTTAAAGATTTGGTTGACGAGTGTGTTAAATTTGCAGAAGAATCTCCTTATCCAGAAATTCAGCAATTATACGACGTAGTATACGAACAAGAAAACTATCCATTTTTACCTCATAAATTATAATCAGTTATGGCTACAATAGTAACAATGCCTCGTTTGAGTGATACAATGACAGAAGGAACGGTGGCAACATGGCTTAAAAAAGTTGGAGATAAAGTAAGCGAAGGAGATATCCTAGCCGAAATTGAAACAGATAAAGCTACTATGGAATTTGAGTCCTTCAATGAAGGAACACTTTTACATATAGGTATTCCAGCTGGAGAAACAGCACCAGTAGATTCTTTATTAGCCATTATTGGAAATGAAGGAGAAGATATTACCGCTTTGTTAGTTAGCGGTGCTACAACTGCAGCTCCAGTTATTGAAACAACTGCAAACGAACCAAAATCTGAAGCTCCTGCAGCTCAACCTGCAGCAGATCTACCAGAAGGAGTAATTGTAGTAACAATGCCTCGATTAAGTGATACAATGACTGAAGGAACAGTAGCTACTTGGTTAAAAAAAGTAGGTGATGCTGTTGCAGAAGGAGATATTCTTGCCGAAATCGAAACAGACAAAGCTACTATGGAGTTTGAGTCATTCAATGCTGGAACTTTATTATATATTGGAATTCAAGAAGGAAGTACTGCACCAGTAGATAGCTTATTAGCAATCATTGGACCTGCAGGAACAGATATTAGTGGAGTGGCTAACAACTTTAAAGCAGGCGGAGCAACAACTCCAATTGCAGAAGAAACTAAAGCTGCACCTGCTGAAAAAGCAGCTCCAATCACACAAGAAGCAGCAAATGACGGACAACGTATCTTAGCTTCACCATTAGCAAAGAAAATTGCTAATGATAAAGGAATTCAATTATCACAAGTAAAAGGTTCTGGAGAAAATGGACGTATCGTTAAAAGCGATATCGAAAACTTTACTCCATCTGCAACTAGCGCAACAACTGCTGCTGCACAACCACAAGAAACAGCAAAAGCCTCAGCACCACAAGTATTTGTTCCTGCTGGTGAAATTTTCACAGAAGAAATTAAAAACTCGCAAATGCGTAAAATCATTGCGAAACGTTTAGCTGAATCTTTGTTTACAGCACCCCACTACAATTTATCAATTGAAGTTACCATGGATGAAGCCATGAAATCAAGAGCGGTAATCAACAGTGTTCCTGATACCAAAGTTTCTTTCAATGATATGGTAATTAAAGCCTGTGCATCAGCATTGAAAAAACACCCAATTATCAATTCGCAATGGCGAGAAGATGCTATTATCATCAATCACCACGTAAATATTGGAGTAGCTGTAGCTGTGGAAGACGGATTAGTTGTACCTGTTTTACGTTTTACAGATGCAATGAGTTTATCACAAATTGGAGCAAGCGTAAGAGATTTGGCTGGTAGAGCGAAAAACAAAAAATTACTTCCTAACGAAATGGAAGGAAGTACGTTTACAGTATCTAACCTTGGTATGTTTGGTATAACTGAGTTCAACTCAATCATTAACCAACCTAACTCTGCTATCCTATCTGTAGGGGCAATTGTTGAGAAACCAGTAGTTAAAAACGGACAAATTGTTGTTGGAAACACTATGATGTTATCATTAGCTTGCGATCACCGTACCATTGATGGTGCGACTGGAGCACAGTTTTTGCAAACATTAAAACAATATATTGAAAACCCAGTAACTATGCTGGCATAAAATAAAGCACAAATTGTAATTAATCCCGTTTTGTTAAATCAGAACGGGATTTTTAATTTAAATATCTCAGATTTCGTAATTTTAAAGTCTCATACATAAAAAAATGAAACCAACTATTACCATTATTGGCGCAGGAATTTCAGGCTTAACAGCTGCCGTATATTTGCATCGAAAAAATTATAAAGTACAAATTCTAGAGGCTACTGATCGAGTTGGAGGACGAATCAAAACAGATTGTATTGATGGCTTTCGATTGGATAGAGGGTTTCAGGTTTTGTTAACTGATTATCCTGAAACTAAAGCACTATTAGATTATTCAAAATTAAATTTACAACGATTTTTACCCGGAGCAATAGTACTGCATGATGATGGTCAATTCCAAATAGCAGATCCATTCAGAAGACCCAGTACATTATTCTCAACCTTATTTGCACCTGTAGGTTCTCTTAAAGATAAAATAAACACTTTCCTATTAAAGACTAAATTAGTCCGAATGTCAAATTCGGCTATTTTTAATCAATCAGAAACAGACACTTTATCACAATTAAAAAAGTATGGCTTCAGCCAAAAAATGATCGATCGTTTTTACAATCCATTTTTCTCAGGTGTTTTTTTAGAAAATAAATTAACTACTTCAAGCAATATGTTTGACTTTGTAATGAAACAATTTTCAACTGGTGATGCTGCAATTCCAGAACTCGGAATGGAAGAAATTCCAAAACAACTTGCAGCTATGCTTCCTGAAAATTGTATACAGTATAACGTTAAAGTATTATCTATTGAAAACAATACCATTTATTGTGAAAATGGATCCGAATTTCAAACAGATAAAATTATAATTGCAACAGAAGCAAGCAGCCTGGCCAGGAACTATATTCCAAAAGAAAAACAACATTGCCACCAAGTAACGAACGTGTATTTTGAAGCAAGTAAACAACCAACTTCAAAATCAATTGTAATTTTAAATGCCGCTACAAATAAAAAATGGGTTAACAATCTCACCGTGATGTCAAATGTATCGAGTAAATATGCCCCAACTGGAAAAGTACTCCTTTCCATTTCTTATAATGGAATGCCAGAGGTAAAGGATACTGTTTTAGCTGAGAATATGAAAGCCGAACTAAAGCAATGGTACGGAAATCAAGTAGAGGATTGGAAGATGTTAAAAACCTACCGCATACAGTATGCATTACCAAACCAAGATAGTATTTGCGATGAAGTAACAGCAAATAAATTACAAATCAACGACAATCTCTTTATATGTGGTGATCATTTAATGAACGGCTCAATAAATGCCGCTATGAAATCAGGACGACTGGTAGCCGAAGTTATTGAAAAAATGAACTAACTAAATTTTCGATTTTTTTCTTCAATCCAACGTGACATGTATTTGGTACTCTGCAGGGTATGATGGTATAACATTTGTCCGATGAAATTATTTTTTCGGTGATGGTCAAGTTGCAAAAGTAAATTAGACAAATGCTCAGAAAATGCATTTTCAAACAATGCTGTCAAATACCGTTGCTTGATGATTTCAAATCCATTTTGCTGACTTTTATTCCAAAATTCCTCATCTTGATATAACTGAACAGCTACATCTGCAAATTGATGTGAATCATCTTGTATACTACCGTTCCAATCTAAATCAGCATGCATAGATTCAGCACCAATAGAGGTAGTTACCGATGGAGTTCCATATTCCATTGCTTCCAATAGTTTACCTTTAATTCCTGCACCAAAACGGAGCGGAGCTAATACTACTCGAGCATTCGAAATGACTTCTTTGGCATTCTCTGCTCTGCCTTTTATCAAAAATCCTTCCTGAACATTGTGTAATTGAAAAACTTTTTGCGAGGGATACGCACCATAAATTTCTAAAACTGCAGTAGGAAGAGTCTTCCTAATTGATGGCCAAATCGTTTCTTTCAAATACTGAACCGCATTCCAATTGGGTTCATGCAGGAAATTACCGATAAATACAAAATTCTCTCTTTGTCTAAATGGTGAAGAATTAAATTCAAACGAATCGACCAATAAGGGCAAATAATACAAAAGCGATGCATCTATTTTAAAAAGGGACTGTAAAACTTCAATTTCGTATTGAGAAACCATCAAAGAAAGATCTGAACGTAAAATACTAGCAATTTCTCTTTTAGCCACATCTTCTAATGCAATAGCCGAAATATCAAAATTACGTTTCGCTTTAAAAGCATTTTGACGAGCCAAACGCAAACAATGTAAATCTTCCGTGTCTAATATTCGTATAGCTTTTGGACAATTTTCAGCAACGCGCCAACCAAATTGCTCTTCCATCATAAACCGATCAAACAAAACTAAATCCGGCTGCAATTCATTCACAAAAAAATCAAAACTACTATTATTCAACTCAATCGATACCTTTTCAACTCCAAAATCAATGAGAGATTCCATATATTCACTATCCTGGGCAGGACTTGCAAAAGTAATGGCCAAACCCTGTTTTTGGAACATAGAAATTAATTGCATCATTCTCCCGCCAGCCGCGGATGAATTTGGCTCAGGCCATACAAAACCTAAAATTAAGAGTCGTTTATTTGTAATCATGTGGATAAACTATTGAAGTACAAAATAATGGTAATAAAACCGAAATTCAATCGTCTTTCAAAAAAAATGAACATAAAAAGAGTAATTTTGTCACTCTAAATCAACAATTCATGTTAGGACTTAAATTAGCTACAGATCCCAGATGGGTCAATATTGTGGAATCCAATATTGAAGAGATCTTAACCGATCATGCATGGTGCGAACAAAAAGCAGCCACTAATGCTATTTACATCATTGTCAACAATTCCGAAAAAGAAGAATTGGTTACCGAAATGACCCGAATTGCATTAGAAGAAATGGAACATTTTCAAATGGTGCATCAACTTATAAAAGAGAAAGGATTGGTTTTAGGTAGAGAAAGAAAAGACAATTACGTCAATGATTTAGTTAAATTTGCTAAAAAAGACGGGAGCCGAAATGATGCACTAGTAGAACGATTACTCTTTGCTGCCATGATTGAAGCTAGAAGTTGTGAACGATTTAAAGTACTTTCGGAGAATATTCAAGACCCTGATTTAGCAAAATTCTACCGCGACCTCATGATTTCAGAGGCAGGGCATTATACTACCTTTTTAGGCTTTGCCAAACAATACCAAGAAAACATTAATGTAGAAACCCGTTGGAAAGAATGGATCGCCTACGAATCTTCTATAATAACCAAATACGGAAAAGAAGAAACAGTTCATGGTTAATACCAAATCCTCAATTTTAATTGGGGATTTTTTTGCAACACATCATTCTGATAAAAGATACTAGTTGTCCCGCTATCCGCGCTACGCGGTAGCTTGCTTTTATCGGGGCTATACAAGTCGTGGTGTATTTCATTTGAAGTATTCGAGGATGTATCTAAAACAAAAAAAACTCCAACTTTTACAAGTTGGAGTTTCATAAAGAAAGGCGACGACATACTCTCCCACATAACTGCAGTACCATCTGCGCAGGCGGGCTTAACTACTCTGTTCGGGATGGGAAGAGGTGAGC
>JAGOAF010000054.1 GCA_017984035.1 Flavobacterium sp.
CACCGATTGGTTAAAAAAGTAATCGAAGCGTATAAAAAAATAGAAAATAACGATTAATGAAGTCGAATCAGTTTTAAAATGATTAGAGAAAATTGTAAGGTTATAATTAGTGACTTGGATGGGACTTTATTGAATCAACATCATGTAATTTCCGATTACACACGATCAGTTTTTCAAGAATTACATCAGCAAAATTACTTAATTGTTGTTGCTACAGGTCGTCATCATTTGGACGCAATCCCACTCGTAGAAAGATTAGGAGTTCCATTGTATTTAGTCACTTCCAATGGAGCTAGAATTCATTCGCCAGATAAGGAGTTACTATATGCTGTGAATATGGATCCGGATGCTGTAAAATCTATTTTATCTCTAGATATTGATCCTGATATTACTACGGTTTTGTTTAAGGAAGAGTTTTGGCAAACCAACCTGCACAATGAAAAATTAAATAGTTTCTCCAAAGAAGTCACGTATCATCGTCAATTAGTTAATTTTGAGGAGTTAGAGGATTTTGAAGCCATTAAAATTTTCTTCACACATGAAAATGAAGAGAAATTGATTGCAGTTCGAAACTTGATTTTAGAACACCATCCTGAAACATTCAATCATGCTTTTAGTTTGCCTATTTGCCTTGAATTCATGGATAAAAACGTTGACAAAAGCCATGCAATTGCAAAAATTTTAGAAAAAGAAAATTTAGATTTTAGTCATACTATTTCTTTTGGAGATGGTTTTAATGACGAAATGATGCTAGTTACTTCTGGCAAAGGACTGATCATGGGCAATGCACCAGCCGCTTTAAAAAACAAGTTGCCTGATATGGAAGTAATTGCTACTAATCACGAGGATGGAGTGGCTAATTATCTTTTCGATTTATTATTAAAGAATTAATTTAAAAAACGATGAAAAAAATCCTACTACTTTTTATTTGTATTTTTTGTTCCACTACTTTCCAAGCACAATCATTGAAGCTGGAAGAAATTATGAAAGGGAATGATTTTATTGGTAATCTCCCTGAAAACGAAAGATGGTCTTTGGATGGATCTACCATTTATTTTGATTGGAATCCTACTAAAGAATGGGGTAATTCGACTTATTATTGGAAGAAAGGAATGAAAGCTCCCCAAAAAGCATCTAAAGAAGAAGCGAAGTTCTCCAAGCATAGAATGCTTCACAAAGATGGAACAGAAATTTATTATTTTGTTGACAAAGGACAATTGTATTCCTATTCTATTAAAGATAAAAAAAGTAAAAAGTTATTTCAGCATAGTGTACCGGTTTCCAATCTTCAGATAGGAAAAGAGGAAGGTGTTGTGTTTTTCAAACAAAGTGATAATCTTTTTAAATTCGACACAAGACATGGAACTTTGGTTCAATTAACAAATTTCAAAAAAGGGAAATCAGAGGAAAAACCAAAGGAAAAAGGTTCTTTCTTGAAAGACCAACAAAAAGAATTGTTTCAGTTTGTTAGAGACCAAGAACAAAAAGAGAAATGGAATACAGCTAATGATGATGCGAAATCAGATTTTCCAAAACCTTATTTTTTTGGAAAAAATAGTATTGAAAGTACTAAAGCCAGTCCGAAGGGAGATTTTGTTACCTTCCGTTTGCGGGAAGAAGCTGAGGTGAAACAAGAAGAAATGGAGTTGTTTATTACTAACGACGGGTACAATAAATCGAAAGATACCAAATCAAAAGTATCAACAAACAATTTTGTAAATACAAAAATGGGTATCTATAATGTGGCAAAGGATACTGTATATATGGTCAATTTTTCGTCTTTGAGTCACATCCAAGATGTTCCAGAGTATTTCAAATTGTATGAAAAGAATAAAAATCTAGAGAAGAAAGATAAATTAATTATAGTTCAAGCTCCTGTCTACAATGAAGATGGTTCGTATGCTATTGTTGAAATTAGAAGCCAGGATAACAAAGACCGTTGGTTGGTTAATTTAAATTTAGCTACCGGAAGCTTTAAAGAAATCGAACACCAACACGATGAGGCTTGGATTGGCGGACCTGGAATTCCGTCGTATGCATTTAGTTCTGGAACTTTAGGTTTCCTAGCTGATAATGAAACCATTTATTTTCAATCAGAAAAAACAGGCTATTCGCATTTGTATACCTATAATTTTAGAACCAACAAGAAAGTGCAGTTAACTCAAGGCAATTGGGAAGTGCGTGGAGTGGTTTTATCTAAGGATAAAAAAGCATTTTATTTGACCACCAATCAGACGCATCCCGGAAATAGAGGTTTTTATAAAATGAATGTTTCGGATGCTATTTTACAGCCTATTTTAACTAAAGATGGCGCTCATGAAGTGAGTCTTTCTCCTGATGAAAAAACCTTATTGGTTCGCTATTCGTATAAAAATAAACCTTGGGAATTGTATTGGGCTACCAACAAAAAAGGAAGTTCTTTAGCACAAATCACTTTTTCAACCTCTGCAGCATTCCAGTCGTATAATTGGAGAACCCCCGAAGTGATTACTTTCAAAGCACAAGATGGCACACCAGTAAATGCACGTTTGTATCAACCAACAACGAGTCAGGCAAACAAAGCCGCTGTGATTTTTGTTCATGGAGCAGGGTATTTGCAAAATGCCCATAATCACTGGAGTACCTATCATAGAGAATACATGTTTCATAATTTGTTGACTGATTTAGGGTATACCGTTTTGGATATTGATTACAGAGGAAGTGATGGTTATGGACGAGAAATGAGAACCGGTATTTACCGTTTTATGGGAGGTAAAGATCTTTCTGATCAAATTGATGGAAAAAATGTATTAGTTCAAAATTATGGCATTGATCCGAACAGAGTAGGTATTTATGGTGGATCATATGGAGGTTTTATTACTTTAATGGGAATGCTAACTGCGCCTAAAGAGTTTGCCGCTGGGGCTGCATTGCGTTCGGTAACCGATTGGGCACATTATAACCATGGCTATACAGGCAATATTTTGAATTTCCCTGAAACAGATCCTGATGCGTACAAAAAAAGTTCGCCAATCTATTTTGCCAATAATTTAGAGGGCAATTTATTGATGCTTCACGGAATGGTAGATGATAATGTAGAATACAAAGATATTGTACGTTTATCACAACGATTTATCGAATTAGGTAAGAAAAAATGGAGTTTAGCTAGTTTTCCTGTTGAGTCACATGGTTTTAAAGAAACCTATTCGTGGGTAGATGAATATGGTAGAATTTTGGATTTATTCAATTCAACATTGCTAAATAAATAATTTTATTCTCCATGAATTAATGCTAAATTTGCCCCAATTCGAAACAACACAATAATATAATGAGTTCAACAATTACAACTACTAACTTTAATTTTCCAGGACAAAAATCGGTTTATCGTGGAAAAGTTCGTGAGGTATACAATATAAATGATGATCTATTGGTCATGATTGCAACGGATAGATTATCTGCTTTTGATGTGGTATTGCCAAAAGGAATTCCGTACAAAGGTCAAATTTTAAATCAAATTGCAACCCAATTCATGAAGATGACGCAAGACATTGTACCGAATTGGTTAATTGCTACACCAGATCCTAATGTAGCGGTTGGTCATTTATGCGAACCTTTTAAAGTAGAAATGGTGATTCGTGGGTATGTTTCAGGTCATGCGGCTAGAGAATACGCAGCTGGTAAAAGAATGCTTTGTGGAGTAACAATGCCAGAAGGATTAAAAGAAAATGACAAATTTCCAACACCAATAATTACCCCAACTACTAAAGCCGATAATGGTTCTCACGATGAAGATATTTCTAGAGAAGCAATTTTGTCAAAAGGAATTGTTACCGAAGAAGATTATTTGGTTTTAGAACAATACACCCGCGCTTTATTTCAAAGAGGAACTGAAATTGCAGCTAGCCGTGGATTAATTTTGGTGGATACTAAATATGAATTTGGTAAAACCAAAGACGGACAAATAGTGTTGATTGACGAAATTCATACTCCAGATTCTTCTCGTTATTTTTATGCCGAAGGCTATCAAGAAAGACAAGATAGAGGTGAGGAACAAAAACAATTGTCTAAAGAATTTGTGCGTCGTTGGTTAATTGAAAATGGTTTTCAAGGACAAGAAGGACAACAAATTCCAGATATGACTGATGCTTATATTGAATCGGTTTCTGAACGATATATTGAGTTGTACGAAAATATCTTAGGAGAACAATTTGTAAAAGCGGATATTAGTAATATTAACGAACGAATCGAAAAGAATGTTGTCGAGTTTTTAAAAAACAGATAAACTTTTTTTAAAATAAATAAAAAACCGCAATTCACTTGTTTTGAATTGCGGTTTTTTTAGCCCCTTTTGCAAAGGTATCCTTCATAATTGAGCAGCTGAGGTTTCCGAAGCTTCAACTAAAAAAAAATAAAGCGGAAAGCGGTATTGGCTCCAAAATAGACCCTTATTTGAAATATGAAAAGGTTTCTTCGTTTTCTATTTTTAATAAGGTTTCATAAATCAATTTTATGACATTTTCCACATCTTCGCGATGTACCATTTCTACCGTGGTGTGCATATAACGCAACGGAAGTGAAATTAAAGCCGAAGCTACACCGCCATTGCTGTATGCGAAAGCATCCGTATCCGTTCCAGTAACTCTTGACGAAGCCAATCGCTGAAAAGGAATGTTTTTCTCGGTGGCAGTATTTAAAATCAATTCTCTTAAATTATTTTGTACAGCAGGAGCGTAAGTAACAACAGGTCCTTTACCAATCTTTGTTTCTCCTTCAATTTTTTTGTCAATCATTGGAGTGGTAGAGTCGTGGCACACATCGGTTACAATGGCTACATTCGGTTTGATGGTTTGCGTAATCATTTCAGCGCCACGCAGTCCTACTTCCTCTTGCACTGAGTTGGTGATGTACAATCCAAAAGGTAATTTTTTACCATTTTCGTGCAACAAACGCGCCACTTCGGCAATCATAAATCCGCCCATGCGGTTGTCAATAGCACGACAAACAAATTTATTTTCGTTCAACACCATAAATTCGTCAGGGTAGGTAATAACACAACCTACATGCACGCCCAGTTTTTCAACTTGCTCTTTGTTTTCGCAACCGCAATCAATAAATATATTATCCGTTTTGGCGACTTCTTCTTTTCCTCTATTACGAGTGTGGATTGCTGGCCAACCAAAAACACCTTTTACAATGCCGTTTTTAGTATGTATGTTGACGCGTTTAGAAGGGGCGATTTGATGGTCAGAACCACCGTTTCTAATCACATAGATTAATCCATCCTCAGTAATATAGTTAACATACCAAGCAATTTCGTCGGCATGACCTTCAATAACTACTTTATATTGAGCCTCTGGATTAATAATCCCAACGGCAGTTCCGTAAGTATCAGTAATAAAAGTGTCAACATAAGGTTTTACATAGTCCATCCAGATTTTTTGTCCTTCGGCTTCAAAACCTGTAGGGGATGCATTATTGAGATAGCTTTCTAAAAAAGCAATTGATTTTTTGTTTAATATGGATGTTGTGCTCATAAAATATTTTTTTGCTAAATTATAAATTTGGCATTACAGTTGTGTAAAGAATGTCTAATTTTGTATTAAACTTTTCAACGATGAAACGCATTCTATTTCTAATTTGCTTTGTAGGCATATCGACAGCTGTTCAAGCTCAGGTAATTCAAAAAGAATCTGACGTTACAGTAGAAAACGACACCATTTTAAATGATACTATTGAACTTCCTGAAATCATTGTTCGAAAAGAAAAATTAGATATTGAAGCCAGAAAACAATTTCAACTCCTTCAAAACCGAGTGTTAAAAGTATATCCTTACGCTAAAATTACTGCTGAGCGATTGACTGCTTTGAATCGAGGTATGGCAAATTTGAAAACGGAAAAAGAAAAAAAGAAATACTTCAAGATAGTTGAGAATTATTTAACCAATGAGTTTGAAGCAAAACTCAAAAAGTTATCTCGCAAACAAGGACAAATTCTTGTCAAATTAATCCATCGTCAAACCGGTACTACTACCTATGATTTGATCACTAACCTCAAAAGTGGTTGGAAAGCGTTTTGGTCCAATATTACTGCGAAACTGTTTGACATCAATTTAAAGACCAAATACGATCCGTATCAAAATAACGAAGATTACCTTATTGAATCTATACTTGTATACGCTTTTGAAACCGGTCGTTTGCAAAATCAACCTCCCGCAATTAAAGTCGATTTTGACAATTTGAGTACAGTATGGCAAGCAAAAGTAGATGCAGCCAATAAATAACGCCGCTATTTTTTAATTACTTGTGCGTTACCTGTTTGCTTCGTGACCTCGCGAGCCAGGTCGGGCTATTCGCTGCAAGTCCTCGCTTCGCTGTGGGCTTTTCGCTGCTATCCCTAACGCGGGATGAACATCAAGAACAA
>JAGOAF010000055.1 GCA_017984035.1 Flavobacterium sp.
CTTCACTTTTCCCAACAGCATTCATCAAAGTCGATTTTCCCACATTGGTATAACCCACCAAAGCCACACGCACCATAGCGCCACGGTTGCTACGTTGAATACCCATTTGTTTGTCAATGGTTTTGATCTTGTCTTTCAAAAGGGAAATACGATCACGAACAATACGACGGTCGGTTTCAATTTCAGTTTCTCCAGGACCACGCATTCCGATACCTCCTTTTTGACGTTCTAAGTGCGTCCAAAGTCCAGATAAACGAGGCAATAAATAAATACATTGTGCCAATTCTACCTGCGTTCTCGCATAGGAAGTTTCGGCTCGTTGCGCAAAAATGTCTAAGATCAAATTGGTTCGGTCTAGAATTTTGCAATCAATAATTCTAGAGATATTTTTTTGTTGTGACGGGGTTAATTCGTCGTCAAAAATTACAGTTGAAATTTCGTTTTCTTTGACATACAAGTTGATCTCGTCTATTTTACCAGTACCCAAAAAAGTTTTGGGATTGGGTTTGTCCATTTTTTGCCAAAAGCGTTTCACCACCTGCCCTCCAGCAGTAAAGGTTAAAAACTCCAATTCGTCTAAATATTCCGTTAATTTATCTTCGGATTGACTCTGAGTAACAATCCCAACGATGGCGGTTTTTTCGAAATTTAATACTTCTTTTTCTAGCATAACTTTGAATGAGCGACAAATTTAATCATTTGCTTTCACTTATTCCCTTAAATCTGCATCGTATCGTTTTTCAAAACCAAACAACTATTTGTATTGAAAACAGTGGTGCTTCAATAGTATTAATTAATTGTATTTTGAATCGTAATCTACGGTCCACTCAATTCCATATTTATCTCTAAACATTCCGAAATACGAACCCCAAGGACTGTCGCTAATGGGCATTTCAACTGTTCCGCCCGCTGAAAGTCCGTTGAAAATGTGATCTGCTTCTTCTTTGCTTATGGCGCTGATTGCTATTTTGCTTCTGTTTTCGTTTTCATTGGTTTTGCCTAATATTTCAGGAACATCATTACCCATTAATACTGAAGTACCAATCGGTAGAGCAATGTGCATTATTTTGTTGGCTTCATGTTCTGCTACAGGAAACTCGGGACTCGCCAAGGCAGAAAAACGCATGACCATAGCGAATTCTCCGCCAAAAACAGATTTATAAAAAGTAAAGGCTTCTTCGGCATTGCCATTGAAGTTGATATGAGGATTGATTTTTGCCATTTTTTTGTTTTTAAGAATGCATTTCAAAAATAATAAATTTCAGGACGGTTTATTGTTTGTCTCCATAAATCTGCACATCATCAATTTGGAAAGCCCCGTCAAGGGTTACCGTTTTTCCAGAACCCGTATACCGAAAACCAATATTGACTTTCCCCGCAAATGAAGACAAGTCGATTCCGCCTGAACCCACAAATTGATACCAAGGCGTGGCTTGCGTTGGTAATTTTGCCTTGAGCGGAATCCAGTTTGCGGCAGTTACATTTATTCCGTCGAAATTGTTTGAAATAAAGATTTCTAAGGCATTCAAAGGCGAATCAACATCTACGTGGTGCTGGGCAGAGCGAAACGACAAAACTTCGCCCGTAAAGATATCTAAATCGACTTTTGGAGAAATTAACCAACCCACATTCGAAGCTACTTTGGTTCCGCTAATGGCATATTCAGCACATCCATTACCAGAGTAGACCGATCCTTGCCAATACAAACTTCCTGCCTGTACAATATTTGTCCAACCCGCTAAGTTGATGTTGGTATTGTTTTCGACAGTTTCAAAATTTTCTGTAAAAAAGGGGGTATTACGCTTATTGGTTAAATTGACATCTTTTTCAGATCGGGCTACTAATTGATAATCGGTTCCGTATTTGGTCAAAACCCCTTTTACTGTTCCAGTACCTATAGGAATTTCTTTGGCCGAAAAATTGGCAAAACTGCTGGTTCTAAAATAGATTTTGTCCCCCAATTTGTCTTCCAAATTCCAGTTGGTTCCTCCACCAACATCATTGCTGCTTTCATAATAATGCCTGCCGATAGCTTCTGCTGCGAATTGTACATCCATCACTTCGACCAATGTATTGAGATAGGAATCGTTCAGTAATTCACCAATCTTAACTTTTTGGATTAAGGAGGCTTCGCTCAGATGGGTACAAGAGGCGATGAGTACTTTTTTATATATATTTTGCGAAAGCCGGCCCACTCCTCCTTCGTTAAAAGAATTAACAAAAATGTTCCCAATGCGCAAACCGCCATAATAAATATCGGTATATTGATCTTTAAGCTGAATGTAGACTTTATTGCCCAATCGGTAATCAATGTAGGTATTACTCACGTCAACCGGTACACTAAATCCAATAGCAGCTTGCTTGGACGTGGCCAAGGTTTGAAAATAAATAGTTTTGAAAAAATTACCCTGTTCGTCAGTAGAAACCACATACGCTTCAATAATGTCGTCGTATTTGTACTGCGCTACAATAGCATCGGCAGCATCGCGAACTTGTGCCACGGTTCGGTTTACGGTAAGATAGGGTTGGTTGCATTCTAAGGGAGGAAGAGCCGGTTCTTCTTGCATACAACTTGCGAAAAGCAGTACCAATACAACACAAAATCGAGGATTTAAAAATAGAAGTTTCATCATAATTTGGAATTTATAGTTGAATAGACAGGCTTACAAAATAGGTTCTTCCGTAGCCATAAAAATAGTTGTTGCCAAAGTTGGGTGTCCCGCTCGAAACGTCTTGGTCTCGTTGTCTAAAATTGGCATTTCGAGCCTGTTCGTATCCGCCCGTTTTAAATGCAGTGTTCAATACATTGTTGATGCTACAAAACAGATTTAGGTTCTTTTTGAAAATCCGCCAGGACTTACCACCCACTAAATTTAACAGCATAACAGGAGCTAATTCTTCTTGTTGTAGCAATACTTTGGCACGTTCTTCAGTAGCTTCCGGAAAAGGAAATCCACTGACTGGATTCGTAAAAAACACAGCTGTTCTAGCAATGGGAGAGATGTCAATGAAACTACTTGCCAAATAATTCACATTAGTGCTCACCCACCAATATTTTGGATTTCGATATTCCAATCCGAAGGAATAGGCTTGCTGTGGCATCCCGGCTTGACGGTAGTTTTTGAGAGTGGCGGTCCCAAAGTCAAAAACAGGCAAGGTGTTTTCAGCAGACGCTTTTGCATCGTTTGTAATCGTCACATTGGGATTGCTTGCATAACGGTATTCGCCAAAACCCGCTGCTAAAGTAGTTTTCAAAGTAGGGTTAATTTGGTATTCGAAACTCATTTCCGTTCCCCAATTGGTTTTATCCAAATGGGTTAGCGTTTGGCTTACAAAAGCATTAGTGCTGTTGTCTCCTGCGCCGTTGTCAAAAATCCCTTCCGCATAAAAAAAGGAGCTTTCAGTAGCGTTTTTAACGGGGCTATAATAGCCAGTTAGTCTCATTTTTAACCTGGGCGAACGATAAACATAGCTCGCATCCAAACTACTGTTGGTTTCGCTTTCTAATCCACCTACACTGGTATTGTTGAGTCTGGAATTAGGGAAAACGGCTCTCAAATTAGGAGCTTTAGAAGCGTATGAACTATTGAAAATCAGCAGTTGTTTGCCCGATAATTTCCATGTCAATCCGGCTTTAAATCCAAAGTTTTCAAAACGAATGATAGCACTTTTACCCAAAGAGCTTGTTGGATAAATTCCGTTCTTATACAATCCTTCGCGTTGATAGGACGAGGTTGAAAATTCGTTTGCCAGGTAAAAATCTATTTTTTTATACTGGAATTTAAATTGGGTAAACCCGTTCAACCGGGCCGCTTTTAAATTAAAATTATACCCATATGCATCGCCTACTTTTACTTGTCGGTTGGGGTAGTTTAAATCCGATTGTGCCTGATCGCCTTTGTAAAAAACATCGATATCTTCAAAATACAATCCGCCTAATAAATCCAAAACCTTTTGATAATTATGAGAATGTACTTTATTTAAAGAAACACCCGCATTGAGCCGAATATTTTCGGTCAGTTCTGTATTCACTAGCGCATTGAATGCCAGGGTTTGATCGTCTGTTCGATCTTCGTAAAGGATGTATTTACTTTGAGCAGGTACATATCCTACAATTTTTCCATAAGCATTTAGAACAGGGGATTGATTGGCTTGATAAATAGCTTCCCAATTTATTTGTGGCTGTGCTAAAAAAAGCGATTTACTACGTTCAGCATTTGCCATATCGGGTGTAAAAGCACCCGAAAATTCCCCCTCATCTTTGGCGTATAATGAACTAAAGTAACTGGGCATTTTTCGATAATGAGAAGGAACGGGGCTGTTGGCATTTTGATAGTCAATATTACTGTTCCCGATTTTTCCAGATTGGTATAAAACACCCAAATGGAGTTGGGTAGCGGGATTAATTTTAAAGTAATTATTTAGCATAAATATGGGTTCTTCGACAGTTTTGATTCTGGAATTGCGTTGTTTTCCGTTTTGAAAACCCCAATATGAATTGTATTTAGTTGATGTTAAAGCGGTGATTTCATCTGTATTTGGCGAATTTTTCCCGCGAGAATTGGGTGTAAAAAATGCTGTAAAATTGATTGAATTTCTTTTGGTAAGTTGCTTTTCTATACTGGTAAAAATCGAATTGGCATCATAACTAGTGCCGTCAAAATAGCCTTCGTTAGCATATCGTTTTCCTGCAGAAAAAACTATTGCCCAGCCTTTTTCATTCATTCCTGAGGCATAGGAAATCATTGTTCGACCGCGGTAATTGGTATTGGTTCCCGAAAAAGAGATACGCGTCCCTTTTCTGTAAGTCGATGCCTGAGTGCTAATGTGTTGTGTGCCTAATATTCCGCCAAAAGCAAAATCGGATGGGCTGGTGCCTATTGCTAATTCTTGGTTGCGCAACACCTCATTGATACCGCCCCAATCGCTCCACTGTGGTCTGCCATCATGTATTTTGTTTAGGACGAACCCATTCATTAATAGTTGGTTATATTGGCTATCGAGACCCCGCATCCGAAAACGTGCTTGTCCCCAATTGAAAGCCGTGGCCTGTTGAAAGGCATCTTTAGTAGCCAATAACAATCCTGAATTTCCTTCTGAACTACCATTGTCATCGTTCAAATCGTTGTCTATGATCGAAATAATAGCGGCTTGCTCAACGGATTCAGTATCTTCTTCCAAAGGAATGGTACCTAAATCAATTAGTTTGTTTTTGAAAATGGGCACTGCAATTAACTTGTCTTTGTATCCTTGATTGTGGAGCAGCAGGAATTGGTTTCCTTCTAATTCAGTTTGAAGTTGGAATTTTCCATTGGAGGATGTCAGTTGGAGGACGGCGGTATTTTGGATACTAACTACAACACCGGCTAATGAAATTTGTGATTTTGAATCGATAATTTTTCCAGAAATAAAGGACTCTTTTTGAGCAAAAAGCAGACACGAATACATCAGAAAAAACACTTTGGGGCAGCTGTTTTTCATAGAATTTGGGATTTAAATAAAATCGGAACTTCTCGAAACAACCAGGGGTTAGTTGTTTAGAAAAGTAATAATTTAAAAAGGAGACGGTTGTATTTGCTCCAATTTGAAGTTAAAAATAATAAATTTTTTAATACCAATTTATTTTCTCAGCACATCGTAAATCGCGCTTCTAATTTATTCTGCCGTTTTAATTTTGGATACCATAAACGAGATGAATACTCCAAAAACACCAATAAATGCAAATGAGAATTGCAATCCAAAAGCCTCGGCGATGTAGCCAATAATTGGCGGACCCATTAAAAAACCTAAGAAGCTTACACTTGAAACGGCAGTTAAGGCTTCGCCAGTAGGTATTTCGGGATGCTTGCCGGCAATGCTGTATAAAGTAGGAATAATGGTGGAAACACCCAATCCGACAAACATGAATGCGATGGTACATGGAATGATGTAGGGGAAAAAGACGGCCGTAAAAAGACCGCTGGTAATTACTACACCGCTGATTTGCATGACTTTTTTTCGTCCAAATTTTTGAATGAATCGATCGCCTAAAAAACGACCGCTAGCCATCATAATCATAAAGGAAGTATAGCCTAAAATTACTAAGGGTCCAGGAGCTTTGACCACGTCTTTGAAATACACCCCGCTCCAGTCAAACATGACGCCTTCGCTTGCCATACAGCAAAAACCAATGATGCCCAACCACAGTAATAATTTATCCGGTTTTTTAAATCCTTTTTCTTTTTTGGGCTGAGGTTTTTCGACTGCTTTGATGAGGTATTTGATATTGAATGAAATCAGCAATAAAACAAAAACGCCCACACAAACAAAATGCTGGAAAGG
>JAGOAF010000022.1 GCA_017984035.1 Flavobacterium sp.
GTTGCGGCATCTTGAGCCGCACTAGGATCTGCTACTCCAGTTAATTTATTAGCTCCTAAAGCTACATTAGCTGTGGCAGCGCCAAAACCACTTAAGGGGATGTTCGCTTTGTCTAATTTAGCATCCGTAACATTGGCATCCGTAATTTTTGCAGTAGTTACTGCATTGGAAGCCAATTTTGGAGTAGTTACACTTCCATCGGCAAAATCAGCCGCAACAAGCGTTCCATCTAAAATTTTTGCCGAGGTAAGAGAAGCATCTGCAACGCCTGCATTGGCACTTTGCAAATCCACATAGGTCTTTACTGCTTTTTGAGATGGGAATAAAACATCACTTGGATTGGTACTTCCTAAATCAATAGCGGTACTTTTATTGGCTGTATTTTCTTTTAATTGTAATGCGTCATATACTGCATTTTGCGATGGTGACGTCGTTGTAACTGCATCAGTAATTCCATCAACTACTTTGCTATCAGCATAGGTCTTCACAGCTTTTGCAGAAGGAAATTTAACATCGGATGCCCCGTCTGTAGTAACATTTATTGTTTTATTAGCGGTATCCTCTTTCAAAGCTATAGAAGTAGTTACATCTGTAACATTTGCTTTCAAAGCTAAAGAAGTAGTTACATCTGTGACATTTGCTTTCAAAGCTAAAGAAGTAGTTACATCTGCAACATTCGCTTTTAAGTCTAAAGCCGTTTGTGTGGCTGTTGAAACCGGTTTACCAGCATCTGTAGTATTATCTACATTACCTAAACCGACCATCGTTTTTGTAATTCCTGACACTGTGCCCGTGAAGGTTGGCGAAGCCAAATTGGCTTTTAAGTCCAATGCAGCTCTAGTGTCAATTGAAATAGGCTTATTATTATCACTTGTATTATCTACATTGCCCAAAACGATGTCCGCCTTTGTCAAGCTAACATTTGGCCCAGCATATCCATTCACACTTGTAACAGAATTTGGCGTGCTTAATTCTATCCAATTAGAAAGTGTAGAGGCGGGTAAACTACTTAATACAAAATTTCTATTGATATCTGTTCTAATAGTAATACTTCCTACTTGAGCCGCTGAATTAGCAATCATAGCAGCTTGTGAATTAACTACATTAACACTTTGAAATGAAATGGATGGAATTTGGCTAGATGGAATTTTTCCATCATTACCTAAAGTTGCTACCCCATTATTGGCTGCTTTCTCAGTACTACTAATTTTATTTGAAAAAGTATAAAAATCGGTTGCTTTCAGGTACCCGTTAACCGTAGCGTCTGCAGGCGGTACAGCAATTGAATTAACTGTTCTAACAAGTGGACTAGCAAATGACAACGGTACTTCAAAATCACCCGAATTATTAAGTGCCGCAGAACCTAAACCTAAATTTGTTCGAGCTGCCGAAACGGATGTTGCACCTGTTCCACCATTAGTTATACCTACAACCCCTGTTACATTAGTTGCATTTCCAGGTATGTTTCCAGTAATCTTAGATCCACTAACTGTTGCTATTTTAATATCAGTAATTGCATTGGAAGCAATAGTAGGTGCATCAGCCGTTCCTGTTAAATCACCCGCTAATTTAATTTTCCCTTTAGTAGCTGCATCTGCATCTACGATTGTTGCCCCCGAGACAGCATTATCTACATAGGTTTTTACTGCATTTTGTGTTGGAAACAATACATTACTTGTTCCTAAAGTTGTTGTAGTTGATTTGTTAGCCGCATTTTCTTTT
Organism: Flavobacterium sp.; assembly: GCA_017984035.1. Next base: position 1,723 of record JAGOAF010000022.1, read on the forward strand.
AAAGCTAATCCTGGTACTGTTGGTGCCCCAGCCGTTCCTGCTAAATCACCTGCCAATTGGATTTTTCCTTTAGTAGCTGCATCAGCGTCTACGATAGTTGCGCCCGCAATAGCCGTATCCACATAGGTTTTTACCGCATTTTGTGTTGGAAACAATACATTACTTGTTCCTAAAGTTGTTGTCGTTGATTTATTAGCCGCATTTTCTTTTAAAGCCAATCCAGGTACTGTTGGTGCCCCAGCTGTTCCTGCTAAATCACCTGCTAATTGAATTTTTCCCTTCGTTGTTGCATCCGCATCTACGATAGTACCTGAAGCCAATTGATTGTCTACATAATTCTTTGTGGCAGTTGAGATCGGTTTGTCCAAATCTGAAGTATTGTCTATATTACCAATTCCTAAATTGGCTCTAGCACCTGCAGCGGTAGTTGCTCCCGTACCCCCATTTACTAAAGCAACAACACCCGTAACATTACCGGCTGTAATAGCAGCATTAGCAAAAGGTATCGAGTTAATCGGTTCATTAGATAAAGGATCAAATTGATTACACAATCCAGTAGAGTCAAAAGCAACCTGTAAGTTTTTTTGCGAAAGCGCATTCCAAACTATTGCAGCATAAGAGCTAGCATATCCACCCGATTGCACGCCATTCCCAATGGTAATGTTTACCATACCAAATTCATCTGTTTTGACCTTTATTTCCTCTTGATATTCCAAACGGTTATTTGCGTCTAGTAAACTAAATTGCAAACAAATGTTTTTGTTAGTCATGGGCACATTACTTACATTTACCCCAGGTGCATTTTGACCTCCTGGCATGTAAATAACTGCCTGATAGGTAATCCCATTATTTTGAGAAAAGACTGCGGTAGTAACAAATAATAAAAAAATGTAAATTAATTTTTTCATGTGGTATTATCTTTTAATTAAATCAAAATAGCCCCCGAAAAGAATTTGGGTATTGTTAATCGAAACATGATCCGTATTATTGCCTAATTTGAGTGTTTTACTCAAATTTAATCCGGCACTTAAGTAGCCGTTTTTAGACAAATAATATTTAGCGTAAACGCCAATAACAGGCTGTAAAACAAGCCCTGAAAATTCTTTATTACTTACTAAGTCATAAGCTGCGTTGTTGACCGTTTGTTTTCCTCTAAGGATCGTAGAAAGATTCAATCCGGCTCTAGCACTTAGAAAAAAGAAAAAAGCGTCATAAAATTGATAGTCAACTGTACTTTGAACTCCCAAATAAGTAGTTTTCCATTCCAGCCTGTTCAACGAAGTTTCAGCAATGGCATTATAATCGTTAATGGTTACACTACCGGTATATTTTAAATCTTTAAAATTCTTGTATTTCAAGACATCGGTATACCCAACTTCATACGCATCGCCAATACCGTTAATGTCTAACTTTTCAGTAAAGGCCGAACGATTTTTATAGGTTATGGTGCTGAAGTTTTTTCCCATGTTGAAAAAAACACCTTGCGCATGAATTGAAAAACTGATTAAGAAAAAAAGGATATGGGGTACAATTTTTTTCATTTTCTATCGTTATTTAGATTTAATAATGGCTGTTCCAAAAGCATAATTTTGACCTTCTAATTTGACAAAGTATTCTCCGGAAGCAAGCATTATATTGGTTATCGTTAAAGTAGTGTCAACTAATTCTTTTTCTTGAAATAAAACAAGGCGCCCGTTTATATCAAAAATTGAGACTGTAATTTTTCCTTCAACGGGTTGTGATAATTTAAAATTAACAACATCCACAATTGGGTTTGGATAGACCAAAGTGGATATTAAATTGGTCTTAATGGGTGCTGATTTAGAAATTTTACTTTGTTGAAATCCTTGACTAATTATTCCGTTTTTTGACGAAAAAGTACCTACAGCCGCTTGTTGTGCAATCGTTTGACTAACTTTAACACCGGTAGAAGTAGCCACAATACCTCCTTGTGCTGACAGCATCTGGTGATGTAACTTCTGCCCAAAAAGCACACTAGAAAACAACAAAAAAACGACTACTTTCATTTTAAGAATAAATTAATAAATAGGTTTGTTTTTGGATTTAACGAGCAAAAATAATATTATATCTGTAAAGACCATGAAATTATATTGCAAAATTGTCAAAAAAAATAAAAAATTTGACAATTTTAAATACCATAAAACAGTCATTAAAAAGGACTAAGAAAAAATGGGTACTGAAAAAAAACAATCCATATTAAAAACAAAAAACCCTACGATTTGATCGTAAGGTTTATTTTTAAATTTTGCAGAGAGGATGGGATTCGAACCCACGATACAGTTACCCATATACAAACTTTCCAGGCTTGCTCCTTCAACCACTCGGACACCTCTCTTTATTAGGACTGCAAATAACTTAAAAAAAAATGAGGTATAAAAACTAAAATTGTACTATTCTTGAATTTCACCACGCAATGGACTTTCAAACCTTTCTTTGAAATTAGTGCGTACTGTTTTGTCTCCCAATAAAAACATCAATTTTGTAATCGCCGCTTCGGTGGTCATGTCTTTGCCAGAGATAACACCTATATCAAGTAAAGCCGCACTGGTTTCGTACTGTCCCATATTGACGCTGCCTCCCGAACATTGGGTCACGTTGATAATGTGAATTCCACTTTGAATTGCTTTTTGCAGTACTGATAAAAACCACGCTTCGCTTGGAGCATTTCCAGAACCGTAGGTTTCTAATACGATCCCTTTTAAATTGGGAATAGCAACAACCGCCGCTATTAAGGGTGCGCTAATTCCAGGAAACAATTTTAGAATAATCACATTGGTATCTAAATTTTTATGGACTTTTAATGTCTGTTTATTATCAGTTGGAAGCAATAAGTCTGAATTGATTTTTAAATGCACTCCTGATTCGATCAAAAATGGATAATTAGGCGAAGTGAACGCTTTGAAATGTTCGGCATTGATTTTTGTAGTTCTATTACCACGGTACAATTTGTATTCAAAATACAAACACACCTCTTGAACCACTGCTTGTCCATTGTCTCGAAGAGAGGCAATTTGTATGGCTGTAATTAAATTTTCTTTGGCATCGGTACGTAAGTCACCAATTGGCAATTGTGAACCCGTAAAGATAATTGGCTTAGCCAAATGCTCCATCATAAAACTCAAAGCCGAGGCAGTATAGGACATCGTATCTGATCCATGCAAAACAACAAACCCATCAAAAGAAGTATAATTCTCCTCGATGATAGTGGCTAATTGGATCCACTTCTCCGGATTCATATTGGAGGAATCTATAGGGTTATCAAAAGCAATCGTTTCGATTTCGCAGTCCAACAATTTAAGTTCCGGAATGCGCTGCAATAACTTACTAAAATTAAAGGCTTTCAACGCACCCGTAGCAAAATCTTTCTTCATACCGATAGTACCTCCGGTATAAATCAACAGTATTTTAGCTTTAGAATGCATGATTGTATTTTAATTTATTAGCCACCGGATTGGCATACATTGCCAAGAATCCTTCTAATGCTATCGGATTATCTATACCAATGCGCATCTCTAAGCGGCGCTCAAAAAGTGATTTTTCAGATTCGGTATACAAATGCGAATAAGTTGACGTTTTATGGACAATATCGTAAGCGATAAAGTTAGTCGGCCATAGTTTGTAATTGCTTAAAATAGCATCGTCAATTTCTTGTGCCAAAGCTTGAATTTGTTTATTGGACGAATCGTTGTCAGCTACAATTCGATCTATTTCTGTATCCAATACTTTTCCAATATGCAAATGGATGCGTTTCTTTTGTCCCATCACACCACTAAGGATCGTATTCAAATCTTCGTTTTTTGATTTCACATATACTTCATTATTAGCTTCAGCTAACAACTGTGGCATTTTTAAAACATCGGTTGGATCGTACTCGTAGGAAATAGAAACCGGAACAATTTTCAGTTTTTTAAAGTACTGCATTACATCGGCTTCATCAGAGGCCATTCCAATCATTTTTAAAACACCTGGATTGGTTTCGTCATTGCCGTCTTTCGTTCTTCCTTCGCGTTGCGCTATCCAAACGGAACGGTTTTCATGCAACAACAACTGCCCCATGTATTCAGACAGCAACTTAGAACTTTGCAACATTTCTCTTGGCGACAAGCCTCTTAAAACCAAAAAATTACGATTCAATCGCGCCAAAGTTTTGATGAATGATTTTTGAACTAAATTATCCCCAATAGCAGAAGCGGTCATCAAATGCCCGTTTTGAAACAAAGCTGCATTTAAGAGTGTGGTGTCTAAAAGAATATCGCGGTGATTCGAAATAAATAAATAGGAATTGTTTTTTTCCAAATGCTCGAACCCAGATGTAGTTAATCCATCAGAGCTGTTTTCTAAAATTTTTTGAACAGTATGATAAATGAAATTACATTGAAAATCACGAATGGAATGGGTTTTCTTCAATTGCGCTTTCCATACCTCATCTTCCATTTCGGGGAAAGTAAAATTCATCAACGCCTTCATCATCGGATGTGGAATCACAGATTGTAATGCCTCATTTACTTCCGTTTCGTAAAAAGGGCGTATTGCGTCAAACTTTTGCATTTTGGAATAATTTTATAAGGAGCAAAAGAACAAAAAAAATATCAAATTAGCGTCAATTTTGGATTAAATCCCGAAAACAGCTTTGGAATTTTCGGTCGTAATTCGCGCTATTTCATCCAAAGGGAGTTGATAGATTTCGGCTAGTTTTTGGGCAACCAAAACAGCATAACTACTTTCATTTCTTTTGCCACGATACGGCACGGGTGCCAAATAAGGTGAGTCTGTTTCAAGTACGATATGTTCTAATGGGATTTGGTTTAGAAACTGATCTATTTTACCGTTTTTGAAGGTAACTACTCCTCCAATTCCTAGTTTTAATCCATACGAAATGGCGCTTTGGGCTTGTTCCAAATCGCCAGTAAAACAATGAAAAATTCCAAATAATTCGGGTGATTTTTCCAATTCTAAAACCTCAAAAACCTCATCAAACGCATCACGACAGTGTATATTAATAGCTAATCCGTGTTGTTTTGCCAATTGGATTTGGCGTTGAAAAGCGGTTTTTTGGATAGCTAAAGTCGTTTTGTCCCAGTATAAGTCAATCCCTATTTCGCCAATCGCATAAAATTTATGAAGGGCTAATTGTGTTTCTACATGCGCCAACTCTTCTAGATAATTGTCTTTTACATAACAGGGATGCAAACCGATCATTAGATGAACATTGTCAGGAAATTGGACCTCCAAATCATACATTTTCTGGGTTCCAGTACTATCAATGGACGGAATAAAAAATCGGGAGACACCGGCAGCTATAGCGCGTTGTATCATTTCTGTTCTGTCTTGATCAAATTCTTCGGAACACAAATGCGTATGGGTGTCGGTCAATATCATGGAGGGAAAATTATAAAAATTAGTGGTTCTTTTTAAAAGACAAATAGGCTACAATTGTACTTAACAACATCAAAAAACCAGCTAATACAAAAGGTGCACCAGCAAATTTAAAAGGCGCATCATTATGGGTAAAAAAGTAAAATACAGTAGACATCATGGGTGGACCAATAATCGCCGAAGCACTCATCAAACTCGACATTGTTCCTTGAATTTCGCCTTGTTCATTGGCAGGAACTTGTTCTGAAATTACCGCCTGCATGGCAGGACCGGCAATCCCACCTAAACAATACGGAATTAAAAAGACGAACATCATCCAACTTTCGGTAGCAGTTGCAAATAAAAACATCCCTACAGTGTACAAGGCCATACCTACATAAATACTTTTTTCGTTGCCTAACTTTGGATTGATCCAGCGAATTAATCCGCCTTGTACTAATCCAACCAAAAGTCCAATTACCCCTAATGATATTCCTACCATTTTTTCGTCCCAATTGAATTGGTACATGGTAAAGAAGCTCCAGTTGCTATGCACGGCATGAGACGCTACATACAATAAAAAAGTAGCGATCACTAAACCAATTAACTTCGGGTATTTTTTTAAATGCAATAAAGCGCCAATTGGATTGGCTCTCTTAATATCAAATTCCCTTCTGTTTTCTTTTGCTAACGATTCTGGCAAAATGAAAAAGCCATACAAAAAGTTCAACAAGCACAAAAGAGCAGCAGCATAAAAGGGTACTCTAGCACCATATTGCCCTAACAAACCGCCTAGAACAGGTCCAATGATGAATCCTAATCCGAAAGCGGCACCAATCATTCCAAAGTTTTTAGCTCTGTTCTCGGGCGTACTCACATCGGCAATATACGCAGTTGCTGTGGTAATACTGGCGCCAGTAAGTCCTGCAATAATTCGCCCAACAAACAACCACTGAATGGTGGGTGCAAAGGCCAATAACAAATAGTCCATTGAAAAAGCAAAAAGCGAAATCAAAATAATCGGTCTTCTACCAAATTTGTCACTTAAATTTCCAACTAAAGGCGCGAATAGAAATTGAGTAATGGCATAGGCAAAGGTTAACCATCCACCATATTTTGCAGCTTCGCTAATGTCACCGTGAATCAATTCTTTAATTAATTTTGGGATCACCGGAATAATAATTCCCCAACCCGTAATATCAATTAACATGGTAATGAAAATAAATCCGATTGCGGCCGACTTTTTATTGGATGACATAATTGTATTTATTAGGTAGGGCAAATAAACAAAAAAATCCCAAACTCTTAATCGAGTTTGGGATTAAATATAGTAGACTTTGAATTACAATTTTATAATTCAAATGCTTTTTTAGGATTGTTATCGCAAAGCAATTCTACTGGATTTTCAAGCGCTTCTTTTACCGCTACTAAGAATCCAACAGATTCACGACCGTCGATAATTCTGTGGTCATAAGAAAGAGCCACATACATCATTGGGTGAATTTCTACTTTACCATTTACCGCAATTGGACGTTCAATAATGTTGTGCATTCCTAAGATTCCTGATTGTGGTGGGTTGATAATTGGCGTAGACAACATACTTCCAAAAACACCACCATTAGTAATGGTAAATGTTCCTCCTGTCATATCATCAACTGTAATTTGACCGTCACGCGCTTTGATTGCCAAACGTTTGATTTCAGCTTCAATTCCGCGGAAAGTCAAGTTTTCAGCATTACGAACTACCGGTACCATCAATCCTTTTGGTCCAGAAACCGCGATAGAAATATCACAGAAATCGTAAGCTACTTTATAATCGCCATCCATCATCGAATTAACATCTGGATACAATTCTAAAGCTCTTGTCACTGCTTTTGTAAAGAAAGACATATACCCTAAACCAACACCTGCGTGTTTTGCTTTGAAGGCATCTTTGTATTCGTTACGTAAATTGTTAATTGGGGTCATGTTCACTTCGTTAAAAGTAGTCAACATAGCCGTATCGTTTTTAGCCGCAACTAAACGTTCCGCCACTTTTCGACGCAACATAGACAATTTAATTCTTTCAGCACCACGAGAACCACCTGTTGGAGTTCCCATTGAAGGTACTGCATTTACAGCATCTTCTTTAGTGATACGACCCTCTTTACCTGTTCCAACAATATCAGAAGGCTGGATGTTTTTTTCATCTAATATTTTACGAGCTGCTGGCGAAGGTGCTTGAGCAGCATAAGTCGCTGCTGGAGCAGGAGCCGCCTTTTTCTCTTCTACTTTTTTCTCTTCTGCTTTTGGTGCTTCTGCTACTGGAGCTGGAGCTGAACCAGATGGTTTTGCTGCAGCAGTATCAATCAAACAAACTACCGCACCTACGGCAACGGCATCACCTTCTTCAGCTTTTAGTGTAATCACACCACTTGCTTCTGCAGGTAATTCTAAAGTTGCTTTGTCTGAATCTACTTCAGCAATAGCTTGGTCTTTTTCTACATAATCGCCATCTTTTACTAACCAAGTGGCAATTTCTACTTCTTTGATTGATTCCCCCGGTGAAGGGACTTTCATTTCTAAAATCATCGTTTATAATTTTATTGTTGTCTAATATTATCTAAATAAATTTTTGTCAAAAACCATTCTAATGGCATCGGCATGACGTCTTCTATCTCTAGTATGACTTCCAGAAGCTGGAGCCGAGTAATTTTTCAAAGAGGCTAAACGCCAAGGTACCAAATCAAAATTCACTAACATATAGCTGTAAGCTCCCATGTTTTTAGGCTCTTCTTGTGCCCAAACATAATCATCAGCATTTGGATAGCTTGCAATAATCGCTTTTAATTGGTCTGTTGGCAAAGGAAATAATTGCTCAATTCGAACCAAAGCTACATCATTTCGTTCTAGTTTTTCTCTTTCAGATAAAATATCATAATAGAATTTACCCGTACAGAAAACTACTGTTTTTACTTTTGATTTATCTACAGAAGTATCGTCAATGGTTTCTTGGAAACTTCCATTGGCCAATTCCTCTTGGGTCGAAACACATAAAGGATGACGCAATAAACTCTTAGGTGAAAATACTACTAAAGGTTTACGGAATTTCGTTTTCATTTGTCTTCGCATCAAATGGAAGAAGTTAGCTGGTGTAGTACAATCAGCCACATACATATTATGACGAGAACACAATTGTAAATAACGCTCCATTCTAGCCGAAGAGTGCTCTGCACCTTGACCTTCGTATCCGTGAGGTAATAATAGGACAATACCATTTTGATTGTTCCATTTGTCTTCACCACATGAAATGTATTGGTCAATCATGATTTGGCAACCGTTAGAGAAATCTCCAAATTGCGCTTCCCAAATTGTTAAGGCATTAGGATTGGTCAACGCATAACCGTAATCAAAACCTAACACACCATATTCGGAAAGAAACGAGTTAAAGGCATTGAATTTTCCTTTTTTGTCTTGTACCGCGTTCAAAAGAATTACTTCTTCTTCACTGTCTTCTACTTTTACCACAGCGTGACGGTGAGAGAATGTCCCTCTTTCTACGTCTTGCCCTGATAAACGAACATCATATCCTTCTTGTAATAACGATCCGTATGCTAGAGCCTCAGCTGTACCCCAATCAATTTGATTGTTGTCGTACATCGTTTTTCTATCGGTTACAATTTTAGAAATTTTGTTGATGAATTTTTTATCCGATGGTAAAGTGGAAATTGTTTCTAAAATTCCCTCTAATTTTTTCTTGTCGTAAGTAGTGTCTACTTTTTGTAACATCACATCATCAGACACTTGGACAAATCCTTGCCACTCGTCTTGCATAAATGGCTTAATGATCGTCAAATCTTTCTTGCGAGAGGCTTGTAAATTTTCGTCCAATTTGGCTTTGTAATCACTTTCAATTTTGTTGACATAGGCTTGGTCAATGATACCATCAACAATCAATTTTTCGGCATAAATATCTCTTGGATTTTTATGACGCGCGATGATTTTGTATAAAACAGGTTGGGTAAAACGAGGCTCATCACCTTCATTATGACCGTATTTTCTATATCCTAAAAGGTCGATGAATACATCTCCTCCAAAAGTCATTCTATAATCTAACGCAAACAACATGGCGTGCACTACTGCTTCTGTATCATCTGCATTTACATGTAATACCGGCGAAAGTGTTACTTTGGCAACATCGGTGCAATAAGTAGACGAACGCGCATCTTGATAGTTAGTAGTGAAACCAACTTGGTTGTTAATTACTAAGTGAATAGTCCCAGCGGTCTTGTATCCATCCAATTGCGCCATTTGCACAATTTCATAAACGATTCCTTGTCCTGCTACTGCAGCATCTCCGTGAACGGCAATTGGCAATACTTTTGAAAAATCTTCTGGAAAATATTTATCTTGTTTAGCACGCGTAATCCCCTCAATAACGGCTCCAACAGTTTCTAAGTGAGACGGGTTTGGCGCTAAATTAATGTTGATTGATTTACCCGATTTGGTTTTTCTTTCTGAAGTTAATCCTAAATGGTATTTAACGTCTCCGTCAAAATATTCTTGATCGTAATCTTTTCCGTCAAATTCTGAGAAGATATCTTGTGTTGCTTTACCAAAAATATTGGCTAGTATATTTAACCTACCGCGGTGAGCCATTCCCATTACAAATTGCTCCACTCCTTTTTCGGCAGCAGCTTCAATCAAAGCATCTAACGCAGGGATAATACTTTCTCCCCCTTCTAATGAGAAACGTTTTTGACCTACATATTTAGTATGTAAGAAATTCTCAAAAGAAACGGCTTCATTCAATTTATCAAGAATGTTTTTCTTTTGTTCTACATTGAAATTAGGCAAATTCTCATTAACATTTAATCGATCTTGAATCCATTGCACCACCTCTGGTTTACGAATATACATGTATTCCACCCCTATGGATTGACAATAAATGTTTTCAAGATGGCGAATAATTTCTTTAAGTGAAGTAGGTTGCTTTCCTAAAATTTTAGCCGCATCAAAAACGGTTTCTAAATCAGCCGAATTCAATCCGAAATTTTCAATATCTAAATTAGGAGAATAGGTTCTTCGGTCACGAACCGGATTGGTCTTGGTAAACAAATGGCCTCGGGTTCTGTAACCGTCAATCAATTTGATTACATTAAACTCTTTCAGTACTTTTTCAGAAACCTGCCCTGAAGCAACTGAGTTAGAAGAATAAGCCGCCATTTGGTCGGCAACATTTTCTTCGTTAAAAGTGGCCATTCCAAAATCAAACCCTTGAAAAAAACTTCTCCAACTTGGTTCAACACTGTCTGGATTATCTAAATATTGATCGTATAATTGAGCAAAAAATTCGGTATGAGCTGCGTTTAAAAAGGAAAACCTATCCATAATTATTGATTAATATGCTTTTTGTTTAATTTGTTGACAAAAGTACAATAAACCAATCTATTTAACCTTATTATTTAACTACTTTTACGTTAAATTTTGTTAAAAATCGTTCAAACTACCATGAAAAAAATCGTTTTTGGTCCCATTTTGAATCCAAAACTGCTATTCACTTTACCCCTTCTTTTTCTTTTTTCTGTATCGCATTCGCAAACGATTGCGGAAAATGGCACTAATTCACTTTGGAACAAAGTCCAATTTGGCGGGGGATTCGGATTGAGTTTTGGTTCAGGATATACTGAAATTATTGTATCGCCAAGTGCCATTTATCCCGTAAACGACTATGTAAGTTTAGGAGGCGGATTGTTAGGAAGTTTTACCAATTCAAAAAATTACTACACTACTGCTGTGTATGGCATAAGTGCTATTAGTTTGTTCAATCCAATCCATAAAATCCAACTTTCAGTAGAAGTTGAACAAGCGAGAGTCAACACCCAATTCAAAATGATTCCAAAACCAGTAACCAAAAACTATTGGAACACCGGATTGTATGTGGGCGCAGGATATCGCAATGGAAATGTTACGCTTGGAGCACGATACAATTTATTATTTGATAAAAATAAAAGCATATACAGCGATGCATTGATGCCTTTTGTTCGGTTGTATTTTTAAGCTTTCCTAACCAACTCATGTATTTTATATACCTATATCAACTACTTTTGTTTTAAATAAAAAACCAATGAAAAACATCTTTCTTTCTATACTATTAGGTTGTACACTAACCGGATTTTCTCAAAAAACTCTTTTACAATCTGGTCCAATGGTAGGCTATTGCGAAATGACTGAAGCCGTTATTTGGGCACAAACTTCCAAAGAAGCAGCCGTTCGAGTTGATTATTATGCAAAAGACAAACCAGCAGAAGTTTTTTCTTCGAAGACGTATACCTCATCTGAGAATAATTATTTTACAAATCATATTGTACTAACGCAATTGCAACAAGGCAAACAATACCATTACGATTTATTTATTAATAATCAAAAAATCGTCTTGCCTTATGAAACTTCATTTTCGTCAAAAAAACTATGGCAATGGCGAGAAAAAGCACCAGATTTTACTATTGCTTTAGGGAGTTGCTCATACATAAGTGAAGAAGCCTTAGATAGACCAGGAAAACCCTATGGCTCTAACTATTCTATCTTTGAAAGTATTGCTAAAAAAAATCCAGATATAATGCTATGGGGAGGCGACAATGTGTATTTACGAGAAGCAGACTGGGATAGTAAATCCGGGATTTACCATCGCTACACGCATTCAAGATCGTTGAAAGAAATGCAACCTTTGCTTGCTAGCACACAAAACTTAGCTATTTGGGACGACCATGATTTTGGACCAGATGATAGTGATCGTAGTTTTTATAATAAATACAGTACCCAACAAGCATTTAAGGATTTTTGGGCCAACAAATTTTATGGAATGGATTCCAATCAAAAAGAAGGAATTTACTCCAGCTATAATTGGAGTGATGCTGAATTGTTTTTGTTAGATAACCGATTTTTTAAGTCGCCAAACAAACGTCTAACAGGAGAAAAAACGATGCTCGGAACAGCACAAATCCAATGGCTAATTGATGCATTAACATATTCAAAAGCGAGTTTTAAAATTATAGTTATTGGAGGGCAGGTTTTAAATTCTGAAGCTGTTTTTGAAAACTACGAAAACTATAAATCTGAAAAAGACTTTTTATTGAGCGAAATTTTGGCTAACCAAATAAAAGGAGTTGTATTTATTTCTGGAGACAGGCATTTTACAGAATTGTCCGTACAAAATAGACCCAATACCTATCCGTTATACGACTGGACTGTTTCCCCTTTGACTTCTGGTCATGGTAACGCGGAAAAACTAGCCAAAGAACCGAACATCAATAGGGTTCCTGGTAGCTTATTTGCGCAACACGCTTTTGGTACTTTGTCTTTTTCTGGCGAAAAAGAAACGCGCCAAATGAAAATGAGTTTATTTGATAAAGACGGTATTGAATTATGGAACAAAACAATCTTAAAATCAGAATTAGAATAGTTTAGTATTTATTTCGAAACCAAACCTTCATCCATTCTCTTTTTAAAACTAAAAAAGCAACTTGTTCAGATAATATAGCAATATCAGATCCGTCTAATTTTTTGATTTGATCTTCTGGTACATCTACAATATAAAGTAAATTGAGATATTCAGCAAACTTATACTGAATCAATCGGTAGATTTTTTCATGTAAGGCTGATTTCAATTCCTCCGGTTGAATGTCTTGTGCTAAGTCGATTGATTCATTCGCCAAATTGAAATCTTTATTGATTTGTTCAATTAGGTTGAAATACAAATTTTCGTTAGTTGCTTCGACAAGCAATACATCCGTATTCAAAGGCGCTATAAAAGTAGTAGAATTAGACATTTCGATTCATTAAATTCTCTCCAAACATTTTTAAAATGGCTTTTTTGTCAGAGCTAATGTCCATTTTGTCTAGGGTAGCGAATGCTTTTAAAGTATAGTCTTGTATCGCTTGTTGGGTAGCACTTGAAGCACCCGTTGCATTAAAAATAGTTTTTACCTCCTCGATTTTAGCTTCGTTTTCTGGAAGCGATACTGAAAATAATTGCAACAATTTGGCTTTTTCTTCATCAGAAGCAAATTCAATAGCTTTTAAATACAAATAGGTCTTTTTGTTTTCGATGATGTCTCCGCCAATTTGTTTTCCAAAAGTAGCTGGATTACCAAACGCGTCCAAATAATCGTCTTGTAGCTGGAACGCCAATCCCAAATTTAATCCGAAATCGTAAATTAATTCCCCGTTTTCAGCCGAAGTTTCCGCAACAATAGCTCCCATTTTCATAGCTGCCGCTACCAAAACTGCGGTTTTGTATTCAATCATTTTTAAATACTCTGGTATCGTAACATCAGATCGAGTTTCAAAATCAACATCCCATTGCTGACCTTCGCAAACTTCCAAAGCTGTCTTACTGAACAACTTGGCCAACTCCCTAAAAACAACAGGTTCGTATTGCTCAAAATATTGGTACGCCAAAATTAACATGGCATCACCAGAAAGAATTCCAGTATTTATATTCCATTTTTCATGCACCGTTACATTCCCTCTTCGCAATGGCGCATCGTCCATAATGTCGTCATGAACTAATGAAAAATTATGAAAAACCTCAACTGCCAAAGCTGCCGGAAGTGCTTTAGAATAAGTAGCGTCAAAAATTTCAGCACTCATTAACGTAAGCACTGGTCTGATTTTTTTTCCACCAAGTCCTAATATATAATGTATAGGTTCGTATAAGTTTTTAGGCTCTCGCACTTGAGGTTGGGCATTAAGGAAATCCAAAACAAATTGGTGATACTGCTGAATGGTATGCATAGCTCGTTGTATTCTGATTTACAAAGTTCCAAATATACAATTCCCATCCGAATAAATGGTTCCAAAAAGGGTAGATTTAAAGCATCTAAGTTTTCGATATTACTATTGATAAAAACAATGGAAACTTTTTTGGTATTCAAAGTTTCCTTTCTTACATTTGCACCTCCTTATAAAAATCATGAAAGACAAAATTATAGCAAAAGCAACCCAACTCTTCTTGAAACTTGGTTTCAAAAGCGTTACTATGGATGACATTGCTCAAGAAATGTGTATTTCAAAAAAAACCATCTACAAGTATTTTTGTAATAAAGAACTATTAATTGCTGAAACAACCGATTCAATTACTAATACTATTTATAGTACTATTGATGAAATTGTAGCTAAAAAACACAACGCAATTAAAGAAAATTTTGAGATCATCAAAATGATAAAAGAAATGTTTGTTTCTATTGAAACTTCTCCTTCTTATCAGCTCAAAAAACATTATCCTGAAATTCATATAAAATTAACTGAAAAATTACAATCAGAATGCACTACCTTATTCAAACAAAATATTGAAAAAGGAATCCAAGAAGGTTTGTACAGAGACGCCATAAACGTACCAAGTTATGTCTACTTTTATTATGCACTGATTTTCACTATTAACGAAAACACAAGCTCAGAAAAAAAAGCTAAAAAATTAGAATTAGAAGCCCTAGAATACCACCTAAGAGCCATGGCAACACCCAAAGGCCTTTTAGAATTAGACAAATACATAATTTCAAATCAATCCTAATCATACAATGAAGAAAATTCAATTAATTGTCCTCTTAACTTTTGGTTTTGTGCTACAAGCACAAACAAATCTGACTAAAGAATCCTTTTCATTTAGTCTAAATGAAGCTATTGAACACGCTCTAAAAAACAACTACTCCGCCATTAATGCCAATAGAGATATTGATGCGGCAAAAAAGAAAAAATGGGAAACTACTACTATTGGTTTACCACAAATTAATGCGTCTTTAGGATACCAAAACAATATTGAATTGCAAAAATCCTTAATCCCTGCTGAATTTTTTGGCGGTGAAAAAGGAGAATTTGCCGAGGTAGCATTTGGTACCAAACACAATATGTTAGGTAGCGCAACGGTGAGCCAACTCCTTTTCAATGGTTCGTATATTGTTGGGCTGCAATCTGCAAAAGTATATTTGCAAATTTCAGAAAATGCCAAAATAAAAACCAACCAAGAGATTCGAGAAATGGTGGTGAATGCCTACGGCAATGTGTTGCTAGCCAATGAGAGTATTGCCATACTAGAAAAAAATAAAGTGAATCTAGAAAAAACTTTAAATGAAACCAATCAAATTTTCAAAAACGGTTTAATTGAAGAAGAAAATGTAGAACAACTGCAAATTACCTTAACTACAATTAAAAGTGCGCAAGAGAACATCAAAAGACAAAAGGTAATTGCTACCAATATGTTGAAATTAATTCTCGGAATTACCATAGACAAAGAGTTACTATTGACTGAGAATCTAAATAATCTTGCTTTAAACAATATTAATTTTGAATTAACTACTACTCCTTTCCAAGTGGAGAATTCCATTGATTTTAAAATACAGGAAAACCTTGTCCAAAGCAAAAAATTATTGCTTTTACTAGAAAAAAGCAATGCCCTTCCTTCTTTAGGTGCAGCATATAACATTGGTTATAATGCTTTTGGAAACCAATTTCAATTTTTTACGAACAATCAAAAATGGTTGAATTTTGCCAATGTTGGAGTCAGTTTAAACGTTCCAATTTTTAGTAGTTTAGGTAGAAGTGCTCGAACACAACAAGCCAAAATTGCTTTGGAACAAGCCAAAACACAAATGACACAAGTAGAACAAAGTTTAAAATTACAATTTGAAAAAGCCAAAAGCGACTACGAGTATAGCTTAGAGCAATTAAGCAATACAAAAAGCAGTTTAACATTGGCTGAACGTATCGAAAACAAACAACAAATCAAATTGAAAGAAGGTTTGTCTTCTAGTTTTGATTTGAGTGAGGCACAACGCCAATTGTATGCTACTCAACAAAATTATTTACAAGCCATGCTTGATGTAATCAATAGAAAAGCCACTTTAGAAAAAATAACAACTAAGAACTAATAGCAACATATTATGACATTTAATAATACAACCATGACAAAACAAATATTCATTTTACTTACCGCAGTAACACTAGTTGTTTCTTGTGGACAAAAAGACAACAATCAAACGGTTGACCAATTGATTGCAGCCAAAAACAACAAAGAATTACAGGCAAGAAAAGCAGCTATTCAAGCTGATTTAGCTAAGATTGAAGCTGCTTTAGCTACTTTGAATGTGAGAAAAGAAGAAGCTTTAGTATCTGTTGCAACATTGAAAGACACTGTGTTCAATCACTATTTAGATATACAGGGTAGTGTTGAAACTAAAGAGAATATCTTGATTCAACCTGAAATGCCAGGAACTTTAGTGGCACTTAATGTAAAAGCAGGTCAACGCGTAAGCAAAGGACAGCTTTTAGCTCGTGTGGATGATGGTGGCTCTAGCCAGCAAGTTGCTAGTTTAGAAACACAATACCAATTAGCAAAAACAACTTTCGAAAGACAAAAAAATCTTTGGAGTCAAAAAATTGGTTCGGAAATACAGTATTTGCAAGCGCAAACACAAATGTTGAGTTTACAACGTTCAGTAGCACAAGCGAAAGCTATGTTATCAAAAACGGAAATTCGCGCGCCATTTTCTGGTACCATTGACGAAGTTTTTGTTGAAAGAGGACAAGTAGTTTCGGCAGGTCCACAAGGTCTAATGCGTATTGTTAACTTGAACAATATGTATGTTTCCACTTCGATTCCTGAAAGTTATATTGGCAAATTAAAAGTAGGAACTCAAGTCGATGTTTACTTGACTTCATTGAATAAAAACTACAAAGGGAAAGTACGTCAGATTGGAAATTTCATCAATCCAAACAACAGAAGTTTCGGGATTGAAGTAAGCATTCCTAACCCAGAAAATCTATTACGCCCTAACCAAGTAGCCAAATTAAAAGTGATTGACTACACCGTTAAGAATGCAATTGTTGTCCCATCAAATGTTATCCAAGAAGACGGAAAAGGTAATCAGTTTGTTTTTGTAGCTACCAACAGTAACGGAAAAACCGCAACCGCTAAAAAAGCAATGGTAACTACCGGAAAATCATCTGACAACGTAACTGAAATCTTAAGCGGTTTATCTGCTAATGATATTATTGTAATTGAAGGAGTAAATACGATTTCTGAAGGAATGAAATTGAACTTTTAGTATTTTAATTCAAGAAAAAACAAACTATGTCACATCAAAATAAAGAATTCGGCATTTCAAGTTGGGCAGTTGACAATCGTGTCACAGTATATATCCTGACTTTTATTATTGTCATTGCAGGTTTAACCGCCTATATCAATATGCCTCGTGAAGATTTCCCGGAAATCATCGAAAACAAAATTTATATTTCCTCTGTATTCCCAGGAAACTCAGCTGAAGATGTAGAGAAATTAGTCATCAAACCGCTTGAAAAACAAATAAAAAATATCAGTGGAGTTGATAAAGTAACATCCAGCTCATTTCAGGATTACGGAATGATTATCGCTGAGTTTTCAGATGATGTTTCGGTGGAACAAGCCAAACAAAAAATCAAAGACAAGGTAGATAATGCCAAAGCAGATACCGATTGGCCAAATATGGACAATGGTAGCAAGGTGGAGCCTAATGTATTTGAATTAAACATCTCAGAGGAAGTGCCTATTTTGAACATCAACTTGCAAGGAAATTATACTACCCAACAGTTGAAAAAATATGGTGAATTACTACAAGATGATATCGAAGAAATTTCGGAAATCAAAAAAGTAGACATTCTGGGTGTCGATGATAAAGAAGTTGAAATCGCAGTAGATATTTTCAAAATGACAGCGGCTCAAGTTACTTTTGACGACATTCAAAACGCGGTGAAATATGAAAATATGACGCTTTCGGGCGGTAATTTAACTTCGCAAGGATCTCGAAATAACATTCGAATTGTAGGTGAATTTAAAAACCCTAAAGAATTAGAAAACATCATCGTAAAATCGTTTGGCGGAACTGTTTACCTTAAAAATATTGCGACGGTAAGCTTTAAAGAAAAAGAAAAAACAACCTACGCTCGTGAAAAAGGAACCGAAGTAGTGATGTTGAACGTTAAAAAACGTTCCAATCAAAACATGATTTCAGCTATTGATCAAGTAAAAGAAAAAGTAGCTCTAGCACAAGAAACCTATTTGCCTAAAAACTTAAAAGTAGAATTAACAAGCGACCAATCGTCTCGAGTAGAACACCAAGTAGACGAATTATCTAACCACATCATATTCGGTATCATTCTGGTAATGATTGTATTGATGTTTACGATGGGATTGCGTAACTCTTTATTTGTTGGCGCTGCCATTCCATTGTCTATGATGATTGCCTTTGCCATTTTATCAATGTTTGGGTTAACCCTAAACACTATGGTGCTTTTTGGTTTGGTAATGGGATTAGGAATGCTAGTTGATGACGGTATTGTGGTAGTAGACAATGTGTATGCTAATATGCAAAAAGGAATGACTCGAATTCAAGCTTCTAAAGTGGGAATTGGAGAAATTGCTTGGCCGGTGATTTCGTCTACAGCAACTACTTTAATGGCCTTTTTACCTTTTGCCCTTTGGCCAGGTACTATGGGTAAATTCATGAAATATTTCCCAATTACCTTGACAGTAACTTTAACAGGATCTTTGTTTGTAGCTATGGTAATCAACGCTGCTATGACGGGAGGTTCTATGGCATTAGAAGATAAAAACATCAAGAAAAAAAGTTTGCGTTTTTATTCTATTTTATTCATTGCTCTAGGTATTTTATTTGCTGTGCCTGGAAATATGTACGACAGTAAATTACTAAGAGGTTTAGGCCATTTATTATTTATAGCTGTTGGATTAATGTGGTTGTACTATTGGAAAGTATTCCAATGGACACAAGATTTTCAGTACAGTTTCTTCCCTAGAATGGAAGAAAAATACAAAATCTTTTTAG
>JAGOAF010000023.1 GCA_017984035.1 Flavobacterium sp.
TGGATATTGACGGTCGTTTATACACTGCTCAAGAATTGTCAGCTATGACACTTCAAAAAATGAAAAAAACAGCTGAAGACTATTTAGGTCAAACAGTTACTGAAGCAGTTATTACTGTTCCAGCTTATTTTAACGATGCACAACGTCAAGCTACAAAAGAAGCTGGTGAAATTGCTGGTTTGAAAGTAATGCGTATTATCAACGAACCAACAGCTGCAGCCTTAGCTTACGGTTTGGATAAAAAAGGACAAGATCAAAAAATTGCAGTGTACGATTTAGGTGGAGGTACTTTTGATATTTCTATCTTGGAATTAGGAGATGGAGTTTTTGAAGTATTGTCTACTAATGGAGATACTCACTTAGGTGGAGATGACTTTGACCAAACTATCATTGACTGGTTGGCAGACGAATTCAAAGCAGAAGAAGGAATTGACTTGCGTTTAGACCCAATGTCTTTACAACGTATCAAAGAAGCTGCTGAGAAAGCTAAAATTGAGTTGTCATCTTCAGCTGAAACTGAAATTAACTTGCCATACGTTACTGCTACGGCTTCAGGACCAAAACACTTAGTTAAAAAATTAACAAGAGCACAATTCGAAAAATTGTCTGATACTTTAGTAAAACGTTCTATGGAGCCAGTTGCTAAAGCATTAAAAGATGCAGGTTTATCTACATCTGATATTGACGAAGTAATCTTAGTAGGAGGTTCTACTCGTATGCCAAGAATTGCTGACGAAGTAGAAAAATTCTTTGGTAAAAAAGCGTCTAAAGGAGTTAATCCTGATGAGGTGGTTGCTATTGGAGCTGCTATTCAAGGTGGAGTTTTATCTGGAGATGTAAAAGATGTATTGTTACTTGACGTAACTCCTCTTTCTTTAGGTATCGAAACTATGGGTGGTGTAATGACTACATTAATTGAGTCTAACACAACGATTCCAACTAAAAAATCGCAAATTTTCTCAACTGCTGCAGATTCTCAACCAACTGTTGAATTACACGTTCTTCAAGGTGCTAGAGCTATGGCTGCTGACAACAAAACGATTGGACGTTTCAACTTGGATGGTATTCCACCAGCACCAAGAGGAGTTCCTCAAATTGAAGTAACTTTTGATATTGATGCTAATGGTATCATCAAAGTTTCGGCTACTGATAAAGGAACTGGAAAATCTCATGATATTCGTATCGAAGCTTCTTCTGGATTAACAGCTGAAGAAATCGAGAAAATGAAAAAAGATGCTGAAGCTAATGCTGAATCTGATAAAGCAGCAAGAGAAAAAGCAGAAAAATTGAACGAAGCAGACGGAATGATCTTCCAAACTGAAAGTCAATTGAAAGAATTGGGTGATAAATTATCTGATGACAACAAAGTGGCTATCGAGTATGCTTTAACTGAATTGAGAATGGCACACCAATCTCAAGACATTCCAGCTATTCAAACTGCTTTGGACAACATCAATGCAGCTTGGAAAAAAGCTACTGAAGCGATGTATGCTCAAGGAGAACAAGGTCAAGCAGATGCACAACCTCAAGGGGATGCGCAATCAGGTGACAATGTTGAAGACGTTGACTTCGAAGAAGTGAAATAATTACTATTTCATTTATATAAACAAAAAACCGAGCTAGAAATAGCTCGGTTTTTTTATGGAATAGGATCCGACTTTTGCAAGCCGGATTTTATTATTTTGGGTCTAAAGCAGTATCAATTCTAGCTACTAAATCCAATAAGTGTAATTTACTTAATCGGTCAGTTGCACGAGCAGCAGCTGCTTTTGCATTTGATTTCAAACTAACTAATTGTCCTCTAGCAATAGAAGGTAAATCGGTTTGGTTTAAGTTAACTGTTCTAGTGTTAAAACCATAAGTTACTCCTACAGGTACTGAACGAACAGCAGTAGAACCCGGTTTTAATAATCCAGTTACTTTATCAACAAATACTTTTTGAAGATTTCTTCTGTAAATATCGATTGGTTTATTGGATTTTAATTCTGCAAAAATTCCGTTACGAACATCGGTCATTAATTCATCTACTGTATAGTTGTTTTTATTGATAGACGAACCTTCAAACAAACGCACCATTCGGTCTCCAGCTAATAAATTACTTAGAGTTGATTCTTGCATTCCTTTAATTGCTTCCACACCATTGTCTGGGTTTATTTTTGCTAATACACTTTGATTCATTAACCATTTAGGCGTAGCAAACAATTGTGTATTTAAAAAACTAACAGCCTCTTTTTGAATGCTTCTTGGAACCACTTCAAATTGGTTACCACCCATATCGTAGGTTTTTGGAGTATCATATATTCCACCAACGTTTTTAGTCACATGACCTAAATAACGTCTGAATTGACCTGTAAGAGCTGAGTACAATTCGTCTAATTCGGCATAACTTTCTCCTTTTTCAGCACTCCATTTTAATAAATTAGGAAGAATACGTTGTAAGTTTTTGATACCGTAAGCTGAAGCTTTCATAGCATTGTCACCAATATCTTCTGTTTGGTATCTTGGATCGTAAGGACTAGATTCTGTTCCAAACCAAAGGCGACGATTTTTGTAAGCTTCTTTAGTCATTTCATTCAAGATAGCTTTCTCTTCTTTGTCTGTTTTGGCATCTTCAAAATAAGAGTACCCCCATTTAATTGCCCATTTGTCGTAATCTCCAATTTTTGGAAACAAATGTTTTACACCATCTTCTGGTTGAGCTACATAATTGAATCGTGCATAATCCATGATAGAAGATGTGTGACCATTTTTCTCTTGGAAAGCTGCATCTCTTAATTTTTCTACTGGAGTAGCTGAACTAGCTCCCATATTATGACGTAATCCTAAAGTATGACCTACTTCGTGAGACGATACAAAACGAATTAATTCGCCCATCAAGTTGTCATCAAATTGTTTTTTTCTAGCAGCTGGATCTACGGCAGCTGTCTGGATTAAATACCAGTTGCGCAATAAACTCATGATATTATGGTACCAACCAATATGGCTTTCTAAGATTTCACCTGTTCTAGGATCGTGAACGTTTGGTCCGTAGGCATTTTGAATTTCGGCAGCAAAATAACGCAATACAGAAAAACGGGCATCTTCTAAACTCATCGTTGGATCGTTTTCTGGCCAATATTCACCACGAATGGCATTTTTCCAACCTGCATTTTCAAAGGCTACTTGCCAATCATCAATACCTTGTTTGATGTATTTTTTCCATTTATCAGGTGTAGCAGGATCAATGTAATATACAATTGGTTTGGCTGGTTCGATCAACTCTCCTCTTTTTTGTTTCGCCGCATCTTCTTTCGATTTCGGCTCTAAACGCCATCTTACTGCAAAAACTTCAGTATCCGATTTATGCGACTCTTCCTCAAATACCCCATATTGGCTAGCAAAATAACCCACACGCGCATCAAATGTTCTTTTGCGCATTGGATTTTTTGGCAAAGCAATCATAGAAGTGTTCAATTCTACTGTTAAAAAACCTGAATCCAAACCAGCGGGTAAGTTAGTTCCAATTTTAGGTGTTGGATTTAACGATATCAAAGCCGGAACAGTCGAGTAGGTTTTTACGGTTCTAATTTCAGTATTGATAGGAAAACTGCTAATTTTTTGAATAAACGATTTTTCTTTTTGGAATGCTTGAATACTCAGTGTTTGTTTTTTTACAGGATCAAGTGAAAATGTTTGTACATCAGCATCAAAGGTAGGAGTCATGTCGATTACATAGCCCGATTCTTTTCCATCTTTGTCTTTTTTGATCGCTAAAATATCATAGTTACCAATAATCGGATTTGCAGATGAATTTTTCACAGCTTGCGCCAAAGGTTTATCTCCGTCAGGAGACATAATTACATAACTCACTGATCGCAATAACATGGTGTTGTTCAATCCTTTTTCAAATTGGATCACTTGTCGGTTGACTTCTTCACCACCAAAAATTCCACCTCCTGCTGGAGTTTTAGAAAAACGGGTTATGGTCATGATTTCTGTATCTAATAAAGAAGCTGGGATTTCGAAAAGGTATTTAGCATCCATTTTATGAATGTCAATTAACCCTTTTTGGGTAACGGCCGTTGTATCAATTACTTTATTGTAGGGTTTGGGGCCTTTTTTCGCA
The DNA here is from genome assembly GCA_017984035.1 of Flavobacterium sp. The sequence continues at coordinate 4,106 of JAGOAF010000023.1, forward strand.
TCAGGTTTTGGGGTTTCTGAAGCCACAATTGCAGGTTTAGCTGCCTCTTTCTTTTTTTTGTTTTGGCTCACAGCTCCTTGACTGAAACACAAAAATAAACTTGCTAAAATTAAACTTGATTTAAGTTGTACCATTTCATTCCTCTTTTTAATTAATAATTGTTAGTGTAGAATAAGGCAATATTTGTTTTCATTTAATTTAAATGAAATTCAAATCTATTGATATATTTTCAATTAACAATCTTGAGTTTAATTTTTTGATATTTACAGGAGTACTTTGAAAATCATTTTTAGTTAAATTAAATCTGTTTTGATTGAGAGGAAGAAATTTCTATCTATTTTTGTTCATTAGCAATTAAATAGTAATTATTTAAAAAGGTTTTTCGTTTGGCTTATGAGAAAGATAGTTTATAAAAAAGGGAGAAAAGTACAACCCTTGCATTTAGAATATACCGGGATACATAAAAATTACGATTCACAGATGCAGTTGTTTGTTTATAATGATTCTGAGATAACTGAATATGAAAAAATCAAAGTGGCTGATTTTGAAAAAAGTATTGTTACACAAAAAACAAATTGGATTAATATCCATGGTTTAAACAATATTGAGTTAGTCCAATCGGTGGGAAATTATTTTAAAATTGACAACTATATGTTGGCTGATATTTTAAACACGACTAAACGAACTAAATTAGAGGAGCAACAAGAGGTGTTGTTTTTTAATATTAAATCACTTTTACCAAAAGAAAATTCGGATAGTATACAAACTGAACAAATAAGTTTTTTAATTAAAGAAGGGATATTGATTTCGTTCCAAGAAAAACGCAGTGATTTTTTTACTCATATTAGAGAACGAATTCGTTCTCATTCAGGTATTGTGAGAACTAAAAAAGCCGATTTTTTACTCTACGTTCTATTGGATGCTGTTATGGAAAATTTCTACATTACATTGGAGTACGAGGAAGACAAAGTAGAAGAATTAATTAATTTATCCAAGAATAGTGACAATCCCATTATTTTAGAACGAATTGAAAAGCATCGTGATAATTATAATTTCCTAAAACGTTCCATCATTCCGTTACGCGATTCATTGTATGATATAAAAAGCATCAAGGATGACAATGTGTTTAATTTAATTGAGAATGAAAATTTTAGTTTTTTCTCAAGATTATATCAAAAAAGCTTGGAACTTTTGGAACAAATTGAGTCAGATATGAGTGCACTCGATAGTGCTTCTAATTTGTTTTTTTCAGCTCAGACACATAAAATGAATGAGATTATGAAGACCTTAACTATAGTTTCGGCCATTTTTATTCCACTTACTTTTATAGTAGGAGTTTACGGAATGAATTTTGAAAACATGCCCGAATTAGAATATCCTTATGGATACCACACTGTGATTGGAATCATGGTATTGATGGGTATCGGTATGTTAATTTATTTCAAAAAAAGAAGGTGGTTTTAATCATTTTAAGTCAGTAAAAATCAAGTATATTCGCATTCTTAAATTTATAAAATGAAACATTTATTTTCTCTTTTAGTACTATTTTATTTTGGTTCAATTCATGGACAAACCTTGAGTTCTCCTTCAGGTAAAATTGATTTAACTTTTGCTTTATCAACATCTGGACAACCTACGTATACAGTCAATTATAAGGCAAAAGCAGTTATTTTAACCAGTAATTTAGGAATTAAACTAAAGGAAAAGCCTTCATTAGATGGTAATTTTGAAATCCAATCAACAAAAAACAATACCTTTTACGAAACTTGGAAACCGGTATTGGGGGAACAAGCTGCAATAGTGAATCATTATAACGAATTAGTAGTTAGCTTAATTCAAAAAAACACAAATGTAAAGGTGAATATAGTGTTCAGAGCCTTTGATGAAGGGGTGGCTTTTCGATATGATTTTCCGAAGCAAAAAGAATTGAATTATTTTATTATTTCAGATGAACTAACTCAATTTAATTTGACAGAAAATAATAAAGTATTCTGGCTGCCAGGAGATTTTGATAGTAACGAATACGAATATAACGAGACCCAATTCTCAGCCATTGACAATTCAAAAATCAATATGAATAACGGAATTGGGGTAAAATCCATTCCTGGTCAGTATACTGTGCAATCTCCTTTGATGATGAAGTCGCCTTCCGGGCTGTACTTGAATATTTTTGAAGCAGCGGTTGTCAATTATCCTGTAATGCATTTGAAAGCGGATGTTGCAAATTATAAGTTGAAATCAGAATTAGTTCCCAATGCTATTGGCGATAAAGCCTATTTACAAGCACCTTGTGTATCACCTTGGCGAACTATTATGATTAGTGATGACGCTCGTGATATTGTAAGTTCAAAAATGATTTTGAATCTAAACGAACCTTCAAAAATTGAAAACACTTCTTGGATTAAACCAATGAAGTATGTTGGAATTTGGTGGGAAATGCACGTGGGTAACTCTACATGGGATTATGCAGGTTCTCAAAATGCCACTACTGACTTTGGTACAAAATTAGCATCTTCTGGGAGACACGGTGCAACTACCGAAAATACCAAACGTTATATTGATTTTGCTGCTAAACACGGTTTTGACGGAGTATTGGTAGAAGGTTGGAACGAAGGCTGGGAAGACTGGTCAGGCAATTGGAAAGAAGAAGTTTTTGACTTTGTGACACCTTATCCTGATTTTGATATTGCGGCAATTTCAGCTTATGCTAAAGAGAAAAATGTAAAAATGATTATGCACCACGAAACTTCAGGTTCGGTGGCGAATTATGAAAGACGCTTGGATCGTGCTTTTGAAAATATGGTGAAATACAATTACCCTGCTGTTAAAACAGGTTATGTTGGGAAAATTATTCCGCGTGGCGAAATGCATGATGGCCAAACAATGGTGAATCATTTTGCGCATGTTGTGAAGCGTGCAGCCGATTATAAATTAATGGTTAATTCTCACGAATCATCGCATCCAACAGGTTTAGGAAGAACCTATCCTAATTATGTAGCTGCTGAGTCTGCACGTGGAAACGAGTTCAATGCTTGGAGTATTGGAAATCCGCCGATGCACGAAACGATTTTACCGTTTACCCGTCAATTAGGAGGACCTATGGATTATACGCCAGGAATTTTTGAAATTAAAATGAGTCATTATGACAAGAAGAAAATGGAGCAAGTGCAGACTACATTAGCAAAACAGTTGGCTTTGTATGTAACGATGTACTCTCCAATTCAAATGGCCGCTGATTTGCCTGAGAATTATGATAAATATCCTGATGCTTTTCAATTTATTAAAGATGTGGCTTTAGATTGGGAAGACAGTAAGTATTTGCAGGCTGAGCCAGGGGATTATTTAACAATCGCTAGAAAAGCAAAAGGCTCACAATCTTGGTTTTTAGGCGCTATTACCGATGAAAATGCTAGAAAAACCGAAATCAAATTGGACTTTCTAACTAAAGGAAAAAAATACAAAGCCATTATTTATGAAGATGCTAAAGATGCCGACTGGAAAAGAAATCCAAAAGCCTACAAGATTCGTTCGATAGAGGTTTCAAATAATTCAAAAATCAAATTGAATTTAGCACCAGGTGGAGGAACTGCTATTAGTTTTGAGCCTATTCAATAGTATTTTAAAACCTGCTTTTAATTGAGCAGGTTTTTTTTATGTTCTAAGTAAACCTTTTTATAAAAATAATTCCGACATTGCCTTACCAAAAAAAATAAATACGTATGAAAAAATCAATTATTATTGGGGCTTTTTTCTTTAGTGTCATGAGTGTTTTAGCTCAAACTAACGATGAAAAAATACTAAGAAACATTTATAATTCCAGTTTAACTAATGGAAAATCGTACACTTGGTTAGAACATTTATCAAATAAAATTGGGGCTAGATTATCAGGTTCTGAAAACGCGGAAAAAGCGGTTTTATATACCAAAGCACAATTAGAAACTTTAGGATTAGATAAGGTCTATTTACAAGAAGTAATGGTGCCAAAATGGGTTCGTGGCGAAAAAGAGACGGCTTATATTTTGGATAATAAAACAAAGACTGCCGTTCCTATTGCTGCACTAGGAGGTTCGGTAGCAACTCCAAAAAATGGTTTAACAGCTGAGATTATTGAAGTGCAAGGTATTGAGGATTTGAAAAAATGGGGAGATAAAATAAAAGGAAAAATAGTATTTTATAATAGACCTATGGATCCAACTTTCATTGAAACCTTTAAATCCTATGGTGGTTGTGTAGACCAACGCTATGCAGGTGCGAAAGAAGCAGCAAAATTGGGTGCAGTAGGAACGATTGTTCGTTCTATGAATTTGCGCTTGGATGATTTTCCTCATACTGGTGCTCAAAGTTATGGTGATTTATCTCCAGCAGAATATATTCCAACAGCTGCAATAAGTACTAATGGAGCTGAATTGTTAAGCCAAAAATTAAAAACTAATCCCAATTTACAATTCTACTTCAAACAATCTTGTGTACAAATGCCAGAGGCACTTTCGTTTAATGTAATTGGAGAAATTAAAGGTAGCGAACATCCACAGAATATTATGGTTGTAGGAGGGCATTTGGATTCTTGGGATTTAGCCGATGGTTCCCATGATGATGGTGCAGGTGTAGTTCAAAGTATGGAAGCGTTACGTATTTTTAAACAATTGGGTTACCAACCCAAAAATACAATTCGCGTTGTTTTGTTTATGAATGAAGAGAATGGGGGAAGAGGAGGAAAAAAATATGCTGAGTTAGCTCAAACCAATCATGAAAATCACATCTTTGCCTTAGAAAGTGATTCAGGTGGATTTAGCCCAAGAGGTTTTTCTATTGAAGCTGATGACGCTAATTTTGAACGTATTTCATCTTGGAAGAAACTATTTGAACCGTATTTGATTCATAGTTTTGTAAAAGGAGGTGCTGGTGCTGATATCAATCCGCTGAGTTCAGGTAAAATTGTTAAAGCAGGTTTGAAACCAGATTCACAACGTTATTTTGATTACCATCATGCATTAAATGATAATTTTGATGCTATCAATAAAAGAGAGCTAGAATTAGGTGCCGCAACGATGACCTCATTACTGTATTTAATAGATCAAAATGGAATTATAGAATAAAAAAAGGCTTCGAAAGAAGCCTTTTTTTATACGTTGAATTAAATTCTAAAGATCCCACCGAAAGCAATAATTTTTTGGAAGAAAAAGAATTCTTGAGATGCCCAGTCATCATCGCTATTGGTCGTCTGAATATCTGGCATATTGATGTATCCGCCTTTTACTTCTGTTTGAATATAAAAATGCTTGAAAAAAGTCAAATTTAAACCAGCTTTTACAGAGGCTCCGTATCCAGCAACATGAAAATCATCGTGGCGTTCTTTTCTCAAAAGGGTACAGTTGGTTTTTGGGTATAACATTCCAATACCTACTCCTTCGGTTAGATTAACTTGAATTTTATCGGTGTCTTCAATTGAAAATAATTTTGAAATATCATCATGTCTTGAGATTTCGGTATTTACATAATTTAATCCATCGGTGTGTTCAAACATCAAGAAGTTTTCAGTAAGTACCACAGGAGTGTTATTGTATAAGCCACCAAAAGTTGGTCGTGTACCAATATGACCCGTTATATTTGCTGTTTGATTTTGAGTCATCACATACTTCATATGATCAACGCCAATAGCAATACTATAATGATCATTAACGAAGTAACCCATTCTAAAATTAGTTTGTGGAATGGTCATTCGACCCGGATTGATATAATCAATATGCCAACCTTTTGGTTTGTCATGGGCAGTTACATCGTAGATGGTAAAATCATAACTAACTCCTTTAAAAGTAATATCTGATTTGGAATACGTTTCGCGATTTCCTCCCCAAGAAACAAAGAATTTACCTTTGTTATGTGCAGTGTATTTATCCTGAATTTTTATGGTTTCCTGAGAAAAAAGGGAAAAAGTAACTAGAAGTAATGCGCTAGATAAAATTAAATTTTTCAATGAAATAAGGTATTAATTTAAAATTGATTTATCGTTTTTCTAATAGCAACTAATTTGGTCATTAAGTCTTCAAAATAATCCAAATGCAGCATATTGGCTCCGTCACTTTTTGCATTAGCTGGGTCAAAATGGGTTTCTATAAATATCCCATCAACACCAACAGCAATTCCTGCTTTAGCTACAGTTTCAATCATATCAGGTCTTCCGCCTGTAACTCCTGCAGTTTGATTGGGTTGTTGTAAAGAATGGGTTACATCAAGAACAGTCGTAGCGTATTGTTGCATCGTAGGAATACCTCTATAATCGACAATCATATCTTGATACCCAAACATAGTTCCTCTATCGGTAACCATGACGTTTTGGTTGTGGCAATCCAATACTTTTTGAACAGCATGCTTCATACTTTCCGGACTCATGAATTGTCCTTTTTTCAAATTAACAGTTCTTCCCGTATTGGCAGCAGCCACCACTAAATCGGTTTGGCGAACTAAAAACGCAGGAATTTGTAGGATGTCAACATATTGAGCTGCTTTGTCAGCATCCTCATTGGTATGAATATCAGTAACGGTTGGGACACCAAAAGTTTCTGAAACTTTACGTAAAATTTGTAGTGCTTTTTCATCACCAATTCCTGAGAAGCTATCAATTCTAGAACGATTTGCTTTTTTAAAGGACCCTTTAAAAACAAAAGGAATTGCTAATTTGTCAGTAATACCAACTAATTTTTCAGCAATGCGTAATGCCATTTCTTCTCCCTCAATTGCGCAAGGACCAGCCAATAAAAAGAAGTTACCACTTTCAGTATGTTTGATTTGTGGGATATGTTGTAGGTTCATAATAATCAATTTATTTAAAGTGCAAAGGTAGTTAGGAATTAGGAATTAGGAATTCGATTTTGAAACTATTTTTATTTTTGGATATAAAAAAAGCCCTAACCTTCGTTAGAGCTTTTCTTGAGTTGAGTTTGAAAGATTAGAATTTCAAGCTTACTTCTAATTCAAATTCGTCAGCAATTGCTTTATCACCAATTGATGTAAAGAAAGTACCAGAACCGTATTTGATATCGTATTTTGTTCTGTCTACCATGAATTTAGTTGAAGCAGTGTTAGCAGTTGTAGCTAAATCAAAAGTTACAGGTTTTGTAATTCCTTTGATAGTTAAGTCTGCAGTTACGGTAAATACATTAGCCGATTTTACAGCAATTTTTTTGAAAACTAATTTGGCAGTTGGGAATTTCTCTGTTCCAAAGAAATCATCTGCTTTCAAGTGACCGTTTAATTTTCCTTGGTATTCCCCTTGTAAATCAGTAGCAGTTAATGAGGTCATGTCTACTGTAAAGTTTCCACCAGCTACTTTTTTTCCATTGAAAACTAAAGCACCCTCTTTAAAGTTTACTGTTCCGTTGTGTTGTCCAGTTACTTTTTTTCCTAACCAGTTGATTGAACTTTTTGCAGCGTCAATTTTTTTAGTCTGAGCTGATACTGATACTGTAGCGAATGCTACTACTAATGCTAACGCAATTGATTTTAAATTTTTCATTTGTTTTAAATTTTGATTGTTAATATTAAAGTGTGATAAATAATTCTTCGTTTGATTTTCTAACTTTTTTGTAATGTTGTGTAGCATCTTCTACATGTCTGTAACCAATAGGAGCTAATAAGGTAGCATTCAATCCAAGGGCATCTAAACCTAGGATTTCATTTACTTGGGCAGGTATAAATCCTTCCATTGGCGTAACATCAATATGTAGTTCAGCGGCAGCATTTAATAAATTGCCTAAAGCTAAATAAGTTTGTTTTGCGGTCCAAATGTTTCTTACATCCTCTGGTAAACCTGTGATGTTTCCTTTCATATAATCCACATACCCTTGAATGGCTTCTAAAGGTAAATCTCTCGTTTTACAAATAGTTGCTGCTAATTGATCAATTCCTGCTTCGCCAAAATTCAATTCATTAGCAAAAACCAATAGGTGAGAGGCATCAGCAACTTGAGCTTGACCATAAGATGCTGCAACTAGTTTAGCTCTTAATTCAGGGTTTTCAACTATGAAAACTCGGTAAGGTTGTAAACCATACGATGACGTACTCAAGCGAATAGCCTCTTTTAAAAATGCTAAATCAGCGTCTGTAATTTTTTTTGTCGCATCAAATTTCTTTGTCGCATATCTCCAATTCTGGTTTTCTAAAAATGTACTCATTGTATGTATTTAATTAATTTCTAAATTTTTCTAATAACTCGTTCAGTTGAATACGCTCTTCCTCGGTTAATTTTTGCGAGTAGGAGTCTTCATACTTTTTGACTTTGGGTTCTAATTCATTCAAAATAGCTAAACCCTTTTGGGTAATAGTTACTTCTATCTTTCTACGGTTAGCTGGACATACTTCGCGTGTCACTAAATCTTTCAGTAATAATTTATCAACTAATCGGGTAGTGTTACTGGTTTTAGCTAACATTCGTTCTTGGATAACAAACATATTAGTAGGTTTTCCTTTCTGACCTCTTAAAATACGAAGCACATTAAATTGTTCGGATGAAATATCAAATGGTTTTAATATTTCATTAAAACTTTCTGCTATTATGTTTTGGGTATACATAATATTCATGATAATCTTTTTAGAATTATCCATGGGTACAGTTGATTTTAAAATGTCTTCGATTTTCATATTTGTTAGTACGAAATTTGTAGGTACAAATGTATTTATATTTTTTATTTGTATATACAAATATGTGTTATTTTTATGTTAAATTAAATATGGAATAAGTTTTATTTCCAGTTCAATTGTAAAGCAAAACAATTTTTATCTTCTTTGGTAATGCTAAAAATTGAAGTGTTTTGATTGCTGTTTTCGTGAATAACTACTTCGTCTTTTAATGATAGTTCTTTCATAAAATTCATTTCGAAACTTTCGATCGCTTGGTTTAAAATTTTGGTTTCATCGGCTAGATCCAAACACCACTCTAAATATTTGACATTATTAGCATGATTGACAATATCCAAATCGGACAACCGAACTGTTTTCTCAAACACCATTTCTTTGTCATGATTGAGGTTTATTTTTGAAAAAGTGGCTTGTGTTGCTTTATTATCAGGATATAACTCAAAATGTTCATAAGGCAAAGCCAAAGCTTCGGGGCGACGAAGTTCCGTATTGAAAACCGCCCAAAAGGTTTCAGATCCTACAATCTTTTTTCCATTGACATACATTTCTAAAGCACGTACCGAACGGGAATTTTCTAACGAATTAATCCAAGTTTTAATAGTAATGATATCGCGCCATTTTGGTAATGCACTGACTTCGACACGCATTCTACTCAACACCCAAGCTTGATTAAACTCCTGCATATCAGTAAAACTAATTCCGCCAATTTCAGAATGAGCTGCTGCCGTCATTTGCAATAAATTACACAATTCAGTGTATTTCAAATAACCGTTAGGCGCACATTGGGTGAAATTGATTTCCCAATCTTTGCTTAAAACTGAAGTAAAATTTGGAGCAATTGGCATATAATGAATTATGAATTTTGAATTATGGATGTCTTAATATGTGTAATGATTTCATTTCGATCAGTTAAATAATCAAACCATTTAGTGTTTTCTGTTCTTTTGAACCAGGTCAATTGGCGTTTAGAAAATCGTCGGGTGTTTTTTTTAATTTCTTCAATGGCAAAATCCATACTATTATCCCCATCAAAATAACGAAATAACTCGCGATAGCCTACGGTTTGTAATGCATTTAATTCTTTCTGTGGGTACAATTGTTCGGCTTCTTCTAAAAGACCTTCGTTAATCATGATATCCACTCGTTGATTGATTCGGTCGTACATTACGCTTCGTTCAGCTTCTAATCCAATAATAATTGGCGTAAAATTGCGATTGTTTTTTTCTTGATTCAAGAAAGAGGAGTAGGGTTTTCCGGTGCCAATGCATACTTCTACAAATCGCATCATGCGTTGCGGGTTTTGTAGTGTTTGCGGATTTTCCAAACTTATTTTTTCAAAATAAACAGAATCTAATTGTTTTAATTGTTCTTGTAAATAGGAAATACCTAATTGCTCATAATTTGCATTTACGCTATCACGAACTGAAGCCTCAATATCTGGAAAGGAATCAAATCCTTTTAAGATAGCATCGACATATAATCCTGAACCTCCTACCAAAATGGCAAAATCATTGGTTTGGAATAATTTATTTAGTTGTTCCAGGGCATCTTTTTCAAAATCGCCTACGGAATAGTTTTCAAAAATGGATTTGTTTTGAATGAAATGGTGTGGTGCTGCAGCTAATTCTTCATCACTAGGAACGGCAGTGCCAATGCGCATTTCTTTGAAAAATTGCCGACTGTCACACGAAATAATCTCACATTGGAATTGTTGTGCCAAAGCTATGCTTAAGTCAGTTTTTCCTATAGCAGTGGGTCCAATAATGGTAATGAGGTATTTCATCTGTGTATTCTAAACGTGTTCTAGCCCCGATTGCAGTGAAAATCCTTTGCTTTAAAGCAAAGATTGTAACGGAAAGCGGGAATAGCTCCTAATTAATTAAAACGAAATTACTTTTAGCGATTTACTTTTCCTAATTTGTCCTTGAATAATTGTTTTGGCATCGCGGTTGTGTTGCATTGGAATTAAAATATTTTTGAGGACGTCAATATTGGTCACTTGGTAGTTCAAATCATAAAATGCATATCCCTTGTAAATACCATTTTCAATAAGCACAACGGAACGTTCGTTTATAGTTCGACCACGGTCAAGTAGCACGATATTTTTGTTTTCGAAACTATTTTCAGTAATCAATTTTTGAACTCGTGTATTGTATTCTTCTGCCGTAATTTTGCCAATACAAGCGCCATCACATTCTTTGATTTTGTATTGAAAACAGTCGGCATTGGTTTGGTAAAGGCCAGTCAATTTTTGGCACAAACGGTACTTTTCGGTAATGCGAAAAAGCGCATTTTTACCTTCTTGTAATGTTGTAAAAGAGGTGATTTCTTTTTTGCGACCGTCTACTTTTTGGAGCTTTAAGTTCAAGTAGCCGTTGCTCTCTTTTTCGGCATACAAAGCCCATTCAAAGATACTTTTGCGTTGCGCACGATTATAAATAGGCTTATTGATTTTTATTTCTTCACTTTCCTTCAAAAGCGCAATCAATTCGCTGCCCGTTTCTTCTGGAGTAACAGAATACACCTCTCGTTGTATTTTTTTAGACTTGGTAGAAGTTCCTGTAAAATGTTGGTTAATTCGCTTTTTAATGTTGCGACTTTTGCCAATGTAAATCAAATCGCCTTTTTCGTTATGAATGTAATATATTCCAGTTTTGGAAGGTAAATGTTCTACAATATCTAACAATTTTGGCGCAATTCCTTTTTGAATTTCCTGTTTGATATAATCTTTTAAAATTTGCTTCTCGACATCTTTTTCCAAAAGCATTTTAAATAATTTGGTAGTAGCTATCGCATCACCACTTGCTCGATGTCTGTCGGACATTGGAATACCCAATGCGCGAACTAATTTCCCCAAACTATAGGAAGGTTGGTCCGGAATTAATTTTTTGGACAATTCTACCGTACACAATGTTTTGGCCTGAAAATCATAACCTAGACGTTTGAATTCGGTACGTAAGATTCGGTAATCAAATGAGGCATTGTGGGCTACAATTACACAATCGGAAGTGATTTCGATAATGCGTTTGGCTACTTCAAAAAATTTGGGTGCTGAGCGCAACATGGCGTTATTAATTCCAGTTAATTTAACCACAAAGGGTTGAATTGGAATTTCGGGATTGACTAAACTGATGAATTGATCCACCACTTCGTGACCATCAAATTTATAGATGGCGATTTCGGTAATTCCTTCTTCGTTGAATTGACCTCCGGTAGTTTCTATGTCAAGTATACAGTACATTTTCAATATCAATATCAAAATTCAAATTCAAAAATCAATTTCAATTAAAAATAACAATAACTTACGATTGTAAGTCAGATTGTATTTTCTTTTTTGATATTGTAGTTGTTATTTAAAGTTATTTTTTATTTATAATCATTTTAGAAGCAATAGCAATTAATTCTTCTACTTCAATCAAAAGTAAATTTCTAAAAACTTCATTTCTTCTTTGATGTAATTGAATATTTTTAAAGAATTTCTCGATTCTTTCAATTCTTTAACTACTAATGTAAGTTTAAATATAAAATCTTTATCAGTTATTGTTCCTTGAGCTTCTCCAAAATTCAATGAAGAACTTCCAGATGATCGAATTAATTGATTTTTATAATATTCATTTTCAAAAGATTTATTCAAATTCCTTGTAAAGAAGATACATTCCCCCGCAAAACGAACCAATCTATCTTCAAAATTGAATATTTTTTCGCTAAATACAGAATTGTTTTCCATTTATTAATTTGACTTTTGATATTGCAATTGCTAATTGCGATTCCCAAAGATACTACTACCAATACGAACCATAGTGCTTCCGCATTCGATAGCGAGTTGATAGTCTCCAGACATGCCCATGGAGAGTGTGCTCAGTTGACAGTTGTTAGTACTCAGCTTCGAATAAGAATCAAAAATCGTTTTCAATCGGCTGAACTCTTTTGCTACTTGAGCCGGATTGTTTGTAAAAGTCGCCATTCCCATGAGTCCCACAATTCGGATGTGGTTCATTTCATTGTTGTCATTTTGAACAAACTCCAAAATTTCGTTTACTTCTGCTTCGTCTAAACCAAATTTAGATTCTTCCTCAGCAATATATACTTGCAATAAACAATCAATGATTCGGTTGTTTTTTTGCGCTTGTTTGTTGATTTCTTGTAGTAATTTTAAACTGTCCACACCATGAATCAAATTGACATAAGGCGCCATGTATTTCACCTTGTTGGTTTGAACATGACCAATCATATGCCATTGAATGTCCTTGGGCATGGTTTCCCATTTTTCGGTCATTTCTTGGATTTTGTTTTCACCAAAAATACGCTGACCCGCTTCATACGCCTCTATTAAATCGGAAATGGGTTTTGTTTTGGAAACCGCTACCAAAGTCACTTTTTCTGGAAGTGATGCTTGAATGGATCGTAAATTATTTTGAATTGACATGTGGTGTCTTTAGTATTAAATGAATTGAGTGGATACTTTTTCAGCCTTTTTGCTTTCGGCATAATTGTAAAATCCTTCTCCTGATTTCACACCTAATTTTCCTGCGTTAACCATGTTGACTAATAGAGGACAAGGGGCATATTTTGGATTTTTAAAACCGTCATGCATCACGTTTAAAATAGAAAGGCATACGTCTAATCCAATAAAATCGGCTAATTGCAAAGGCCCCATGGGATGCGCCATACCTAATTTCATAACGGTGTCTATTTCAGAAACGCCAGCTACTTTATTGTATAAGGTTTCGATTGCTTCATTGATCATGGGCATCAAAATTCTATTGGCAACAAATCCAGGGTAGTCATTGACTTCAACAGGCACTTTTCCTAATTTTTCAGAAAGCTGCATGATGATTTGAGTGACTTCATCACTGGTGTTGTACCCTCGAATTACTTCTACCAATTGCATGATGGGCACAGGATTCATAAAATGCATGCCTATTACTCGTTCTGGATGTACTACCACAGCTCCAATTTGGGTGATTGAAATGGAGGAAGTATTAGTGGCTAAAATCGTATTATGAGGACATACTTCATTTAATTGCTTAAAAATAGAAAGTTTTAAATCGACATTTTCAGTAGCTGCTTCAATCACTAAATCGGCGCCAACCACACCGTCTTTCAAATCGGTATACGTAATAATATTGGTGATAGTTTTAGCAACATCATCCTGCGAAATAGATCCTTTGGCTAGCATCCGATCTAAATTAGACGCTATTGTGTCCATTCCTTTATCCAATGCTTTTTCAGAAACATCGATTAATTTTACGGTAAAACCATTTTGAGCAAAAGTATGAGCAATTCCATTACCCATAGTACCAGCTCCTATTACAGCGATTGTTTTCATTTAGCAGCTTATTTATTTTCCATTGAATCAATAATCTGATAGGCTACACGCAAAGCATTGGTTGCTTGTTCCAAAGTAACTACTGGTGTAGTATCGTTGTTGATAGCATCAGCAAAAGATTCTAATTCGTCTAAAATGGCATTGTTTTGATGTACTTCAGGATTAGAAAAATAGATTTGTTTTTTCACACCCTCGGCATTTTGTAAAATCATATCAAAGTCACCTGGAACTTCAGGAGCGTCTTTCATTTTGACTACTTCACATTTTTTTTCTAAGAAATCAACAGAGATATAAGCGTCTTTTTGAAAGAAACGCGTTTTACGCATATTCTTCATCGAAATTCGGCTGGAAGTTAAATTGGCCACACAACCATTTTCAAATTCAATTCGGGCATTAGCAATATCAGGCGTTTCACTAATAACTGAAACACCACTCGCATTGATGTTTTTTACTTTCGAATTGACTACACTCAAAATAGCATCAATATCGTGAATCATTAAATCTAAAACTACGGGTACATCCGTACCTCTTGGATTGAATTCAGCCAAACGATGTGTTTCAATAAACATCGGATTTTCGATCATGTTTTTTGTTGCAATAAAAGCAGGGTTGAATCGTTCGACGTGACCCACTTGACCTTTGACATTGTATTCATTGGCTAAAGTTATAATTTCTTCTGCCTCTTCAACAGTAGTAGCAATTGGTTTTTCAATAAATACATGCTTGCCAGATTTAATGGAAACTTTAGCACATTTGTAATGCGAAAGAGTAGGAGTTACAATGTCAATAACATCTACAGCGTGAATTAATTTAGCAATTGTATCAAATTGTTTGTAACCAAATTCGGCTGCAATCTTAGCTCCGTTTTCTTGATTTTCATCATAAAAACCAACCAATTCGTATTTTTCCGATTGTTGCAATAAACGCAAATGTATTTTTCCTAAGTGACCAGCACCCAATACTCCAATTTTCAGCATAATAATGTAGTTTGCACAAAAATAGGAATAAATTGGCTAATTTATTTAGGCAAACTGACAATTATTTGTCCCATTTTAATTTAAATTTCGCTATTTGGAATTAGAAATTCTTTGTTACTTTTACCAAAATTAAAACCCAAATTTTGAAAGATACTGCCAAACATCAAGGACTTCGCAATCAATTAGTAAGCATTTTAGAACAAAAAGGCATTACGGATAAAAAAGTACTTGAGGCGATTAAAAAAGTGCCAAGACATTTGTTTTTAAATTCTAGTTTTGAAGACTATGCCTATCAAGATAAAGCCTTCCCAATTGGAGCTGGTCAAACGATTTCACAACCCTACACTGTGGCATTTCAATCCCAATTATTAGAAGTTGAAAGAGAACATAAAATACTAGAAATAGGTACAGGTTCAGGCTATCAAACCGCTGTTTTATGTGCGATGGGCGCTAAAGTATATACTATTGAGCGCCAAATTGAATTGTTTAAAACAACATCTGTTTTACTGCCAAAATTAGGAATTCGTCCCAAATACTTTTCGTCTGGAGATGGATACAAAGGATTGGAAATTCATGCACCATTTGATAGTATTATAGTTACCGCAGGTGCACCCATTATCCCCAAACCTTTAATGGCACAATTAAAAATTGGAGGTCGTTTAGTTATTCCATTAGGAGAAGAAGTTCAAATTATGACCATGCTCATTCGTAAAAACGAGACTCAATTTGAGAAACATGAATTTGGTGAATTTCGATTTGTTCCCTTATTAGAAGATACAAACTAAAAGAAAACCCGCGTATTTTTTGGTTTTTTATTGACCAATAATGGCTAAATAGCGTTCCAAACTCTCTTTTTCAATTTGAGCTACAAACAAGATAAAATCTTCTTTGTTGTTTTGAGTTTGGGCTGTTTCCAAGGTTTGATAGTAGCGCATTCTTGTATCGTAATCTCCTTTGATGTTAGCAATTACATAACCATGTTGCAACAAAATCAAGTTCATTACTAAACGTGATGTTCTGCCATTTCCATCAATAAATGGATGTATAGTGACCAATCGCTCATGCATCTCAGCAGCAAGAATTATTGGATGTAATTTATTTTTATTGGTTTCGTACCAAATAAAATAATCTTCCATTTCCTTCGCTACTAAAAAAGGTTGAGGCGGTGTGTGACCACTTCCTTTAATCATTACTTGTACTTTTCTATATCTACCAGCATCTTCAGGATGAATCCCTCTTAAAATAAGATTATGAATAGATAAAATTTCTCTTTCATTCAAAGAAGTGTTTTTCGTCAATAACTCTTTTATAAAAGCTATAGCTTCCTGATGATTAATAGCTTCAAGATGTTCGCGCATACTTTTTCCAGAAATGGTCAAACCCTCATTGATAACTAAATTAGTTTCGCGAAGTGTCATGGTGTTTCCCTCAATTCTATTGCTTTCAAAGGTGTATTCCAATTCTAAAGCCTGTGAAATTCTATAACTATCGAATTGCCGAACACGGTCTAATTTGGCTTTTAAAACATCAATTTGAGCTAAAAGTGTTTCTAAAGATTTTGAAAGTGTATTAGTGTTGTTTTTTGCAACATATCGTATTTCTTCTTCGGCAACCTGTAAGGCTT
>JAGOAF010000024.1 GCA_017984035.1 Flavobacterium sp.
ACGACACTGCGGCCTTTGTAGGTTTTTACCAAATTATCTGCTCTTAATATCATTGCTAAATATGTGAATTATTCAATTAGTAAATGTAACAATTGGTTTATTGATACATTGGTGTATTATTGATTATGCTCTAAGGCTTCCCAAAATTCATAAGCCCTACGCAAATGTGGAACTACAATGGTTCCGCCAACTAAAGTGGCAATTCCCATGGCTTCCATCATTTCCTCTTTGGTCACCCCTTCTTTGAAACTGGTTTCCAAATGGTATTTTACGCAATCATCGCAGCGCAATACTGCAGAAGCAACTAGCCCTAACAATTCTTTGGTTTTTACATCCAAAGCACCTTCGGCATAGGCATTGGTATCCAGATTAAAAATACGTTTGACAATTTTGTTATTGTCTGCCAATAATTTTTCGTTCATTTTAGAACGGTACTCATTAAATTCTTGAACGATATCAGCCATTTGCTTTGTTTTTATTTCGGATTACAATTTTTGAAATCAATATACTCGCTTCGTATATCAATAACATTGGGATGGTCACTATAATTTGACTTACCACATCTGGAGGTGTAACGATGGCCGCGACTATTAAGATCACAATCACAGCATATTTCCAATACTTTCGTAAGAAAGTAGGGGTAACTAAACCTAATTTGGTTAAAAAGTAAATAATGATGGGTAATTCAAAAAATAACCCACAGGCAATCACACTGGTTTTTAGCATCCCAATATAAGAGTCCACACTGAATTGATTTTTAATGACATCGCTGACCGTAAAGGTCGCGAAAAAGTTAACCGACATGGGTACGATGACAAAATAACCAAACAAAACGCCTAAAAAGAAAAGGAATGAAGAGGTGAACACAAATAGTTTCGCATGCTTTTTTTCTTTTTCGTACAGGGCTGGGCTAATAAATTGCCAGATTTGCCATAAAATAAATGGAAAAGCCAATATGAATCCGGCGGTGATGCAAGTCCAAACAAGAATGTTGATTTGCCCTTCCATATTCGTATTTTGAATAATGAAAGCCATATCTGTAACACAAATGCTATCGGCAAATCCTAACTGATGCGATAAATCGCAAAACAGTTGATAGGTTATAAAATCGGCTTTGGTTGGGCCAAAAATAACATCATTAAAAATAAAGTCGCTTACAAAAAAAGTGACAGTAGCCATTACCAAGATAGCAATCGTACTTTTAACTAATAACCATCGTAGTTCTTCTAGATGATCTAAAAACGACATTTCATTCAAATCTTTCTTTGCCATTATATAATTCCCTCTTTTAAAATATCATGTAAATGCAATACGCCTTTGAATTCTGAATCGTCGACCACAATGAGTTGTGTGATTTTGAAATTTTCCATCAAATGGAACGCGTCAATAACCATCGCTTCAGAAGTGGTTGTTTTAGGATTTTGGGTCATGATATCGCGCGCTGTTAGATCTGCAAAGCTGTCTCTTTCGTTTAACATGCGTCGGATGTCTCCATCAGTGATGATTCCGATCACTTTGTTGTCTTCAACAACGGCAGTAACTCCTAGGCGTTTTTCAGAAATTTCGAAAATTACTTTTTTAATCGGTGCGTCGGGAGCTACCATCGGTTTCAAGGAGTTTTCCAACATGTCTTTGACACGAAGTAATAATTTTTTTCCTAAAGCCCCTCCAGGATGATATACCGCAAAATCTTCCGCTTTGAAGTCCCGCATTTCCATCAAACAAACGGCTAAAGCATCACCCATCACCAATTGCGCAGTGGTGCTATTGGTTGGTGCTAAATTGTTCGGACAAGATTCGCTATCTACAGTTGTGTTTAAAACAATATCAGAACCTTGTGCTAAAAATGAACTCATATTGCCTGTGATGGCAATCAAAATGTTGTCAAAACGTTTTAATAAAGGAACCAAAACTTTGATTTCAGGGCTATTCCCACTTTTTGAAATGCAAATCACCACATCTTCTTTTTGAAGCATGCCTAGATCGCCATGAATGGCTTCGGCGGCGTGTAAAAAAAGGGAAGGTGTGCCTGTTGAATTGAAACTAGCTACCATTTTTTGAGCAATGATAGCACTTTTGCCAATCCCTGTAACTACCAATCTCCCTTTGGATTGGTATATTTTTTCTACCGCGGCTACAAAATTAGCATCGAGTAAATCAGCTAATTTTGAGATGGATAGACTCTCAGAGAGGATCGTTTTTTTGGCACTTGCCAATATATTTGATGTTGTTGTCAAAACAGAATAGTTAAATTTGTGTTTGTAAAAGAAAATAGTATCTTTATGTGGTGCAAATTTATACAAAATACCACACAGTAAATAATGAATTCAAACGAAATTGATATCCATAAAGAATTAAAGAAGTATTTTGGCTTCGGACAATTCAAAGGACTGCAAGAACCAGTAATTAAAAGTATTCTCAATAAAGAAAATACTTTTGTAATTATGCCCACTGGAGGCGGTAAATCACTTTGTTACCAACTGCCTGCTTTGATTCAAGAAGGAACGGCAATTGTGGTGTCTCCATTAATTGCTTTAATGAAAAATCAAGTCGATGCCATTCGAAGTTTGTCATCTGAAAACGGTATTGCGCATGTTTTGAATTCGTCTTTAACGAAAACAGAAATTACCCAAGTTAAAAACGATATTACAGCGGGTATCACTAAATTATTGTATGTTGCCCCAGAATCCCTTACAAAAGACGAATACGTACAATTTCTTCAGTCGGTTAAAGTTTCTTTTGTTGCCATTGATGAAGCCCATTGTATTTCAGAATGGGGCCATGATTTTAGACCGGAATACCGTAATTTACGCTATATAATTAAACAATTGGGCGATGTGCCTATTATTGGATTGACTGCCACTGCTACGCCAAAAGTGCAAGAAGACATCTTGAAAAACTTGGACATGTCGGATGCAACTACGTATAAAGCCTCTTTCAATAGACCAAATTTATATTACGAAGTTCGAACAAAAACCAAGAATATCGAATCGGATATCATTCGTTTTATCAAGCAAAATAAAGGAAAATCAGGAATTATCTATTGTTTAAGCCGTAAAAAAGTGGAAGCAATTGCGGAGGTTTTACAGGTAAATGGTATTAGTGCTGTTCCCTATCATGCAGGTTTGGATGCCAAAACGAGAGCCAAGCACCAAGACATGTTTTTGATGGAAGATGTGGAAGTGGTTGTGGCTACGATTGCTTTTGGTATGGGAATTGACAAACCGGATGTGCGTTTTGTAATTCACCATGACATTCCAAAATCATTGGAAAGTTATTACCAAGAAACAGGTCGTGCAGGTCGTGATGGAGGAGAAGGCCATTGTTTGGCGTACTATTCGTACAAAGACGTTGAGAAATTAGAAAAATTCATGTCGGGCAAACCAGTCGCTGAGCAAGAAATCGGATTTGCATTATTACAAGAAGTAGTGGCCTATGCTGAAACTTCCATGTCGAGACGTAAATTTTTATTGCACTATTTCGGAGAAGAATTTGATAGCGAAACAGGTGAAGGAGCCGATATGGATGACAATGTTCGCAATCCAAAAAATAAAGTGGAAGCCAAAAATCAAGTGGTTAAATTACTTGAAGTGGTTAGAGATACCAAACATTTATACAAATCGAAAGAGGTAGTGTTTACTTTAATTGGTAGAGTAAATGCGGTAATTAAGGCTCACAAAACCGATTCGCAATCTTTTTTTTGTTGCGGTGCCGATCATGATGAAAAATATTGGATGGCTTTGCTACGCCAAGTTTTGGTGGAAGGCTATTTAGCCAAGGATATAGAAACCTATGGCATCGTTAAAATCACCGATAAAGGGTTGGATTTTATTAAAAATCCGGTTTCGTTTCTGATGTCTGAAGACCATGAATACAGTGAAAGTGAAGACGACGCAATAGTTAGTGCAGCAAGTTCCTCAGGAACTGCAGATGAAGCCTTGATGGCTATGTTGCGTGAATTACGTAAAAAAGAAGCCAAAAATTTAGGAGTACCTCCTTTTGTGGTGTTTCAAGATCCATCCTTAGAAGATATGGCGTTGAAATATCCAATTTCTTTGGAGGAGTTAACTAATATACATGGAGTTGGTGAAGGAAAAGCGAAGAAATATGGTGCCCCTTTCGTAGCTTTAATTAGTCGTTATGTAGAAGACAATGATATCATTCGTCCGGATGATTTAGTAGTAAAATCTACAGGGGTAAATTCAGCCAATAAATTATACATCATTCAAAATATCGATCGCAAGCTTTCACTGGATGATATTGCTTCCGCCAAAGGGATGACGATGGATGATTTGATAAAGGAAATGGAGCAGATTGTGTATTCTGGGACCAAATTGAATATCAAATATTGGATTGACGACATGTTAGACGACGATCAGCAAGAAGAAATTCATGAGTATTTCATGGAATCTGACTCTGACAAAATTGAAGATGCACTGAAAGAATTTGATGGAGAATACGATATTGATGAATTGCGTTTGATGCGCATTAAATTTATTAGTGAGGTAGCCAACTAATTACTCTTGGTATAATTCTCCTCGATGCGGTTTTAAAGCATCGCGAACAGCAATCATGTAATCGTCAGTTACCACCATATAAGCAATCGCATGCATTTCATTCTGTATTTCAAATCCAGTAATTTTAAGAGGTAACTTTTCTATTGCAATGAATTCTTTGAGATGAATTTCATGATGTTCGGCCGTTTTTGCCGATGCAGGTCCTCTAAAATCCCAAATTAATTTTATTTTTCTTTCCATTTTTGTACCATTGAACCACAAAGGTACAAACTCTCTTGTAAAATGGATGCTAATTTCATAGACTGAATTCACTTCAAAATGTTATTTTTGTAGGCTGTTGTGCCAAAAGGGTACGGCAAATATAAATTACCAATTAATGCCTCAAGAACTACTACTTCAAGTTAGTCCCGAAATTGCTGCCGATGCCGCTTTATTGCAACAGTATTTGTCCAATCAAATAAAAGTTGGGGTAAGCGATATTCAACATGTTGCTATTCTAAAACGTTCTATTGATGCGCGTCAAAAAGCCATTAAGATCAATTTGAAAGTGGTGATTTATTTGCAAGGTGAATTAATTCAAGAACCTACAATCACACTTCCGGATTATCCTAATGTAACCAACAAGCAAGAAGTAATTGTAGTAGGCGCAGGACCAGCAGGTCTTTTTGCTGCTTTGCAATTGATTGAGTTGGGTTTACGTCCTATTTTGGTCGAACGTGGAAAAGATGTTCGTGGACGTCGACGCGATTTAAAAGCCATTAACCGAGATCATATTGTGAATGAAGATTCCAACTATTGTTTTGGCGAAGGTGGGGCAGGAACCTATTCGGATGGAAAGCTGTATACGCGTTCTAAAAAGCGAGGAGATGTTACCCGAATATTAGAATTGTTAGTTGCTTTTGGAGCTAACCCTGATATTTTGGTCGATGCCCATCCGCATATCGGAACGAATAAACTTCCTCAAATTATTCAGGATATTCGGGAAAAAATCATCGAATGTGGCGGACAGGTTTTATTTGAGACCCGCGTTACTGATATCGTGATCAAAAATAATGAAGTTCAAGGCATAGTAACTCAAAAAGGCGATACTATTACAGCTAGCAAACTTATTTTAGCTACGGGTCATTCCGCTCGTGATATTTTTGAATTGTTGGATCGTAAAAAAATATTGATTGAAGCCAAACCTTTTGCTTTGGGCGTTCGAGCTGAACATCCTCAATCTTTAATTGACAGTATCCAATACAGTTGTGATTATCGCGGCGAACATTTACCACCCGCTCCGTATTCCATTGTCAAACAAGTAGGAGGTCGTGGGATGTATTCATTTTGTATGTGTCCTGGAGGTGTTATTGCACCTTGTGCGACCAGTCCAGGTGAAGTAGTAACCAACGGTTGGTCGCCTTCCAAAAGAGATCAGGCTACCGCCAATTCAGGGATTGTTATCGAATTGAAGTTGGAAGATTTCAAACCTTTTGCTCAATTTGGTCCTTTGGCCGGAATGGAATTTCAAAAGAGTATTGAGCAAAAATCCTGGCATTTGGCTGGCCAAACTCAACGTGTTCCTGCACAACGAATGGTTGACTTTACTCAAACTAAAGTATCTTCTAGTATACCGGCAACCTCCTATGTACCCGGAACTACTTCAGTAGAAATGGGACAAGTTTTTCCAGGATTTTTAAGTCAGATTCTTCGAGAAGGATTTACTGAATTTGGGAGATCGATGAAAGGGTATTTAACAAACGAAGCGATATTGCATGCACCCGAATCGCGTACTTCTTCGCCGGTACGAATTCCAAGAGATGGAATTAGTTTAGAGCATTTACAAATCAAAGGTTTGTATCCTTGTGGAGAAGGAGCAGGCTATGCAGGTGGAATTATCTCTGCTGCTATTGATGGTGAAAAATGTGCTTTGAAAATTGCAGAAAGTTTAAAGCAATAACTAATTATTGCGAACAGCTACTGCTATTTTAGAGTCGGCTGTGCCGTAGTATAAAAACCATTTATTTTTAAAGAAAATTAATCCTTCTACAAAACACACTTCGTTTACTTCTCCCATTTTTTCATAGGGTTTGTCCGGATGAATAAAATGATTTGGAGTTCGATCAATTAACTTATACGGTTGGTTTTTATCAAATAAAGCTTGGCCTGCAGCATAGGTAAATTTTGGCAACTCTGCGGTATTAAAATTTGCAGCATTACTGCCATTATAAATTAAAACGATTCCTTCTTTTTGCAAAAGTGCAAAGGGTCCGGGCTCCACCAATCGGCTATCGAAATACCCCATTCTAGGATGAAGTACACTAATCATTTTTTGACTTTCTTCATTGATTGCGGCTTGCCAGTGTATTAAATCTTCGGAATAGGCCATAAACAAATTAGTATCACCAAAATACATCCAGTACTTATTGTTGATTTTTGTAGCTACGATTTTGTTGCCTTTTCGTTCTCCTACAATTGCACCCGATTTAGCCCAAAGGTCTTTGTATTTTTCGTCTTTCAATACCAACCCTTGTTTGGTCCAATGTCTCAAATCGGTGGAAGTAGCAAAACACAATCGCGCGATTTTTCCATCATACGAAGTGTAGGTCATAAAATAACTTCCATCAGGACATTCAATCACTCTAGGATCTTCAACACCGCCTTTCCATTCATAACCATTCATGCTGTCATTGTTTGGAAAAAAGATTGGTTCGGCTTCCTTCTTAAAGTGCAAACCGTCTTCGCTAATTGCCAATCCTAAACGAGATGTCATTTGGTTGTCTTGTGCCCGATAAATGAGATATACTTTGTTGTCTTTTACTATGGCAGAGGGATTAAGAACATTTCGTTCTTCCCAATTGACTAATGATTTACTTACCGGACAATTAAAAGTTTGTTTAGCGTCAGGCGATAAAATGGGATTAATACTATCTGTTTTTATAAAATTGACTAGTGTCCATCTGGGTTGAGATTCTTGCGCTTTAATAGCATTAAAACTAAATAGGACAGCCAGTAGTGTAATTCGATAGTAGTTTTGCATTTGGATTTTTTTAAATCAATCAAGTAAATATACCACTATTCTTTTTTCAAACGGCTTTTAAATAATTTTTCAAACTTTTCAATTTTGGGTTGAATCACCATTTTACAATAGGGTTGATTTTTATTGTTGTTGTAATAGTCTTGATGGTAGTTCTCGGCTTTGTAGAATTTTGTAAGTGGTTCAATCGTAGTTACAACAGAATTATCATATACTTTAGATGTTTCTAAAGCGTTAATTATATTTTGCGCTTCTTTTTTCTCTTGTTCATTGGTATAGAAAATAACCGAACGGTATTGTGTTCCTACATCGGCACCTTGACGGTTGAGTGTTGTAGGATCATGGACAGTGAAAAATACTTTGAAAATTTCATCCGAATTGGTTTGGTTAGGATCGTAGGTAATTTGAACTACTTCAGCATGGCCTGTTGTTCCTGAGCAAACTTCCTCATAGGTTGGGTCTTCCGTGCGACCACCAGCATATCCTGAAACCACCGACTGAACTCCTTTTAGATTGTCATATACTGCTTCAACACACCAATAGCAACCTCCTCCCAGAGTGATAGTTTTAAAAGTTTCTTTTTTTTCTCCCAAAGTAGCATCTGGCACAAAATCAAGAGAAATAGCATTCATGCAATATCTTTTTCCAGTGGGTTCTGGTCCATCATTAAACAAATGTCCTAAATGACTATCGCATCGGCCACAAAGTGCTTCGGTGCGAATCATCCCGTAGGATTTATCTAACTTGAATACAATACTTTCTTTATTTTCTTGTTCAAAAAAACTAGGCCATCCACAACTGCTGGTGAATTTTTGGTTGGATTGAAATAGTTTGTATCCACAAGTAGCACAATAATAAGTTCCTTTAGTTTCGTCGTTCCACATGGTTCCAGTAAAAGCTCTTTCGGTGTCAGCTTCACGAGCTACAGCATACAAGTCGGGTGAAAGTATTTTCTTCCACTCGGCATCTGAAACATTTAATTTAGTGGAGTCAGTATTGGAATAGTAACGGTTTTCGGGTTTAGAAATGGTATTGGACATAGTAGTTGTATTTGTTTTTTTTTGTTTTGAAGTTTGGCCACAAGCATTTAGGAAAATCAAGGGGACGAGCAATAAAAAATAATATTTCATAGGATAGTATATTAATTTTAAAATACTTTAAAAATAAAACGAATGTAAATTTAACTCTTTTGGATGTTAGACATTCGTTAAACTTTGTTTAAAATAAAAAATCAGCCATCTTGCTCTTTCTTTTTTGTATTTTTGGCAATCAATAGACTTGTATGATTGAAGAGAATGTAATATTAGTGAATGAAAAAGACGAACCAATTGGGTTGATGCCCAAGATGGAAGCGCATGAAAAAGCAGTATTACATCGTGCTTTTTCGGTTTTTGTGTTGAATAGCAAAAATGAAATCATGTTGCAACAACGTGCACATCACAAATACCATTCGCCTTTATTGTGGACAAATACTTGTTGCAGTCATCAACGGGAAGGGGAAACGAATATTCAAGCCGGAAGTAGACGTCTTTTTGAAGAAATGGGTTTTCAAACCGATTTGAAAGAATTGTTTCATTTCATCTACAAGGCACCTTTTGATAACGGATTGACAGAGCATGAATTGGATCATGTAATGATAGGATACTACAATGATGAACCCAACATCAACATTGAAGAAGTTGAAGATTGGAAATGGATGCCTATTGAAGCGGTTAAATCTGACATTCAGAATAATCCAGATTTATATACCATTTGGTTCAAAATTATTTTTGACCAATTTTATCATTTTCTAGAAGAACACACCCTTTAAATAATTTCAAATGAGAGTTACAATTTCAAGAAAAGCCCATTTTAATGCGGCACACCGATTGTATAGAAAAGATTGGTCATTTGAACAAAATGATGCTGTTTTTGGAAAATGCAATAATCCCAATTTCCACGGACATAATTACGAATTGATCGCAAGTGTCACCGGACCAATTGATCCCGAAACCGGCTATGTTATGGATGTTAAAATACTTTCGGACATCATCAAAGAAGAAGTTGAAAATCAAATGGACCATAAAAATTTAAATTTAGATGTGCCTGAATTCCAAGAATTGAATCCAACAGCTGAAAATATAGTAGTGGTGATTTGGAATAAAATGAGAAAACGAATTCCGGCTTCACTTGATTTAGAAATCGTTTTATATGAAACGCCGCGTAATTTTGTAACTTATAAAGGGGAATAATGGCTTTACAAAAAGGGGATGTCGTTCCGAATTTTACGTCAATAGATACTAAAGGAAATCCTTTTGATAGCACTTCGATTGTTGGAAAAAAACCAGTTGTTATTTATTTCTATCCCAAAGATAACACGCCTGGCTGTACTGCTCAAGCCTGTAGTTTCAGGGATCAGTATGAAGATTTTTTAGACATGGGTGCCGAGGTAATTGGTGTGAGTGGCGATGATCAAGATTCTCATCAAAAATTCACTTCTAAATACCGTCTCCCGTTTTTATTATTATCTGATTCGAATAAAAAAATCAGAAAATTATTTGGGGTTCCAACTTCCCTTTTCGGAATGCTACCTGGTAGAGTGACTTATGTTATTGATACTAACGGAGTAATTCAATATGTGTTTAACAGTATGTTGGCGGGTCAACACATCCCAAAAGCGCTGTCGGCAGTTAAAAAAATTGTGAACCAATAACTTTTACTAGTATGGAAAAGCTTCAATTTTAGAAATTTACATTTATTAGTAGGGAATAGAAAGATTATGTGTACTTTTGCACACGCAAATTAAAATTAAAAATAAAATGGCAAACGTTAAGAATTTAAAGAAAGACATCAACTACGTTTTAGGAGATATTATTGAAGCAGTGTACTTGTTTGAAATTTCAACTTCAGGTGTTCCAACACCAGAGACTAATGCATTAATCGACGAAGCTATTGCAGCTTTTGATCTTTTGATCACAAAAGTGAACGCAAAGAACGTTGAAAACAAAAAAGCCCATTTCAAACAAATCAATGTTGAATTGGAACAAACTGCTAATCAATTGATTGCTAAAATCAACGAATTATAGTCGAAAAAAACGGTAAAAAAGTGCTAATATATTTTGGAAAATTAAAATTCAGAATTATATTTGCACCCGTTATACGCTGCCAGCGTAGCTCAGTTGGCTAGAGCAGCTGATTTGTAATCAGCAGGTCGTGGGTTCGAGTCCCTCCGCCGGCTCCAAAAACCACAACGCAAGTTGTGGTTTTTTTTATTTATTAAATCCCATAAAAAAAACCGTCAAATTCATTGACGGTTTTTTTGTTTTGTTTGAATACTATTTTTATTGTTGCTTTTTTATTGAAGCAATGTACTCCGTTAATTTCTTCCCATAAAGTGATTTGGCCACCTTTGGCGACATCGATTTTTGGATAGTATCCAAATATTTGATGTTGATGTCATAAATTTCAGAAAGTGCTATGTAAGGCGCTACTTCATATTCCTTATTGTTTATAGCAAAATTAGTAGCATATAAATATTTTCTTTTAATATTTGATTCTTGTTTAACAGCTATTTTTGTCGCTTCCGAAGTGTTATTGCTTTTCAATGCATTGAATTTTTTTTCAATTAAATCCAATTCTTCATTTTGAAAACGAGTATCTACTTTTTTAAATTCGTAATATAAGTCTTGATTTTTTGAACCAGTTACTTTAGCATCGGCAATGTAGTTCTCTAAATTAGTTTCAATAGATATTGCTCCTGGTTCAGCAAAAAATAATAAATTGTTGTCTAAAGAATTACTTACTCCTCTGTCTAGAAATAAATACAACATTTCAGGAGATTGCAATTCGATGTCCGTCTCAAACTGAGAGTTTCCATTAATAGCTATAGTATCCAGAGCAACTAATTTATTATTAGTAACTCTTTGAACATACAATGTTCCTTTTTTTAATCCTTTAATGTTTCCTGTTAGGTGCAGGTTATTTTCTGATTTTTTTTCAGAACAGGCGAATAATAGTGTAATGGCGATGAAAGCGATACTAATTTTTTTCATGTGTATTTGTATTTTGGCGCAAAATAACGAAAATTGTTGGAAAGCGAGATTGAATTGCAAAAAAAATCCCAATCTATTTCTAAATTGGGATTTTGGAGTAATTATTTTGATTTTAACCTTTCATCCATGCATTTTTTAGATTGGATTTGGCACTATCTGTTGCTTTCAAACCTTCAATTTCTTCATAGGGTAAATGCACTTTTCCAGTGATGACTTGTTCTTTACCATCTCTTTTTATTTTGATGGTTATTGCGTCATTTTCTTTCCAGTTTTCGCTTTCGCCAATCATCTCATAAATGTTATCCAAAGTATACGCTTTGTTATTAATAGCCATTAGTATATCATTAGCTTTTAATTCTAAATTGGTATAAAATTCAATTAATTCGGTATCTGGTCGCACCAAAATTTCTTTGGTTTCCTTGTTAACAGTAATGTAAGGCGATTGTCCTTTTAAGAATACGTTACCCGCTTTTTTGTCTTTCGTTTTAGTTATTCCAGCCTTTGCAAGGAATGTATCGTAAGGTATTGGTGTTGATCCTGATACATAGGTACTTAAAAATGCACCCACTTCAGGATAAGTTAAAGATGTAATTTTAGCAAATAACTCTTCGTCATTAAAGGCTTTATGCACCCCATATTCTTTCGATAATTGTTGCATTAAATTCAAAATACCTTTTTCACCATTGCTTTTTTCACGAATAATAATATCGATACACATTCCAATTAATGCACCTTTTTGGTATACATTTAAGTATTGCTCTTTGTACGGACTTTTTAATACATTAGCACTCATAGTGGTGAATGGCATAGTGTCATCAAGTCTTTTAGATTGTTCAATTTTCTCAGCCATACGATTTAGAAAATCGGTTTCGTCAATTAAACCTTGATTGATTTGAAACAAATTAGCAAAGTATTCTGTTACCCCCTCATACATCCATAAGTGTTGTGACATTTTTGGCGTATTGTAATCAAAGTATTGAATTTCATTCGAGTGAATTGTAAGTGGTGTAAGAATATGAAAAAATTCATGGGAAACGACATCAATCATTGATTTTTGCAATTCGTCTAAAGGCATCATTTCAGGTAAAACTACCGTTGTAGCTGTTGGGTGTTCCAATGCGCCAAAACCTTTGGCATCATTTGGTTGCATTGATGACAGGTACAATAAAACGGAGTATTTTTTAGTCGAATTAATATTGCCTAAAAAGGTTTTTTGAGCGGTCATCATTTTTTTCATTTCAGGAGTAATGCTTGCAGCAGTTACTTTTCCTGAAGGTGAATAGACTGCAATTTGAATGTCCATTCCGTTTACATTAAAAGAAGTGTAATCGGGTTTAGCATACATAATTGGGTTTTCAACTAGTTCAGCATAGCGTGGCGTAGTAAATACATCTTTAGTTGCACTAGCATCAGTGTCAATCATAGAAGTTGCTCCCCAAAGCGTTTCTGGATGCGAAATAGTTACTTGGTACGGAAGGTCTTTTTTATCTTGGAAGTAGCCCACAAAACCATGTGTATTGATCATAAAGTTTTTTCCAGCATCTATGTTGGTTCCGGCCGGTGAAAAAATATCGGTCCCAAAACTTCCTCCTTTTTCGGTGTCAAAAGTATCATTTACCCAATAGGTTATTTTTGCCAGATTTTTAGCTGATGCTATCGACCACGTATTGTCGTCTGTTTTAGTTACTGCTAAAGCAGTACCTTTAGCATCAAAAGCTTTTAGATCCTCAATATTTTTCCCATAGTTATCTTCTGAATAGGTGCCAGGGACAATTTTAGGAATGCTATAGGTGATTTTATCCAAATTAAATTTTGGAGCTTCAACAGTTACTTTTACCTTGTCGTCTTTCACATCAACCAGATCGATTCCTACTTTAATATTTTGGTTAGGAGTTGACTTTTTTTGTGCGTTTGCTGAGTTGCCATTCCAAAGAAAAGCCACAAGAGCGAGTGCAATAATTGATTTTTTCATTTTGAATTATTTAGATTGGGTTGTTAGTATTCTTTTTTAGATAAATGTTACACTTTATAATGAACGAATAAAAGTAGTGATTATTGAGGTTAATTCATTGCATATTGGTAATTCAGGATTGGTGTAGGATGCTTTATTCTCAACATCGTCTCCCTTAATTTCTTTGAAAACGTGATTCATGTTGGGAATAATGCGGAGTTGGGCATCGGGTTTTGCTTGTTGTAATAGTTGTGCGTCTTGCACGCTAACTTGAATGTCTTTGTTGCCATTGATTAGCAAGGTTGGAATCTGTAATTTTTTGAGTTCATTTTGCGGATGGTATTTTATCCATGAAATCATATACGGTTGCACACTCGCTCTAAACAACGAGGCTAACATTTGGTTTTTTAACTCGAAGGTGTTTCCAATTTTTAAAGTAGCTAAGTTTTTTTCCACTTCTTCTTTTAGAAAAGGGGCTTGTTTTCCAATTTGTTCCAAAAGTACTTCATCAATTGGTCTTCCTGTTCCTGCAATTGAGATATAAGCATTGGCATTGCCATTGGCAGCTACCAATCCTATCAAGGCTCCTTCGCTATGACCCGCAATAGTAATGGAGTGGTATTTTTTTTGGTTTTTAAAATAGTCTATAACATCTATGGTATCTTCAATAAAATCATCAAAAGTCAAACTCGATTCGTCAAGTTTACCACTAGCCATTTGAGCAAAGATGCGTTTGTCGTAACTGTAAACAGCAATACCATTACTAGCTAAAGCTTCGGCCAACAATTTTAAAGAATTGTTGGTCAGTCCAATTTGATTTCCATCTCTATTGGTTGGACCTGAACCTGCAATTAGAATTACTAAGTTTGCTTTTTTAGAGGCTTTTATCGGCGTATATAAACTCCCGTTTAAAAGAGAATTTACAGCAATATTCTCTTTTGTAAATGCAGTCGTTGCTTGTGAAAATACAGGTGCAGACAGTACAATAAATAAGAGCGTTAGAAAGTTATGTTTCATAAGTTTAGTTGTATGAATAAAAAAACTCCTGAAAGACAGGAGTTGTTTATATTAATCTAATTTGTTTTTGATGTAGTATTTACCGTCCAATTCGTCATCAAAATCATCAATTTTTACTGGTTTTGGTTTTGGTTTGTTGGCTGCCGCTTTCTTTTTCCACATTTCGAATTTTTCTGCGGGCATTTTCTTTTTCATTATTTCTAAAACCTCTTTTTCAACTAAGCCAAATTCTTTTTTAATAATTTCAAAAGGGTTTCTTTCTTCTAGGGCTAAAGTCATCAATTTTTCCGTCTCTTCCCAACTTAATTCTTTACGGCTACTCTTTTTCATCGGATGAAAATAATTCAAATAGTTTTATTAGTGTTATGTTTATATTGGTTGATTTAAAATCAGTTATCAATATTAATAAAAAAAATAATTAGTTCTATAATCGCACTTTACTTTTTTTTCTGAAAGGGTATTTTTAATAAATTCTTCAAATTATTATGCTCTTCAGGTTGCATATGCGTATCCACTCCAAAGACAATTTCTTCTCTTGGCATTATCATAAAAGTACCAAACAACCGGTCCCAAATAGAGAAAATATTGCCGTAATTACTATCAGTGTAAGGCATTACATAATGATGGTGTACTTTATGCATATCTGGTGATACTATGAAATAGCTTAAAAATAAATCCACTTTTTTAGGCAAAGCAATATTGGCATGATTGAATTGGGTAGCTATCACTGAAAGTGTTTGGTATAAAAACACGAGCCACATTGGGCTTCCAACTACAAATACGCCTAGGGTAGTAAAGGCAAAACGAATCACACTTTCGCCAGGATGATGACGGTTTGCTGTAGTAGTATCAATCCAAGTGTCGGTATGGTGAATCAAATGAAAACGCCAAAATAGTTTTACTTTATGTTCAACCAGATGCACTAAATAAGCTCCAATTAAATCCAATAAAAGTAATCCAATCAAAGAATACAATCCGATAGGCATTTCGGGTAGCCATTGTAAAATCCCAAAATTATTATTCACTGACCAATCCGCTACTTGTAGTAACAGGAAAGCCAAACAAAAATTAACAATTATGGTTGTTAGTGTAAAGAAGATATTTATTCCTGCATGTTGCCATCTACGGTATTTGAAATTAAACAACGGATATGCATTTTCAATGAGCCAGAAAAAAGTAATTCCGCCTACTAATATTAAGCTTCTGTGTGAAGAGGGAATAGTCGAAAAATAATCAATAATGTTTTGCATATTGGAATGATTTGAATCCAAATATAAACAATTATTTAATTGTTCGAAAAGTTAAATTAATACGAGTTTCAGTGGGTTTTGCTGTCTTTGGGATTTGGTGTTTCCAAAAATGTTGGGTAGTTCCTTTCATCAGTAAGAGGCTACCGTGTTCTAATGTAATGCTCTTTTTAGCTTCGGTTATGGTATTGTGCTTGAGTTGAAAAACCCGTTCAGCTCCAAGACTAAGTGAGGCAATTATTGGATTGGGACCTAATTCTTTTTCATTATCGGCATGCCAACCGTTACTGTCTTTTCCATCACGGTATTGATTGAGTAATACAGAGGTGAATTCACATGCTGTTCTAGCTTCGAGGTAGTGTTTTATTTTTTGCAAAAGGCTATTCCAAGGATGTGGCTGCATCGTTATATTGGAATAAGAGTAGGGTTTTCCTTCATTGCCATACAATGCCGTTAAACGTGGTTGTGGATGGGTTTTGCCAAAAACGGTGATATTATCTTGTTGCCAGTTTATTTTTTGAAGCAATTCAGTATAGATACTATCTGCTTGTTCTTTGTCAAAAAACTGAGGGTAATAAACAATTTCAGCATCTGGCAAGTCGAGTGTAAGGGGTTCCGAATTGAAATGGAATAGGGACTCCAATGGGCTAATTTTTTTTATAATTAATATTCATGATGACAATAGCTAGTATGATCAAAACTATCCCTATCCATTGCCAAGTATTGATATTCTCATTCAAAAGGAAGTACGCCATCAATACCGAAACCGGGAGTTCCAAAGCCGATACGATACTCCCTAAACCAATTCCAGTTAGTGGAAAGCCTAAATTAAATAATAAAGGTGGGATAATTGTACCGAAAAGCGCTAGGACAATTCCCCATTTGGCAAAAATTTCGAAATTAAAATCGCCTGTTTGAGTAGCGAATGCAAATCCAAAGACAATTACGGCACCTCCTAACAACATGAACAAGCTGCGTTGTGCCGATGAGACATTAATTCCCACTCGATTTGCGGTAAACATAGTAGTGGTAAAAGAAGCTGCGGATAATAGTCCAAGTACAATACCGCGCCAATCTGTCCCCAATTTATTTTCGATTATGTTTGTTGCTAATGCCGTTCCTACAAGTACCACAAAAACCGAAATGATTTTTTGAGTGGATGGTATTTTTTTTTCGAGAAGCATTTCAAACAATACGCCCATCCAAACCGTTTGCATTAAGAGTACAATTGCGATTGAAACAGGAATGTATTTTACAGCCAAATAATAAAAAACACTCGTCATACCAAGTGAAGTTCCAGCGACCATTAGTTGGATTATGGTTTTGGCTGAAGCCGTGTTCGCTTGATTTTTACTTTTAAATTTTTGAATTGTATTGACAAGTACAATTCCTATTATACCATATATAAATTGTGCAACAGTCACTTCGGGAGTGGTAAACCCTTCCGAATAAGCTATTTTTACAAAAGTAGCTAACATGCCATAGCTAGAGGCTCCAAGTGCAATCAGGAGTACTCCTTGTAGTTTAGATTTGCTTGTCATTTAATTGATTTGTTTTTTTTCCATATCGGATAAATCGCTCAAATGCAATCGTAACGCATTGACCGAAATACTGATTTCCCAAAAAGACAAACCTAACGAAATTAACAAACTCAATAAACTCAATCCAAAGAAATAGATGCTGATTGTTTGTTCATCAAAGAACAGAAGCAACATAGCAAAAACAGATAAAAACAAACACAGTACTCCTGCCATTTGCATGTATCGAATTAAGGTGAGACGCAGGTTGAGGTTTTTGATTTCCAATAAAATCATGCTATTCTCTTTTTCTTTGTATACCTTTTTAAGCCCCCGAATAATACTCGCAATAGTTAAGAATCGATTGGTGTAAGCTAAAAGAATTAACGAGGTTGCTGAAAAAAGCAAGGCAGGAGTTCCAATTTCTAAAGTCATAATACTATGAATGTTGTTTCTGAAAGCAAAGTTCGGTATTCTTTGTCATAATTTTAATTTTTTTATCAATAACTTACGTATCGTATTGTAACAAAATAGTAGGTCTTTAGACTAAAGAACCAAACGAAATTAATATAATGAAAAAGATTTTTATTTTACAAGCCTTATTTTTCGGTTCAGTTCTTCAACTTGCTGCTCAAGAGAATGCAAAAAAAGCAGAAGAACTAAAAGAAGTTACGATCACCAAAACTAAGAAAGCGATAGAGCAACGTGCTGATCGTACCATTTTTGATTTTGCCAATCAACCGAGTTTGAGTTCTGGTTCGGTTTTAGAAGGATTGAAAAAATTACCAGGGTTAATAGCTTCAGATATAGCAGGAATGATGTACCAAGGGAAACAGTTGGACGTATATATGGACGGACGTCCGTTGAATATTTCTTCGAATGAATTGAACGGATTTCTAGAAGGAATGCCTGCCAATGCAATTGAAAAAATTGAGATCATAACGCAACCAGGAGCTGAATTTCCAGCTACTTCAGGAGGAGCAATTTTAAACATAATCACCAATAAAAATGCGAAGAATTTTTTAAGTGCTACGTATACTAACAGTACAAATATTACTAATTACGATCATTTGCGATGGAGAGTAAACAATAGTGTTTTATTAAATGCTAAGAACAAATATTTCGGATGGCAGTTGAATATGGGGCAAAATTACAGAGAAAGTGCCATGTGGAGTTCTTTTGTTAATGATGTTATAGGTGGTACACGACTTCTTTCTACTACAGATTCTGACCGAACGAATCGAACTAATTTTGTAAAATCTGCAGTTACCTTTGATTTAAAAAAAGACCGTTTGTTGTTGAACTATGATGTAAACTACAATAATAACGGAAGTGAAACACAATCGAAAGGACCTGGATTTTCTACTCAAGATGCTTCTAATTCTAAAGGATGGAGACAAGATGCTGTAGCGACCTATCAAAAACGTTTTGAGGATAAAACTAAAAAATTAGATTTTAGATTCAATTTTAATCGCAATCAAAATGATTTTGTATTGAACTCTTTAGGGAATTCTTTGCCAATATTGGACAATTCTTCTGATCAAAAATTCTACAATTTCAAATTTGATTATTCGCAACCGATTGCTTTTTCAGATGAAGGAAAAATAAGTTTTGGAAGTTTGCACGAAGGGTTGTCTTTTGAAACTCAAAATAGAGGAGTGACTAATTTGGATTACCAAAGAAAAACTACAGCAGGTTATTTTGAATTGCAAACGAAGTTCAAAAGTATGAGTTTTATTGTAGGAGGTAGAGCTGAAGATTATAGCATTTCTGGAAAAGCTAATAATACCGAGTTAACACCATTCAAACAGTTTCGATTTTTTCCAAATGCCAGCGCACAGTATAATTTTAATAAGGCGGTTTTTTTTAATTTGAATTACAATAAGAAAATTACGTTACCAAGTACCTCTGCGTTGAATCCAAACAATACCAGTTATCAAAATCCCAATATTAACAACACAGGGAACCCTAATTTGCAACCCACCATTTTTGACAACTATGAAGTGAAGTTGAGCGCTTATGATTATGCATTTATTGGCTATTCTGTAAGTTCGGCTAAGAATCAAGTGATTCAGAGAGTGAATTTGAATTCCAATGTGGTGACCAATACCAATGAAAATATTCCTGAGTTGAAAGTACATAATTTCAATATCGGAATGCCAATTCCGTATATGTTGTTTACCAAAGGTCTAGCAGAGACAATGAAAATGAATGTCAATCCAGATGAGATGAACTTTCTCTTTGTGTATGCCGCCTATCAGTTGCACCAAATTCCAGCTATAGAAACCAAAGGTTTTTGGGTATATAATTTGATGTCACAGTTGGTGTTGCCAAGTAAAATTAAGTTCGTAACCAACTTTAGTTACATCACAGCCAAAGGGAATTACTATTATTTTATTGCTAATAAGCCGTTCAATAACACGGTCGATTTGTCATTATCTAAAAAATTCTTAAAAGATCAATTGTCCATTTCGGTTAATGCGGATGATATTTTCAACTCGAACCGATTTGTGTTCAACTCTTATAACACGTCGCTGTTATTGAGTAACAAAATGGATTCGCGTCGTTTTGGATTTAGTATCAATTATAAGATTCCAACTAAGAATAAATTGGCCAGAGAAACCCCAATTTTATTGAACAAGGATAAAAAAGAAGAAACCGGAATAATCGGAAACTAAATAAAAAACCCTGCTAGATACTAGCAGGGTTTTTCTTTTATACGAAGTTCGTATTATTTAAGGATGTCAAAACTACGTTTCACAAAAGCGGTTAAAGCTTCTCCTTTTAATAAGTTTTGAGACAATTTAGCCAAGTCTAAGGCTTGTTTGATTAAGCTTTCTTGAGCGGTTTTGTCTTCGGTTTTCAAAATAGTGGTAGCTAAATCCGAATTGGTGTTCACTACTAAGTTGTACATTTCTGGCATATTGCCCATGCCAAACATTCCACCGCCAGACTGACTCATTTCTTTCATTCTACGCATGAATTCGGGTTGCGTAATTATAAATGGTGCTGACTGACTGTCTAAAGCTTCCAATTGTACCGTGTAGTTTTGTTTTGGAACAATCGTTTCTACTACTGTTTTTAAACTGGTTTGTTCTTCTTCAGACAATTTAGAAATCGCAGTATCTTCTTTCTTGATTAAATTGTCAATGTGATCTGCATCAACACGCACAAAACTAATCTCACTATTGTCGCCTTCAATCTTTTGGATCAGGTGCGAAATAATTGGCGAATCCAATAACAACACTTCGTATCCTTTTTCTTTGGCAATTTCGATGTACGAATGTTGAGCTTCTTTATTGTTAGCATACAA
>JAGOAF010000025.1 GCA_017984035.1 Flavobacterium sp.
TGCAATACTTTGACCCGTCTTGTTTTTTAACTCTTCGGAAGTAATTTTTGTGATCACTTTTCCCGATTTTTCTTTTGCCAAAGCAAATTTAGAATCAGACACAACTACTTCTTTTAACTCCTGTTGCGAAGTCAAAACTGCTTTCTCTTGCGCAAAAACACAAGTAGATACTAGCACAAACAATGCGCTAATACGAACGTTTTTTTTGTTCATTATACATTAATCCTTTTTGCAACAGCGGTGCTGCTGCTTTACTAATAATGGGAGAAAAGCATAGAATTACCCATACCCAAACCTTTTTTCCCGAAAGTTTGATACTCGATGTAATAGGCAGGTCTCCTGGCTTGCGTCTTGTTGTTTACCTTCTCATTCGCAAAGCGAACAATGGTCTTGTAGATAACAACAAGCGTAGTAGCTTACAGTTGCGGGTACAGCTCAGGTATTCAACCTGATTCCCTTTTAATGCTAATTTGAAAATCAAAAAAGCAACCTCAATACGAAGACAAAGATACCACTAAGATTGGGATAAAAAATTAAATTTGATTTTTAAAACCGTTTACACCTACCTTTGCATTTCTTGTACTTAAAGCGATGAAATCATTTATTCTAAAATTTATTATCCTCTTTATTGTATTGCTACTCGGCGGATGCAAACAAAACAGCTCCATTGCTGAAACTACAAAAAGTAGCGCTATAAACGAGATTCAGTATGCTAAAGGACTAGAAATATACCATCACAAAGGTTATTCTATTCTTAAGATTACGCATCCTTGGCCAGATGCCAAAACACCTTTTACATATATTCTACAAGAAAAAAATGGGATCATTCCCGATAGTTTACAACAATACTCACGAATTTCGGTTCCAATACAATCTATAGTAGTTACCTCAACTACACACATTCCATCCTTAGAATTATTAGGCGTTGAGAAAACTTTGATCGGTTTTCCCAATACGGATTTTATTTCGTCGCCAAAAACCAGGAAACGAATTAACTCTGGAAATGTGAAAGAGGTAGGAACCAATGAAACACTTAATACCGAAATTCTGATTGATATGAATCCCGATGTCATTGTAAGTTTCGGATTAAACAATAGCAATCCAACTTTGGATAATTTACAAAAAAGCGGATTAAAAGTTATTTTAAATGGCGATTGGAACGAACAATCTCCGCTTGGAAAAGCAGAATGGATCAAATTTTTTGGTGCTTTGTATGGCTTGGATGCCAAAGCAAAAACGATTTTTTCTACTATAGAAAAAGAATACCAAACTACTTTGGCTCTAGCCAAAAAAGCAACCCAAAAACCTACTGTTTTGAGCGGTGCCATGTACCAAGATCAATGGTTTGTACCACAAGGAGAGAGCTGGATGGCTTTATTTCTCAAAGAAGCGCAATCCAACTATTTATGGGCTAAAACAACCGGAACAGGAAGTTTGACTTTGCCTTTTGAAACCATTTTAGAAAAAGCACAAAAAGCAGAGTTTTGGATTGCACCGGGTGACTTTTCTTCTCTCAAAGAGATGAATGACAGCAATCCGCATTATGCGAAATTTGACGCATTTAAAAATAAAAAAGTATATTCGTACGCATTGCACAAAGGCGCCAAAGGGGGAACTTTATTTTTCGAATGGTCTTCCACTCGCCCTGATTGGGTACTGAAAGATTTGATTGCTATTTTTCATCCCGAATTAGTCCCGCAACATCGTCCCTATTTTTTTGAAAAATTAAATTAACTTGAGTACAACTAACCGAAATATACTCCTCTTCCTTCTTCTAAGTATTGGATTACTGTTCCTATTGCTAATTGATATTAGTATAGGTGCCGTTCCAATTCCCTTACAAGAAGTATGGAACAGTTTGATTGGTACTGGCGCAAGTAAATCGTCTTGGGAATACATCATCATGGATTACCGCTTACCCAAAGCAATAGTTGCAATTTTGACGGGTATGGGATTAGCCATTAGCGGTCTCTTAATGCAAACTTTATTTCGCAATCCGCTAGCAGGTCCTTATGTTCTCGGACTCAGTTCAGGAGCTAGTTTGGGTGTAGCATTAGTTATTTTAGGGTCGGCATTTTTACCTGCTTTTGCAAGTGAATTGTTACTTTCGTCGTATGGAATAGTAATAGCTTCAAGCCTAGGTAGTTTCTTAGTTTTGTTAGCCGTTTTGGCTGTTGCCCAGCGACTCAGAGACACTATGACTATACTGATCGTTGGATTAATGTTTGGAAGTTTAACCAATGCGATGGTGGGTACACTCACTTATTTCAGTTCGGCTGAACAATTGCAAAAATTTACTTTCTGGTCTTTAGGATCTTTGGGTAATTTATCTTGGACTTCAATTGCTATTTTATCTGTTTGTGTTTTGATTGGATTGCTATTAAGTATGGTAAGTATAAAACCTTTAAACACTTTGTTGTTAGGAGAAAATTACGCCAAGAGTTTGGGGCTGAATTATGCCAAAGCACGTTTTATTATCATTTTAGCCACTAGCATTCTCGCCGGAAGTATTACCGCTTTTGCAGGCCCTATCGCATTTGTTGGACTGGCGGTACCACATATCGCTAAATTGGTTTTTCAAACGAGCAATCACTTGATTTTATTTTGGAGTACGCTATTGTTTGGCGCCATGATTATGTTGGTTTGTGATAGCATTTCGCAGTTACCCAATTCGGCAATGGTAATTCCAATCAATGCCATCACTTCTATTTTAGGGGCGCCAATTGTCATTTGGTTACTCATCCGTAAACGTAAATTGATGAGCTAATGGAGAAACGAATTATTTTACAAGCAAAGGATATTAGCATTGGCTATTCCAATAAAAAGGAAACTACCACTGTAGCATCACATATTAGTATTTCAGTAGAAAAAGGGAAATTAACCGCTTTAATTGGCGCTAATGGCGTTGGAAAATCAACTTTATTACGAACTTTGATCGGGATTCAAACGCCACTTTATGGAAAAGTGTATTTAGAAAATAAGAACATTCATTCCTTAGATAATTTGAGTTTAGCCCAACAGTTAAGTGTAGTATTAACTGACAAATTACCCCCAAGTAACTTAACCGTATTTGAACTTATAGCGCTTGGCAGACAACCGTATACCAATTGGATTGGAAAACTTACCGCTGAAGATATTGCCAAAGTTAAAGAAGCATTGGAATTAACACAAATTAGTCATCTGGCTGAAAAACGGCATTTTGAAATTAGCGATGGACAACTTCAAATTGTTTTGATTGCAAGAGCATTAGCACAAGATACACCGCTGATTATTTTAGATGAGCCTACTACTCACTTGGATTTATTACATAAAGTAACCCTTTTAAAGCTCTTAAAAAAACTAACCCAAGAAACTGGGAAGTCCATTTTATTTTCTACACACGATATTGATATGGCCATTCAATTGAGCGACGAAATGATTATCATGACACCGGCATCAGTGGTACAAGACCAGCCTTGTAATTTGATTATGAAAGGTAGTTTCAATACCTTATTTCAGGAGGAACATATTGGTTTTGATGCCGAAAAAGGAAAATTCGTCATCAAAGGATAACTGAATTAACGTTTCAAACCGATTTGTCTTTTGGCTTCACCCACAACAAAAGCAACTGAATTAGCAATGTTAAAACTGCGAATCAAAGGCGACATTGGAATAGTTAAATGATTGTCAAACAAAGCTAAAACTTCAGGACTTAAACCCACACTTTCTTTACCAAATACCAACCAATCACCCTCTTGAAATTCAGTTTCTAAATAGGATTTTGGAGCATGAGAACTCATCAAAAAGACACGGGATCGATCAGGAACTTGAGTAAGCCATTCGTCTACACTCTGGTATTCAGTTACATCCAAATGCACCCAATAATCCAAACCCGAACGTTTTAAATTCTTATCATTGATCACAAATCCGAAGGGATGAATCAAATGCAATTTACTTTCTGTCCCTACACACAACCGACCAATATTGCCCGTGTTATTGGGTATTTCAGGTTCTACTAATACAATGTTTAACATACTTTATTTAGTTTCTATTTGAAAATCAGCTACTTCAATTACTGCTCCGGCTTGTAAATTATTCAAATGCACATTACCTACTCGAACACGAACTAGACGTAAAGTTGGAAAGCCTACATAAGCGGTCATTTTACGAACCTGCCTGAACTTGCCTTCGGTAATGGTAATGGAAAGCCAGGAAGTCGGGCCATGACGTTCGTCTCGAATCTTTTTTCCTCTTGCACCAAAAGCGGGAATCTCATGAATCAAAAAAGCCTTACAGGGTTTAGTGATGTATTTTTTACCATTAAATCCGATTTCAACACCTTTTTGCAATTGCTCTATCGCTTCTTGATGAATAACACCATCCACCTGCACATAATATTCTTTCTCTACTTTCTTACTGCGAACGATTTCACTCATCATACCGTCTGTAGTCAATAACAATAACCCCTCCGAATCTTCATCTAACCGGCCAATTGCCATAGTACCTTGTGGAAATGGAAACAACTCGCCTAAAAGGCGTTTCTTTCTTTTTAATTCATACACAAACTGACTTAAATAGCCATAGGGTTTATGAATAATAAAATGGTGATGTCCCATACGGTTCAATTTGCAGCAAAAGTACATTATTATTGCAGAAAAAATAATTATTTTGAAGCCCCAAATTCAGAGAATTACCTACTTTTACTACTTTATAAATTCACCCTTACTATGACTGCTATTCTTCCTTTTTTGCTGGCCTTTATTATAGCTCTAGCCATTGGCGTTTATATTGGCAAACTTTTATTTTCTGCTAAATCACAAGCTGAAAAAATCAGTTTAGAAGAAAAGGTTTTAGCGGGTCAAGCCCAAATTCAAAACTTCAAAGAAGTTATAGAAAAAGAACGACTAGAAAAAGAAGTCATTCGTAACGAGAAAGACAGTTTGGCAATTCAATTATCCAAAAAAGAAGTTGATTTTGAGAATCTTTGGGAACGCAACAAAGAACAAAAACAAGAAGTAGAACAACTTCAGGAAAAATTTACCAAAGAATTCGAAAATTTAGCCAATAAAATACTAGACGAAAAATCGAATAAATTCACCGAACAGAATAAAGAGAATATGCAAAATATCTTGACACCATTGCAAGATAAAATTCAATTATTCGAAAAGAAAGTCGAAGACACCCATAAAGAAAGTATTGATTACCATGCAGCACTGCGCCAACAAATTTTAGGCTTACGCGAAATGAATATTCAGATGAGCAAAGAGACGATAAATTTAACTAAAGCCTTAAAAGGCGACAGCAAAATGCAAGGGAATTGGGGCGAATTAGTTCTAGAACGCGTTTTAGAAAAATCAGGTTTAGAAAAAGGACGTGAATACGAA
This sequence comes from Flavobacterium sp., assembly GCA_017984035.1. Next base: position 5,364 of record JAGOAF010000025.1, read on the forward strand.
GTGCAACAAGCCTTCACTACAGATGAAGGGAATCGCGTTTTTCCTGACGTAGTTATCAATTTACCTGATGGCAAGAAAATGATTGTTGATTCAAAAGTATCCTTAACAGCTTACGAAAAATTCATCAATGAAGAAGACGATGAATTAAAGTCAAACTTCCTCAAAGAACACGTCAATTCTATCAAACGGCATGTAGAACAACTGGGCAACAAAAACTACCAGGACTTGTACCAAATTGAAAGTCCAGATTTTGTATTATTATTTATTCCTATCGAACCGGCATTTGCAATGGCATTAAACGAAGACACTTCTTTGTACAACAAGGCTTTTGAAAAAAATATCGTCATCGTAACTCCAGCAACTCTATTGGCCACTTTGCGTACTATTGACAGTATGTGGACGAATCAAAAACAACAAGAAAATGCCCTAGAAATTGCACGTCAAGCTGGGGCTTTATACGATAAATTTGAAGGATTTGTAGCTGATTTAATTAAAATTGGAAAGAAAATTGACGAAAGCAAAGTGGAATATGCTGGCGCTATGAACAAATTAGTAGAAGGAAAAGGGAACCTAATTAGTAGCGTAGAACGTTTGAAAAAAATGGGAGCAAAAGCCAAAAAAGCACTACCAGATAACATTATTAATCGTGCTGAAATAGATGAAAACCAATCTGAATAATGAATAAAAACTTTAAAACAGTCGCTTCTTCCTACATCAGTATTTCAGAACTGATGCTCCCTTCACATACTAATTTTAGTGGTAAAATTCACGGAGGATATATATTGTCATTATTAGATCAGGTTGCTTTTGCTTGTGCCTCAAAATTTTCAGGCAACTATTGCGTTACCGCTTCAGTAGATACAGTTAATTTTTTAAAACCAATCGAAGTGGGCGAACTAGTAACTATGAAGGCAAGTGTCAATTATGTAGGAAAAAGTTCCATGATTATTGGCATACGAGTAGAAGCTGAAAATATTCAAACGGGAGTACTTAAACATTGTAACTCCTCTTATATAACTATGGTAGCTAAGGACAAAGAAGGCAATAGTGTCACTGTCCCAGGATTGATCATTTCAAATTTGAATGAGGTACGTCGTTTTTGCAATTGTCTCAAACAAATTGCCTTAAAAAAAGAAAGAGATTTACACGAAGAAATATTTGATTACAGTTCTATCGAAACTATCGAAGGTTTAAAAAAATACAATGTGTCTTTAGAGTTGAATTAAATTGTAACGCATTGTTCTTTCATCGCTATTTGGTATCTTTAGTACTAGATCTTATTTTACCATGAAACTATTCTACTCGTTATTACTTTTGTCATTTAGTTGTCACACATTTTCACAAGAAAAATGGACAACAGAAACAGGTACTCTAAATTTTGAAGCTTCTATTCCGCTTTTTGAAGAAATAAAAGCGCAAAATAATTTAGTAAAATGTGTCATAAACACTAAGGATAATTCTATTGTATGTGTTGTAAAAATCAAAGATTTTGAATTCAAACGAGACTTAATGCGAACCCACTTCAATGAAATTTATTTGGAAAGTGACAAATATCCTCGAGCGACTTTTAAAGGTTTCATTCCAAATTTTGTTATGGATAAAATTACAACGGAAGGAACAATTCTTAAAATAAACGGAACTCTGAAGATCCATGGGGTTACAAAATCAGTTAGTGTGAATGGGATTTTCAAGAAATCAAAAAATCAACTGCAATTACAAGCTAACTTTATTCTTGATACCGATGATTTTGAAATAAAAATTCCGAGTATGATAGTCGCAAAAGTTTCTAAAAAAGTGCGAACACAATTAGATTGTACTTTACAATCCAATTAGCGTAACAAACAATTGCGTAAGGCTTTTTCTAAATCTGTATATTGGAATTGGAAACCCGCTTTTTCAATTTTATCAGAGGCTACTTTTCTTCCTTTTAAAACCAATTGTGCCATTTCGCCCAGGACCAATCGCAACATAAAAGCAGGAACATTGGGCAACCAAATAGTGTAGCCAAATACTTTTGCTAAAGTTTTAGAGAAAATAGCATTAGTAGTTTTATCATTTACCGCAGCATTGAATGGCCCTTGCATTGCTGAATCTAAAATGGCTTTCAAATAAATTTGACACAAATCATCAATATGAATCCAAGGCATGTATTGTTTTCCAGAACCTATAGCACTGCCAAATTTGAATTTAAACAAAGGAACCAATTGCTGTAAAACGCCGTCCCCTTTACCTAATACTAATCCTGTTCTGATTTGTACTGTTCGAATACCTAAATCGTGGATAGGATTTGTTGCTGCTTCCCATTTTTGGCAAACGGTTCCTAGAAAATCGTTAGCTGCTGGAGTAGTTTCTGAACAGAGTTGTTCGTCGGTAACCGCACCATAAATCCCAACACCAGAGGCTGAAATAAAAGCATCCAATTTTTTATTATTGAATTTCAAACAAGTATACAACAGCTTTGTTGATTTTACTCTACTATCCAAAATGGTTTTCTTACGATTTACTGACCAACGTTTAGCACCGATATTTTCTCCTGCCAAATGAATTACATAATCGGCATTCAAAATAGCTTGCTCATCAATTGTACCCGCATCAACATTCCATTGAAAATAGGAAATTCCCTCTGAATTTTCTTTGAAAGAACGACTCAAAATCGAAACCGAAAATCCATTTTCTAAAAGTAATTTTGTTAGTTTTTTACCAATAAATCCGGTACCTCCAGTTAATACAACATTTTTTTTCATTCAGAATATTATTAGTGAATTACAATTGAAACAAATATATGAAAATATTTTGTTTAACTTTTTTTAATTTTAGTTAAACATTTTGTACCTTTAGGGTCTAATTTGAAAAACGAATTAAAAATGGCTACAAAAAAATCAACCCTTACTAAAGATAAAGTAATTTCAATGTATATGCAAAGTACATTAGAGAATAATGAAAAACCAAAATCAGCTTACCATTTTGCAAAAGAAAATGGTTTTTCTGAATCGGAATTCTATAATTTCTTTGGTGGAATGGAAGGTATTGAAAAAGAAATTTTTCATCAATTTTTAACCAAAACACTGGAATTATTAGATAAAGACAAAGACTATGAATACTATGATATGAAAAGTAAAATGTTAAGTTTCTATTTTACTTTTTTTGAACTTTTGTCTGCTAATAGAAGTTATGTAGTGTTGAGCCTTAAAGAAAATAACAATATAATGAAAGGCTTAATGCAATTGTCTAGTTTGCGAAATGGTTTTAAAGATTTTGTAAGTGGAATTATCACCGACGAATACAGACTAAAACAAGAGCGCTTTCAAGAAATTCAAGAAAAAGCATTGCAAGAATCAGCTTGGATTCAATTAATGATGACTATCAAATTTTGGTTGGACGACAGCTCTGCCTCTTTTGAGAAAACAGACATTTACATTGAAAAATCAGTAAAAGCCTCATTCGAATTGATGAATACTGCTCCATTAGAAAGTCTAATTGATTTCGGAAAATTTCTATTTAAAGAAAAAATACAACACAACTAAATGAAAACTATTGATTATATTCCTACTTCCAAAATCCAGCGCGCAAGCAAACTAGTGCAAACGGGTGCTAAAGTAGGAGTCAATTATTTAAAATACTATGGCGAAAAAGTAGTCAATCCCACACTTAATCGTGATAAATTAAATGAAGATAATGCCGAAGATATTTACGATGGTTTAAAAAGCTTAAAAGGTAGTGCTTTGAAAGTGGCTCAAATGTTGAGTATGGACAAAAGCTTTTTACCTCAGGCTTATGTAGAAAAATTTTCATTATCTCAATTCTCTGTACCGCCACTTTCAGCACCATTAGTTTTAAAAACATTTAAATCAAATTTGGGCAAAACACCTTATGAGATATTTGATGAATTCAATCCTAACTCAGTGAATGCAGCCAGTATTGGACAAGTGCATTTAGCCGTAAAAAACAATAAAAAATTAGCCGTTAAGATTCAGTATCCTGGTGTAGCAAATAGTATTTCGTCAGACTTAGCTTTAGTAAAGCCAATCGCTATCCGAATGTTTAATTTACAAGGCAAAGATTCAGACAAATATTTCAAAGAAGTTGAAGATAAATTAATCGAGGAAACCAACTATTTATTGGAATTAAAACAAAGTCAGGAAGTAGTTGCTGCTTGTTCAAAAATAGACCATTTAGTTTTTCCTAACTACTATCCCGAATACTCTTCTGAACGAATCATTACTATGGATTGGATGACAGGCTTACACCTATCTGAATATACCAAAGAAAATACGGATTCCAAAATTGGAAATCAATTGGGTCAGGCACTTTGGGATTTTTATATGTACCAAATTCATGTATTGCGAAAAGTACATGCTGATCCACATCCAGGTAATTTTTTAGTCAATGACAATCAAGAATTAGTGGCCTTAGATTTTGGATGTATGAAAGCCATTCCTAATGATTTTTACATCCCCTATTTTGAACTAATCAAAAAGGAAATCATTGATAACAAAGCGTTGTTTAACGAAAAATTATTCGAGCTAGAAATATTACGCACCGATGATACCCCTGAAGAAGTTGCTTATTTTACTTCCATGTTTTATGACTTATTGACGCTATTTACACAACCTTTTCAATCGGAAACATTTGATTTTTCTGACGAACTGTTTTTTGAAAAAATTGCTCAACTAGGAGAGCGTTTTGCCAATGACACGAATCTAAGAAAAATGAATGGAAACCGCGGTTCTAAACATTTCATTTATATGAACCGAACCTTCTTTGGTTTGTACAATTTATTATTTGATTTAAAAGCGAAGATTAATGTACATAATTATCAAAAATACATCTAATGAAGCAGGATTTAACCGACATCGAAAAAGACCGTATCATTGAAATGGCTTGGGAAGACCGAACCACCTTTGATGCTATTTTGCTGCAATTTGGGTTAAAAGAACAAGAAGTCATTGACCTCATGCGTGCTGAAATGAAACCGTCTAGTTTTAGAATGTGGCGTGCTCGAGTGCAAGGCAGAAAAACAAAGCATGAAAAATTACGTGAATTCAGAGAAGGCCGTTTTAAATGCAGCCGCCAAAGACAAATCAACAATAACAAAATAGCAAAACGCTAAACTATATAAAATGAAAAAAATACTCATCATTGGCGGTAGCAAAGGAATTGGCCATGCCATTTTGCAACAACAATTAGAAACTAATACTGTAGTCACTATAAGCCGTAATGCACCCGAAATTACGCATCCGAATCTAACTCATTTTACATTAGATGTTTTACAAGATACGCTTCCTGAAATTGAAAGCTTGGACACTGTAATTTATTGCCCAGGTTCCATCACATTAAAACCGATTGGAAGTTTGAGTATTGACGATTTCAGAAATGATTTTGAAATCAATGTGATTGGAGCGGTAAAAGTGATTCAAAAATACTTGCCAGCTTTAAAAAAAGGCAACCAACCATCTATACTATTGTTTAGTACAGTTGCAGCCAAATTAGGGATGCCATTTCATGCGAGTATAGCTACTGCAAAAGCTGGAGTGGAAGGTTTGGTAAAATCGCTTGGAGCAGAATTAGCGTCTAGCATCCGCATTAATGCCATAGCACCTACCATTACAGATACTACTTTGGCTTCGGGAATTTTAAGAAATGAACGCATGAAAGAAAACATGATTGAACGCCATCCTATGAAAGGCTATTTACAACCCGAAGAAGTCGCTAGTATGGCTGACTTTTTGATTTCTGAAAAAGCAAAATCCATCTCTGGACAAATTTTTGAAATGGATTATGGAATTGTAAGCTTTAAAATTTAATACACACCTGAAAAATACTAAATGAAAAACTACGAAAAGATTGAGCAATACAATACCGAAGCAACAGAAATATTATCCAATAATTACAAAACTATCATTGAAAATCTAGGTGAAGATGTTACCCGAGAAGGACTTGAAAAAACGCCAGAAAGAGTAGCCAAAGCCATGCAATACCTTACACACGGTTACGGATTAGATCCGTTAGAAATTTTAAAATCGGCTTTATTTACCGAAGATCACCAACAAATGATTGTAGTGAAAGACATTGAAGTGTATTCGATGTGTGAGCACCATATGTTGCCGTTTTTTGGTAAAGCGCATGTCGCCTATATTCCAAATGGTAAAATTGTGGGTTTAAGTAAAATCCCGCGAATTGTAGATGCTTTTGCACGCAGAATGCAAGTACAAGAACGTTTAACAGATCAAATCAAAGATTGTATTCAAGCCGCATTAGAACCTTTAGGTGTGGCCGTAGTAATAGAAGCCCAACACATGTGCATGCAAATGCGTGGGATTCAAAAACAAAATTCAGTAACGACAACTTCCTCGTTTACGGGCGCTTTTGAAAAAGACAAAACGCGCAAAGAGTTTATCAGCTTAATTTCAAATAAATTGAGCTAATAATTAATTGTTTTTAGGTTAGGGTTAGGTTGAAACTCCCGAGAAACTTCTTGAAGTGATCGGGAGTTTTTTTATGAAGTTATTTTAAAATACCTGATTTGTAAGTAGCAATAGCACGATCTCTTGCCATAGCATGATCTACCATCGGTTGGCCGTATCCCAGGTCAAATTCTTTAATCCATTGACGGATATAAATTCCTTTTTCGTCAAATTTTTTCTGTTGAATCTCCGGATTGAATACTCTAAAATAGGGAGCTGCATCGCAACCTGTTCCGGCTGCCCATTGCCAATTGCCTACATTAGCTGCCATTTCGTAATCTAATAATTTTTCGGCAAAATAGGCTTCGCCCCACTGCCATTCAATTAATAAATGTTTGCATAGAAAACTAGCCACTATCATACGTACTCGGTTGTGCATATAACCCGTTTCGTTCAGCTGACGCATTCCAGCATCCACCATTGGATAACCTGTTTTTCCTTCGCACCAACGTTTAAAATCGGCCTCATCATTGCGCCATTCGATGCCGTCATAAGCTGCCTTAAAATTCCTGTTTTGCACTTTAGGAAAGTGAAACAAAATTTGCATAAAAAACTCTCTCCAAATCAACTCACTCAAAAAAACCGGGTTTTTACGCACGGCCCAATTGACTAATTTGCGAATACTAACTGTTCCAAAACGCAAATGAGGAGATAAATACGACGTACTGTCCATAGCAGGAAAGTCTCGGGTTTCGTGATAATTAGCGACTAATTTTAGATTGTGTGGCTTTACTTTAATTGAATTGGGTTCAAAACCAATTTCATTTAAACTTGGAAAAATAAAATCACTTTTGAAAAAATTAGAAAAATAAGGAATCGCATCCCATTCTGTAACAGGTGCAATTGAATTGTACTTTTCTAACCATTTATTTTTAAAAGGAGTATATACGGTATAAGGTAAACCATCAGCTTTAACAATTTCGGCTTCTTCAAAAATCACTTGATCCTTGAAAGCTGAAACTGTAACCCCTTTTGAATTTAATAATTCAGTAACAGCTACATCTCTTTTAATGGCATTTGGTTCGTAATCTTTGTTCCAAAAAACTTCTTGAATTGCATATTCTTGAACTAACGAATCCCATACTTGTAACGGATTTCCTTTCATCACTAAAAGCGAACAGCCATATTCAAGTAATTTGGTGTTGATCGTAGCCAATGATTCATAAATAAAACCCACTCTAGGATCATTATTAGGCAAACGTTCTAAAATTGTTTCATCAAAAATAAATAACGGAATTATTGGATATTCGGATTGCAGCGATTGAAATAATCCAACATTATCTTCTAATCGTAAATCGCGTCGAAACCAGAAAAAAGAAACTGCTTGTTGTGCCATTACTTAGTGTTAAACAATTCGTCCACCTTCACTTTTCGATAATCGAAAATGGTTTTCAACTTATTTTTAACAACTAGAGTATTCATAACACGGCCGATGAAGCCTAAAGGCAATGCATAATGAATCAAATCAGTCATTAAAACACCATTATCTTTTTCTTCAAAAAAGTGTTTGTGATGCCATAAAGTATAAGGTCCAAAACGTTGTTCGTCGACAAAATAGCTTTGCTCTTGAACAACCGTGATTACCGTCATCCAACCCAATTTAATCCCAAAAAGTGGAGAAACTTTATACTGAATAATTTGTCCCGCATACATGTTTTTTTCATCAAAATCAGTGATTTCAAATCCCATGTCATTTGGCGTGATTTTTTGTAAATTCTTTGGATTTGAAAAGAAAGACCAGCATTCTTCAATACTAGCATTGACAAATTGTTCTGTCTTTAATGAATATACTTTCATTATATTTTGTAGTATTTGAATGGAACAAATAGCATCCCGAAACATTCTCCGTGTTCCTTTCCTAAATGTTTGTGGTGCACTTTGTGCGCTTTGCGCAAGCCAATTAAATACTTATTGTTGGTATTTTTAAACCATTTGAATCGTTGGTGAATTAAGACATCATGTATCAAAAAATAACACATTCCATAAAACATTATACCTAATCCGATGAAGAATTTATAATTCAATCCGCCTTCAACACCAAAATAGAAAAGAGTAATACTTGGAATAGCAAAAATGACAAAGAAAACGTCATTACGCTCAAAAATACCCGCATATTTAGGTTGGTGATGGTCTGCATGAAAATACCACATAAAACCATGCATCACAAACTTGTGGGTGCACCAAGTTACACATTCCATAATCAAAAAAGTACCGAGGAAAATCAGAAAAAACTGGATTTCATTCATTGTAATTATAATTATATTTTTAAACTAATTTCAATTTATAAGTAACAAAAGATTGAGCAAGCAAACCCGCTTTGGTATAATTAGAAACACGAATTCGAGCGGTACCAATTTTATGACTTGGGGTTTTTTCTAATTTGTTCAACAACTTTTTATAATATACATAAGCCGTATAAACACCAAATTTAGCTTCAATAGGCAATTTAGTTATCCCTTGAAAAGCTACTTTAAAATCTTCTTCAATTTCGCTAATAATCGCTTTTTTTGCTTTTTCATCGAACGAATTCAAATCAACTCCAGGAAAATAGGTGCGATTTAAAACCAAATTATCGTCTTTCAAATCACGTAAGAAATTAACTTTTTGGAAGGCCGATCCCAATCGCATCGCTTCATCTTTCAATACATTGTATTTTTCTGAATCGCCATCCACAAAAACTTTCAAACACATTAAGCCAACCACATCGGCAGAACCGTAAATGTATTCTTCGTATTCTTCTTTGCTATGGTATTCGGTTTTCACCAAATCCAATTTCATACTTTTCAAAAAAGCTTGAATTAAATCATCAGAAATATTATAGCGTTTCACCGTAATTTGAAACGAATTTAGAATAGGATTCAAGCTAATTCCAGAATGATACGCTTTGTAATATTCGGTTTCAAAATCATGAATCAAAGTTTCTTTTTCAAAGCCATGAAAAGAATCGACAATTTCATCCGCAAAACGAACAAACCCATATACGCTATAAATAGCTTCTCTTATGCTTGGCGAAAGCATATAGACTGCTAATGAAAATGAAGTGCTGTAGTTTTTGGTTACTAGCTTACTGCATTTAAAAGATACGTCGTCAAATAACTGCTTCATGTTATGCTTTTGAAAATTGTTTATTAATTAATTCTGATACTAATTTTCCTGAAATCAAGGCAGGTGGAACACCAGGCCCAGGCACAGTCAACTGACCTGTAAAAAAGAGATTTTCTACTTTTTTACTTTTTAATTTGGGTCTTAAAAATGCGGTTTGTAATAAGGTATTGGCCATTCCATAAGCATTCCCTTTATAGGAATTATAATCTTGGACAAAATCATTTTTACAAAACGAATGTTTAAAGATAATGTTTTTTCGAACTTCTTGTTGCGTTAAGGTCTCCAAACGATCCATAATTTTGTGGAAATATTCTTCACGTAATGCTTCGGTATCTTCAATTCCTGGTGCCAACGGAATCAAAAAACAAGCTGACTCCATGCCTTCCGGTGCTGTAGAAGGATCCGTGATCGAAGGAAAACTAGCATAAAATAAAGGCTCTGCTGGCCATCTTGGCGTATCGTAAATATCTTTAGCATGCTGATTAAAATCCGTGTCGAAGAACAAAGCATGATGTGAAATGTTTTCTATTTTTTTATTGAAACCCACATAGAACAATAAAGAAGAAGGAGCAAATACACGACTATCCCAATATTTTTCAGAATAAGCGCGGTGTTGTTCCTCCAATAAGGTTTCTGTATGATGGTAATCGGCACCACTTAAAACTACATCAGAATAGATTGCTGTATCATTGACAACAATTCCTTTAGCGGTTTTATTGTCGACGATTATTTTATCAATAGCCGCATTAGTTACAAACTTCACTCCTAATTCGGTAGCTAAACTTTCCATACCACGAACTACATCAAACATACCTGTTTTGGGATGCCAAGTACCCAAACCAAAGTCGGCGTAATTCATAAAACTATAAAAAGAAGGCGTATCAGATGGTTTTGCTCCCAAAAACAAAACAGGAAATTCCAAGATTTGAATCAATTTTTCATTCTTAAATTTCTTGCGAACATCACGACTGATGTTACTAAAAAACTGACCTACTTTTTTTGCCGTTTCTAAAGTGATTAATTCTAATGGAGAAACACCTGGACGGTATACTAAATCTTTAATTGCGATATCGTAGTTGGATCTAGCCTCTGCCATAAACTGTTGTAAAATAGCACCACTACCCTTTTCAACTGACTCAAAAGTGGCTATAATTTCGGGTAAATTATCCGCAATTGAAATGAATTCATTGATCCCAAAATACACTCTGTAGGCTGGAGACAACTTAATCAACTCGTAATAATCCGTAGTTTTTTTACCAAAATCTGCAAAAAAACGATCAAAAACATCAGGCATCCAATACCAGCTTGGTCCCATATCGAAAGTAAAGCCATCGCTTTTTAATTGACGAGCACGACCTCCAATGGTAGCATTTTTTTCATAAACCGTTACTTGATGACCACCTTGAGCCAAATAACTTGCAGCCGCCAAAGATGAAAATCCTGAACCGATTATTGCAATTGTTTTGGGTTGATTCATTTACTTATTATTTCTAATTATTATTTAATAACTGCTACTAAAGATTCTATGGAATTGAAAACCAACATACTATCTGAAAGATTACTAACTTCAATGTGTTCCACCATTCGACCTATAAACCATAATTGAGTAGTTTCGTCTTCTAACTCTTGTTTCATTTTATTGACATAATCATTGATTGATTCTTTGTCAGGTTGAACCGTAAGGTACGAAACAAAAACTATGGAGTCGAAATGTTTCTTCAAATCTTTCAAATTTTCAATCGGCATACTCTCTCCTAAATAAATTGTTTTATAGCCTTTAGAGAGAATTTCATAATTCAAATACATTAATCCTAATTCGTGAATTTCATTCATTGGCAAAGACAAAACAAAAACTTTATCTGTTTTTCTTGGCTTCAATACCTGAAGTTGCTCGGTTTGGATGAGTAATTTTTGTTTAATTAAAAAGGTGATAAAATGCTCGTGGGCTGGCGAAATGGTATCCGTTTGCCATAACATTCCTAATTCTTGCATCAATGGAATGAAAACATCGTAAAAGATTTCCTGAAACGATTTTTCAGCCATCAACCAATTGTAAGTATTAAAAAACAACTCCTGATCAAAATGCATCATGGCCATTTTAAATTCACTTAACGCATGACTTTTAGCTGTTTTATTGGTTACAATTTCACGAACTAAAGTGGGTATTGTATCTGGTGGATAGGTTGAAATCTTAGAAATTTTATAGCCGTAATCGTGAAGCAAAGTAATGTTAAGCAACTTTTGCAAACTAGCTAAATCATACAGCCTTATATTAGTATCAGTTCTCATTGGTTCTAAGATATTGTATCTTTTTTCCCAAATACGAATCGTATGTGCTTTTATGCCTGATAAATTTTCAAGGTCTTTGATACTGAATACGTTTTTAACGTTGTTCATCCTTTTTTAATTTTAATTAAACAAAAGTAAAATAAAAAACGATACGAAGCTAATTTTATAAGTTAGGGATTTATTTTTTAAACCGAATCTATTTCAAAACTATTTAATGCAATAAAAAAGCCTCTGTAAAGAGGCTTTTTTAAACTATTTAAATTCGAGTATTATCTGCTCAAATACATTTTGCGTCGAGAATACAATTCGTAAAATTGATCGTCTTTCAAATCATCAATAAACAAAATACTTTCACCAGTTGATTTCATCTCTGGCCCTAATGCTTTGTTTACATTCTTGAATTTACTAAAAGAAAACACAGGTTGCTTAATGGCGTATCCTTTTAATTGCGGATTGTATTTAAAATCAGTAACTTTATTTTCACCTAACATAACTTTAGTGGCATAATTCACATAAGGCTCTCCGTAAGCTTTAGCAATAAAAGGAACTGTTCTAGACGCTCTTGGATTGGCTTCAATGATGTAAACAATGTCGTTTTTGATTGCAAACTGAATGTTAATCAAACCAACCGTTTTCAAAGCAACTGCAATTTTATGTGTATGATCTTTGATTTGTTGCATGACAAATTCGCCCAAGTTAAATGGTGGCAAAGTCGCATTACTATCGCCCGAGTGTACTCCACAAGGTTCGATATGCTCCATAATTCCAATGATGTATACATTTCCATCGGCATCACAAATCGCATCCGCTTCTGCTTCGATAGCACCATCTAGATAGTGGTCTAACAGTAATTTATTTCCTGGAATCGATTTTAACAAATTGATAACGTGCTCTTCTAATTCTTGTTTGTTGATGACAATTTTCATTCCCTGACCTCCCAATACATACGAAGGACGAATCAACAATGGAAAATCTAATGTGTCAGCTAAAGCAGAAGCTTCATCAGCGGTTTCTGCAATTCCGAATTTCGGGAACGGAATATTCAATTCGGTTAATAAATCTGAGAAACGTCCTCTGTCTTCGGCTAAATCCAAAGCATCGAAGCTTGTTCCTAGGATTTTTACACCGTATTTCGATAATTTCTCTGCCAATTTCAAGGCTGTTTGACCTCCCAATTGCACGATTACACCTTCTGGTTTTTCGTGTTGGATAATGTCGTAAATATGTTCCCAGAAAACTGGCTCGAAATACAATTTATCCGCTGTGTCAAAATCAGTTGAAACTGTTTCTGGATTACAGTTGATCATGATCGTTTCGTATCCGCATTCTTTAGCAGCCAATACTCCATGAACACAAGAGTAATCAAACTCAATTCCTTGTCCAATTCGGTTGGGCCCTGAACCTAAAACGATAATTTTCTTTTTATCGGTAACTATACTTTCGTTGTGAACATAACGCTCTCCATTTGCCTTTTCAATTTCAGCCTCAAAAGTAGAATAATAATATGGGGTTTGCGCTTTAAACTCAGCAGCACAAGTATCTACCAATTTAAACACACGGTTGATTTTCATGTCCATACGCAACGTATGTACTTGACTTTCTAAACAACCCATCATGTGTGCAATTTGTCTGTCAGAGAATCCTTTTTGTTTGGCTTCTAACAACAATTCTTTTGGTAAAGAATCTACTTTATAAGTAGCAATTTCTTTTTCTAATGTATGTAATTGCTCATATTGTTTCAAGAACCACATATCAATTTTAGTAATTTCGTGAATTCGACTCAACGGAATTCCCATTGCAATAGCATCATAAATCACAAACACACGATCCCAACTTGCAAAAGTCAATTTCTCAATAATTTGTTCGTAGTTGGTATACCCTTTTCCGTCAGCTCCCAAACCATTTCTTTTAATTTCCAATGATTGAGTAGCCTTGTGTAAAGCTTCTTGGAACGAACGTCCAATTCCCATTACCTCACCTACAGATTTCATTTGAAGACCTAAAGTTTTGTCAGCACCTTCAAATTTATCAAAGTTCCAACGAGGTATTTTTACAATGACATAATCCAAAGTTGGCTCAAATAAGGCCGATGTAGATTTGGTGATTTGATTTTGCAATTCGTCCAAGTTGTATCCCAAAGCTAATTTTGAAGCAATTTTAGCAATTGGATACCCCGTTGCTTTAGATGCCAATGCCGATGAACGAGACACACGAGGATTGATTTCAATCGCTACAATATCTTCTTTTTCGTCAGGCGAAACCGCAAATTGTACGTTACAACCTCCAGCAAAATTTCCGATGCTACGCATCATCAAAATCGCCATATCACGCATTTTTTGAAAAGTGGTATCTGATAACGTCATCGCTGGTGCAACTGTGATCGAATCTCCAGTATGAATTCCCATTGGGTCCATATTTTCGATCGAACAAATGATTACAACATTGTCATTCTTATCGCGTAATAATTCTAATTCGTATTCTTTCCAACCCAATAAAGCTTTATCAATCAACACTTCATGGATAGGAGACATTTCCAAACCGTAGGTTAGTTTTTCGTCAAATTCTTCTTTACTATGCACAAAAGCAGCTCCAGTTCCCCCAAGAGTGAACGAAGGGCGAATTACTAATGGAAAACCAAATTCTTGTGCGATTTCTTTTCCTTGCAAGAACGAAGTAGCTGTTTTGGCTGGTGCAGCAGGAACTCCAATTTTTTCAAGCAATTGTTTGAACTGTTCTCTATCTTCAGTAATATTAATGGCGTTCACATCAACCCCAATTAATTTTACCCCAAAATCTTCCCATATACCTTTTTCTTCTGCTTCCAAACACAGGTTCAACGCTGTTTGCCCACCCATTGTTGGCAATACCGCGTCAATTTGTGGATGCGCTTTCAAGATTTCAATAATTGACTTGGTTGTCAATGGTTTCAAGTAAACATGATCGGCCATCGAAGGATCAGTCATAATTGTCGCTGGATTCGAGTTGATTAAAATCACTTCGATTCCTTCTTCACGAATAGAGCGAGCTGATTGCGATCCTGCATAATCAAATTCGCAGGCTTGACCAATTACAATAGGACCTGAACCTATTATCAAAACGGATTTAATGGATGTGTCTTTTGGCATTGTAGTATAATTTGTGTGTTGTTGTAAACTTTTTAAAGATAAAGAACTTATTTGAGATACTATTTAAAAGTCTAAATCAAAGATAGTTAGTTTAAATTTTCAAAAAAAAGCCGTTACTAAAAAATAGTAACGGCTT
>JAGOAF010000026.1 GCA_017984035.1 Flavobacterium sp.
TGAAGTTGAAAAAATCAATTTTAAAACACTCGCTTACAAAGGAATATTATCGGGGGTGTTAAAAGTATCTGTTGTATCCACAGGTAAGTATGTTATGCCATATTTTTTGAGTGATTTCCTAAATTCAAACAATGGTATTGAGCTTGATATGGATGTTACCAATAAATCAAAAGTGATTAAAGCTTTGAAAAATAATGAAGTTGATTTTGCATTAGTTTCAAATCTTCCTGGAGAAATCAATGTTGAATCTGAAACATTAATGCAAAATAAATTGTTTTTGGTAAGTAATAAACAGTATTTGAATGATTCAAAATTATCAAGTAATGATGCTTTAATAGATTTTCCTTTAATCTATAGAGAAGAAGGTTCTGCTACAAGATTATATATGGAAAATTATTTTTCAAAAAAAGGATATATTATTAAAAGCAAATTGCAATTAACTTCTAATGAAGCTGTAAAACAGGCTGTAATATCAGGGATTGGTTTGTCAATCATGCCGTTAATTGGTTTGAAAAACGAATTGGAAAAAGGGGATTTAAAGATTATTCCTGCCAAAGGATTACCTATTGTGACCAATTGGAAATTAGTGTGGTTAAAAGGCAAGAAAATGAGTCCGGTAGCGGCAGCTTATTTAGAGTACATCAGACTACAAAAAACAGTAATTAATGAAAATCAATTTTCATGGATTAATAATTATTAATCATTCAGATTTTCATTAAATGCTGATGGAAGTAGGGTAGGAATGAACTTGATCAATATGGGTAACAACAAACTTCCTCCAGGTAATAGAAAAATAGTTAAAGAGGGAATAGTTTTACAAATATCCAATAATTGTTTTTTAATTTTTTTCTTTTCTTTTTCATCCAAATCCCTGCTTGTTGAATGAGCTAACAATACCATAAGTTCTTTGCTTTGTACAATTTCTTTCACTAGGCGTGTTTTGTTACGTGCAATAAGAGTGACCACACTTTGCGTAGTTTGATCGTAAAAATGTTTAACGGGATTGGAATAATTAAAATAGGGTATTTCTTTTTTGTGCTTTGAAATGAAGAGATTCGTATCGTGAATACTTTGTTTTACAAACTCATTTGGCACAGCAAGAGCTTCGGCCAATTGGAATAGAAAACAAGATTCATTTGTTTCTAAAACGCCATCGTTCCACAGCGCCATTCCAGCTATATCAATTAGATAATTTTTTTCTAATTCATTGGTAAAAAAATCCAACTCTAGCGTTTCTAAACTCAAATTTGAGTTTTTAGAGAATTTACTATACCGTATAGATGCTTCAAAAAGTTTGATTAATAAGTCGTCGTATTGCGATTTATTGGTTTTGATTTTCAAAGCCAGAGTGACAATATTAACAATCGTTTCTTCAATTTTTTTGAGGTATTTTTCTGGGATGGTTCCATGCATTAAATATTGGCGAAAGGCCAATACATCTATAAATAAAAGCGCATTGGTAACTAAATGAGAAAAGTTTTTACTGATGATGTTTTCATTAGTTTGAACTCGTTCGTCAATGAATTTTTCAAGTGTAAGTGAGGGGCTATTCTTTGGAAGTAATTTTTTAAACAAATTAAATTCTTCTGGATGCATCTCATTATAAAAAGATACCGTTTCGGTAATGAATTCCTCCCAATTGGGTTGTTGTTTAGTAACACTATAAACACCTAAAAGACTATTCAATAAAGCTACTTTTGACACTTCTTCTTTGAACCAACCTTTTATCGGAATAGCTAATTTGGTATTAAGTGAAATGATATGACCATAAACAAAACCGGTTTTTCTTATATCATTATAGAAAGAATTACTTTCAGTAACCAATTCCATTTTTGAAATCTGTTGTTCACTGAAAAATTTATCGATCCAACCGGGTACTGAAGGGTTTATCATTAACTTGAATTAAAAGCACAAAGCTAGGTTTTTTTCTGGTTTCAAAGATGAAATTAAAATTAAAAAACCGTTTTGTAAATGAATACAAAACGGTTTGATTTGTCAAACTAATAATTGTTATTTTATTATAGCTGAACAAGCAACTCGTGCTCCAGAATTTCCAGTAGGCTGCGTTACAAAATCATCTGCTCCTTGGTGAACTATTAAGCCTTTGCCTAAAACATCTTTGGCAGGATCTCCACAACCTATGCACCATTCCTCAGTAGTCAAACTGATGGTTCCATTTCCATTTTCGTCAGCTGTAAAATTTCCAATGTCACCTTTATGGTATTCTCCTTCTCCCCATTTACCGTGTTTTTTGAAGGTAGGGTTCCAATGACCTCCTGCCGAACTCCCATCAGCGGCAGAACAATCTGATTTTTCATGAATATGAATGGCATGAACACCCGGTTTAAGTCCAGTAAGTTTAGCTACAAAAGTGACTTTTCCTTTTTTCTCTGTAAAGCTTGCAGTTCCTGCAACTGAACTATTACTCTTTGGTTCAAAATTTAGTGCTAATTTTTTTATATCATTGGAATTGGCAGTTTTACAGCCAATAATTAAAGCAATTAGTAAAGTGATTGATACAGCTATTTTTTTCATTTTATTTTATGTTTTTTTATTAGGATAAAGTTACACCTATTAGGAGAAATATGATCACTATATTCTTAAAATATAAAAACCGCTCTGAAAACATTCAGAACGGTTTTTAAAACAAATTAAATTCAAACTAAAAACTATCTTTTGCTTAGAAGCAATATTTATTTTCGGCTACTAATTTTGCTGTAATAGTTTCTCTAAGTCCTACTACATTTGGCATGTTAGTGTATTTTGTAAATCGACGTAAACCCATTAACATCATGCGTTGTTCATCGCCTTCAGCAAATGAAACAATACCCTCTTTTCCTTTTTGAGTTACGATGTCAACTGCTTGATACAAATACAATCTAGCCATTGCAATTTGTTCTTGTACATTAGTTTCACCCTGTTTTTTGGCTAATTTCTCCGTACGTAAAACAGTACTTTCCGCCATATAGATTTCAATCAACATATCTGCTGCGGCCATTAATAATTGTTGGTGTGCTTCTAAATCAGTTCCGAATTTCTGGATAGCACCACCCGCAACCATTAAAAAGGCTTTTTTCAATTTGCCAATCATTTCTTTTTCTTCCGAAAATAATTCAGAATAATCTGGAGTGTCAAAAGAAGGAATTCCCATTAATTCTTCTTGCACTTTCATGGCTGGACCTAATAAATCTACTTGTCCTTTCATGGCTTTTTTGATTAACATTCCAACGGAAAGCATTCTGTTAATTTCGTTTGTTCCTTCATATATACGCGCGATACGAGCATCTCTCCATGCAGATTCCATAGGAGTGTCCTCAGAGAATCCCATTCCGCCATACACTTGAATTCCTTCATCAGCACAATTTTGAACGTCTTCAGAAACGGCTACTTTTAGAATAGAACATTCGATAGCAAATTCTTCAACTCCTTTCAATTCTGCTTCTTGATGTGAAACTCCCTCTGCTTCGCGTATTTTAATTCTTGTTTCAATATCTTGAGCAGCACGGTAGGTAGCACTTTCTCCTGCATAGGTTGAAGTTGCCATTTCGGCTAATTTCGCACGAATAGCACCAAAACTGGCGATAGGCGTGTTGAATTGCACTCTGTCATTAGCATAACTGATTGCATTGGATGTAACACGACGTTGTGCGTCCAGACAAGCAGCAGCTAATTTAATTCGTCCCACATTCAAAGCATTCATTGCTATTTTAAATCCGTTACCTCTTTCTGATAACATATTTGCAACAGGCACTTTAGTTTCGTTAAAAAATACTTGACGCGTTGATGAAGCACGAATTCCTAATTTATGTTCTTCTTCTCCAAAAGAGATTCCGTTGTCTTGAGTGTTTTCCAAGATGAACCCCGTAATGTTTTTGTCATCTTCAATTCGGGCAAAAACGATGAATAGCGAACAAAATCCGGCATTAGAAATCCACATTTTTTGTCCAGTAATTTTGTAATGTGTTCCATCTTCAGACAAAACTGCTTTTGTTTTTCCTGAGTTGGCATCACTTCCCGCTCCGGGTTCAGTTAAGCAATAAGCGCCGAACCATTCTCCAGAAGCTAATTTTGGAACGTATTTTTGTTTTTGTTCTTCGGTTCCATACAAAGTAATTGGCATTGTGCCAATTCCAGTATGTGCACCAAAAGCCGTTGAAAATGAACCTGTAGCTCCCGAAATATAGTCACAAACCAAACAAGTATCCACAAATCCCATTCCCATTCCGCCATAAGCTTCAGGAACAGCAATGCTTAAGAAACCCATATCTCCTGCTTTACGCATGGTTTCTTCAGTTAATGCATAGTCTTTCTTTTCAAATCGGTCTTTGAAAGGCCAAATTTCTTTGTCTACGAATTCTTTTACAGAATCTCGCATCATTAATTGTTCTTCAGAAAAATCTTCGGGTGTGAATATATTTTCACATTTTGTTTCTTTTACTAAAAACTGCCCGCCTCTGGTAATATCTTCCATACTAAAAATGTATTTATGTTTGCTAAATAGGTTGCTTAATTATAAAATTTCGTAGATACCTGCAGAACCTTGTCCAGTTCCTACACACATACTCACGATTCCGTATTTGTTGCCACGACGCTTCATTTCATCAAATAATTGTACTGATAATTTAGCTCCAGTACAACCTAATGGATGTCCTAAAGCAATAGCACCACCATTTACGTTTACGATTTCAGGATTCAATCCTAATTCTCGAACTACAGCTAAAGATTGCGAAGCAAAAGCTTCATTTAACTCAATTAAGTCAATATCATTTAATGTTAATCCAGCTTGCTTTAAGGCTTTAGGTATCGCTTTTACTGGACCAATTCCCATGATTCGTGGTTCTACACCAGCAGAAGCATAATTCACTAAGCGTGCAATTGGAGTAACCCCTAATTCTTTAACCATTGCTTCGCTCATTACTAGAACAAAAGCAGCTCCGTCACTCATTTGTGATGAGTTACCGGCTGTCACACTTCCATCAGCTGAAAACACTGGTTTTAAATTACCCAATGCAGCCAAATTTGTATCTGCTCTTGGGCCTTCATCTTTGGATACTGTATACGTTTTGGTTTCTTTCTTTCCGTTTTCGTTAATGAAGGTTTGCTCCACATTTATGGGTACAATTTGTTGGTCAAATTTTCCTTCAGCTTGGGCTTTTAATGCTTTTTGATGTGAGTTAAAAGCAAATTCATCTTGGTCCTCACGAGAAATATTAAATTGTTTAGCTACAGCTTCAGCCGTTAATCCCATTCCCCAATAGTAGTCTTCATTTCCTGCAGCAGCAACGGCATAATCAGGGGTAGGTTTGTAACCTCCCATTGGAATAAACGACATACTTTCGGCACCACCAGCTATAATACAATCGGCCATACCACTTTGAATTTTAGCTGTTGCCATACCAATAGTTTCTAAACCTGAGGCACAATATCTATTTACGGTAACACCAGGTACATCAGTAACTTTTAAACCCATTAATGAAATTAAACGACCAACATTTAAACCCTGTTCGGCTTCTGGCATGGCATTTCCTACCATCACATCGTCGATTCGTGATTTATCAAAATCAGGTAATTCATTCATCATAAATTGAATGGTTTCTGCTGCCAATTCATCAGGTCTTTTGAATCTAAAAACTCCTTTTGGCGCTTTGCCTACTGCAGTTCTGTAGGCTTTTACTATATATGCTGTTTTCATCTTTTATATTTTTGGAACACAGATGATCAATCTGTGATATTGCATTAGATTATTAATTACGTAGCGGTTTTCCTTTAGTTAACATAAATTGGATTCGTTCCAATGTTTTTCTCTCGGTACATAAACTCAAGAAAGCTTCACGCTCAATATCTAATAGGTATTGCTCGCTAACTAAAGTTGGTTCAGATAAATCGCCACCCGCCATAACATAGGCTAATTTGTTGGCAATTTTTCTATCGTGTTCAGAGATGTATTTACCAGCTTGCATTTGGTCAGTTCCCACTAAGAACATTCCAAGTGCTTGTTTTCCTAAAACTTTTACATCTTTTCTTTGAATAGGTTGGGTGTAACCTTGTTCAGCCATTTGAAGTGCCACTTGTTTAGCAACTGCAATTTGTCGGTCTTTATTGACTACTACTATGTCTTTGCCTTTTTGTAAAACACCCATATCAAAAGCTTCATAAGCGGAGGTAGCTACTTTAGCCATTCCAATGGTCAGGAAGTATTCTTGTAACACGTTAAGTTCTACGTCGTTTTTGTGAAATAAATCCGAAGCACGTAAGGCCATTTCTTTGGAACCACCTCCACCCGGAATTACACCAACGCCAAATTCTACTAATCCAATATAGGTTTCAGCAGCTGCTACCACACGGTCGGCGTGCATGGTCATTTCGCAACCACCACCTAATGTCATTCCGTGAGGAGCAACAATTACAGGAGTTGCTGAGTAACGCACGCGCATCATCGTGTCTTGGAACATTTTGATCGCCATGTTTAATTCGTCGTATTCTTGTTCGACAGCCATCATGAAAATCATTCCAATATTGGCACCTACAGAGAAATTTGCTCCTTGATTTCCTATTACTAAACCATTGTATTCCTTTTCAGATAAATCGATTGCTTTATTAATGGCTTGCAATACATCGCCACCAATCGTATTCATTTTGGATTGGAATTCTAGGTTTAATATTCCGTCACCTAAATGTTGAATTACAGCACCACTATTACTCCAAACTTTTTTGCTTTCGCGAATATTATCTAGAATGATAAATGCATCTTGTCCAGGAACTTTAGTTTGTGATTTTGAAGGTATGTTGTAATAATAAGTCGCGCCTTCTTTTACAGTATAAAAACTAGTACTCCCTGATGTAATCATATCATTAACCCAAGCTGCTGGTGAATAACCTTCTGCTTTCATTAATTCAATTCCTTTTTCAACCCCAACGGCATCCCATATTTCGAATGGTCCATTTTCCCATCCAAAACCGGCCTTCATGGCATCGTCTATTTTATAAAAATCGTCTGAAATTTCAGGGATTCGGTTCGAACAATAGGCAAACATAGCTGCGAAGTTTTTTCTGTAAAATTCACCTGCTTTGTCTTTTCCTTTTACTAACACTTTGAAACGATCAATAGGCTTGTCAATAGTTTTGGTTAGCTCTAGGGTAGCAAAGGAAGTTCTTTTAGAGGCTCTATATTCTAAAGTATTTAAGTCTAAAGCTAAAATTTCTTTTCCTTCTTTTTTGTAAAAACCTTGACCAGTTTTACTTCCTAACCAATTATTTTCCATCATTTTGGAAATAAAATCAGGTAACTGGAACAAGTCGTGCGCTTCGTCGTTTGGACAGTTTTGATACAATCCGTTAGCTACATGAACCAAAGTATCTAAACCCACTACATCAACTGTTCTAAATGTAGCTGATTTTGGACGACCAATAACCGGTCCGGTTAATTTATCTACTTCTTCAACAGTTAAGGCCATTTCTTTAACCAAATGGAACAAACTTTGGATACCAAAAATTCCAATTCGGTTTCCAATGAAGGCAGGAGTATCTTTGGCAACTACCGAAGTTTTTCCTAAAAACTTAGAACCATATTCAGTTAAGAAATCCAAGACTTCTGGATTAGTTTTTGGTCCAGGAATGATTTCGAATAATTTGAGGTAACGTGCTGGGTTAAAAAAGTGGGTTCCACAAAAATGCGCTTGAAAATCATCAGAACGGCCTTCACTCATAAATTGAATTGGAATTCCAGAGGTATTTGAAGTAACTAAAGTACCTGGTTTTCTGTACTTGTCGATTTGTTCGAATACTAATTTTTTAATGTCCAATCGTTCTACTACAACTTCGATAATCCAATCGCAACTAGCCAATTTAGGCATGTCATCTGAAGTATTTCCAGTAGTTATGCGGTTGGCAAATTTTATATTATAAATAGGAGATGGTTTCGATTTTAAGGCATTTGCCAAATGATCGTTAACCATCCTGTTGCGAACCACTTTACTTTCTAAAGTCAATCCTTTTTTTTCTTCCGCTTCGGTCAAAGAGTTGGGTACAATGTCTAAAAGTAAAACCTCTAATCCAATGTTAGCTAAATGACAGGCAATTCCAGAACCCATTATCCCAGAACCTACAACCGCTACTTTTTTAATGATTCGTTTCATCGTTTAATATATCCGTTTGATTAAATATGTTTTTTTCTTGTATTAATTCGTTTATCGTTTCTGATACTTCCATAAAATGGTTCAGTTTATCTTGAGAAACGTATTGTTTTATGGTTTCATTAAATTTAAGCACTGTGCTTTTTGAAAGCTCTCTTTTTTCTTTGCCTAAATCGGTTAAATAAATTAAAACTCCCCGTCCATCTAAAGGATTTTTTTTGCGAATGATTAAGCCTTTTTCTTCCATCGATTTTAAGGTACGGGTAAGACTTGTTGCTTCCATTCCCATTTTGGGCCCTAAAGTTGTCGATGGCGTACCTTTATCTTTATCAATGCTTAATAAAACAAATCCAGTTGCCATAGTGGCACCATATTTTGCAGCTTCTTCATTGTACATTCTAGACACTGCTTGCCAAGTAGCTCTGAGAATATAATCTATAGTTTTGTCTTTCATTTATTTTATAGTAACGATTCAAATGTAGGAAATAAATACTATGCATGCATAATAAAATTAATTTTTTTTCAAAAAAAAACTCCCTGACACATTGTATCAGAGAGTTTTGAATATAGAAAATGTTTTTTAGTTGTATATTTTATTAAATAAATCTAAGTATTTTTCCATGACTACTTTTCTTTTTAACTTGAGTGTTGGGGTTAAATGACCTCCTTCAATACTCCACAAATCAGGAGTAAGTTCAAATCGTTTAATTTTTTCCCAATTTCCAAATTTTTCATTTAATTTATCTACTTCTTCTTGAATGCGTTCAATTACTTTAGAGTTTGAAACGATTTCCTCATTTGTAGTTCCAATGGTAATTTTATGAATTTTAGCCCATTCTTTTAAAAACTCAAAATTAGGTTGAATAAAAGCGGCTGGCATTTTTTGACCATCTCCAATTACCATAATTTGTTCAATAAAGCGCGATTGCTTCATTGTATTTTCAATTAACTGTGGGGCAATGTATTTTCCACCAGACGTTTTGAACATTTCTTTTTTACGATCCGTAATTTTAAGGAAACCATCTGCATCAAATTCACCAATATCTCCAGTATGGAAAAAACCGTCAGTCATCACTTCCGAAGTAAGTTTCTCATCTTTGTAATAGCCCATCATCACGTTGGGTCCTTTGCAAAGAATTTCACCATCTTCGGCAATTTTTACGGTTAATCCATCAATAACTTTTCCTACAGTACCTATTCTAAAACCAAAATTTCGAGTATCATTTACTGTGATTACAGGAGAAGTTTCGGTTAGACCATAACCTTCCATTACAGGAATTTCTGCTGCTGCAAAAATACGAGCTAATCGAGTTTGTAAAGCGGCACTACCGGACACCATTAAATCTAAATTCCCTCCTAAACCTTCTTTCCATTTGCTAAAGATCAATTTGCGTGCTATTTTAAGTTGGAATTCATACCATGCGCCATTAGCACCATAGGGTTCGTAACGTAATCCTAATTCGATTGCCCAAAAGAAAAGTTTCTTTTTGAT
Organism: Flavobacterium sp.; assembly: GCA_017984035.1. The sequence continues at coordinate 9,625 of JAGOAF010000026.1, forward strand.
ACCTGTAAGAAGCGTTCCTTTTGCAATGATACTATCGTATACTTTTTCTAATAATCGGGGTACTGCCGACATGACATTCGGTTTTACCTCTTTAATATTGTCACTTATTTTATCAATAGATTCACCAAAGTAAATGGACACTCCATAATATTGGTACAAATACAAAATCACTCGTTCGAAAATATGACAAACTGGAAGAAAACTTAAGGCACGACTTTTTCCCTTTTCAAAAGGGATTCTCGGTGCGCTATTAATTACATTGGAAACAATATTGTTATGTGAAAGCATAACTCCTTTAGGCCTGCCAGTAGTTCCAGAAGTATAAATTATAGTAGCTAAATCAGATGGAATAACTGCATTTTTTCGTTCTTCTACCAATTTTTGATTGGTTTCATTTTTTCCTAAATCCAATAATTCGCTCCAGTGCTTACAACCAGTAATAGTATTGAACGAATAGACCTCTTTTAGAGTAGGAACATTGGATTTGATCGCATTTACTTTGCGTAATACTTCTTCATCAGATACGAAGCAATACATTGATTCAGAGTGATTCAAAATATATTCATAATCCTCTTCTGAAATAGTAGGATAAATAGGAATGGTTTGAGCACCGGTTTGTAATACACCAATGTCCATGATATTCCATTCGGTTCTATTATTGGTTGAAATGATAGCAATTTTATCATTTTTTTGAACTCCCATTTCCACCAGAGCTCTTGATATTGCATTAGCCTTTGCTATATATTCTTCGGTAGATGTTTTGATCCATTTCCCATCTTGTTTGGTCACTAAAGCATCAGAAATATTGAAGTTTTCTAGCTGATAGTAAGGGAAGTCAAAAAGTCGTGTTATTGAAATCATTTGGTAAAAATTTGATGCAAATTAATTAATTTAAACTGATTTGCAATATTTATTTATAATTTAAAATTCTTTGTATGAATTACCTAATTTTGTCCAATGAATTTTTTAAAACAAATATGAAACGATTTCCAAGATTTGAGGAATATAAAGTAGTATGCTACAGAATTTTACTGGCGTATTTTTTTTATACTATTGCTCGTTTGTTATTCTTTTTTTACAATCGGAATTTAATTCAAATTGATGGAGTAATAGATATTGCGAGTATGTGTTACCATGGTTTGACCTTTGACACAGCTTCGATTTTGTATTTGAATTTGTTGTTTATTGTTTTTTCGATTCTTCCTTTACGAATTAATCACACTAAAAAGTACCAAGCCTTTTTATTTTATTTGTACTTCATTCCCAATCTGTTGGGCTATGCTACTAATTTTGTTGATTTTATTTATTACCGCTTTAATTTTGGAAGATCAACTATTGCGGCACTAGATTCTTTAAAACATGAGAGTAATAAATTGCTATTGCTGAGTAATTTTCTACTCCATTATTGGCATGTATTCGTGTTGTTTTTCGTTGTTTCTTATGTGTGGATTTATCTTTACAAAAAAGTATCTGTACTAAACGCACCTTCTCATAAAGGGATCACTTATTTCGGAACTTCGGTGGTTGGTTTTTTAGTGATTTCGACATTAATAATTGGAGGTATTCGTGGTGATTTTAAAAAGAGCACCCGACCCATTAATTTAATTGATGCCAGTCGTGATGTGAAAAATGTTTCCCAAGCCGATGTGGTTTTGAATACGCCTTTTGCTTTGATTCGAACACTGTTTAGTAATAATTTCAAGAAGCTGCATTTTGTGAATCAATCTACAATTGATTCTTTGGTACAACCTATAAAGCACTATCAAAATAATACAAAATCAAAACCCAATGTGGTGCTCTTTATTCTAGAAAGTAATGCCAAAGAATATTTTGGATCGTTCAATAAAAACACTACAATCCCGAAGTATAAAGGATATACGCCCTTTGTTGATTCGTTAGCGCAACACAGTTTGATTTTCACCAATGCTTATGCCAATGGTTATAAATCCATTCATGCGATGTCATCTGTTTTGGCAGGAATTCCATCTTTTAAAGATGCGTTTACTTCTTCACCTTATCCTAAACAAAAAACGGAATCTTTAGTTTCTACATTAAAAAGTGAAGGATATGCTACTTCATTTTTTCATGGTGCGCCAAATGGTTCTATGGGATTTTTAGGCTACGCCAATATTTTAGGATTTGATCATTATTATGGAAAGAATGAATATAATAATGATGCTGATTTTGATGGGGTGTGGGGTATTTGGGACGAACCATTTTTTCAATATTTCAATACTACAATTAGTAAAGAGAAACAGCCTTTTATGGCTACGCTTTTTTCGGTCACTTCCCATGAGCCTTATCAAGTTCCTGATAAATATAAAGGGAAATTTCCTAAAGGAGATGTCAATATTCATCAATGTATTGGCTACACCGATTTTGCATTGCAACAGTTTTTTGCTTCTGCAAAGAAACAACCTTGGTTTAAGAACACCATTTTTGTTTTTGTAGGTGATCATGGTAACACCATTTACTATGATGAGTATAAGAAAGAAATGAATAAGAATGCGGTAGCTATGATGATTTACCAACCTAATTCTAAGTTAATTGGAGAATCAGCTGCCTATGCACAGCAAATTGATTTGTATCCGACTATATTGGATCTTATAGGGTATAATAAACCATTTAGAAGCTGGGGAAGGAGTTTAGTAGGAGACAAGCAAATTCAACCCTTTGTTATTCGCTACTCTTCTAATTTGTACCAATTCATGAGTGGTAATTACATCTGTACTTTTGACGGAAATAAAGTGGTTGGCTTTTATGATAAAAATGATAAAGATTTAAAACACAATTTAATTGCCAAAAGAAATTCAGAAATGAATCAAATGGAGTTGAAGTGCAAAGCCTATTTGCAAGATTATATGGCAAGGGTTATGGATAAAAAATTAGCAGACCACTAAATTTTCAAATAAAAAAAGCGACCATTTGGTCGCTTTTTTTATTTATTCTCAATCCATTTTCTGGCATTGACAAAGGCTTCTTCCCAAGGAGTAACTTCATCATTTCGATCTTTTGGATAATTGGCCCAGTTCCATTGGAAAATAGACCGCTCAATATGAGGCATCATTACCAAGTGACGACCTGTTGCATCACAAAGCATAGCCGTATTATAGTCAGAACCATTTGGGTTGGCTGGATAACCTTCGTAACCGTATTTGGCAACAATGTTATACTTTTCTTCTCCTAATGGTAAGTTGAATTTTCCTTCACCATGCGATACCCAAACCCCTAAAGTGCTACCCGCTAAATTAGAAAGCATTACGGAGTTGTTTTCTTGCACTTTTACCGAAGTAAAAATACTTTCGTGTTTATGACTGTTGTTGTGGTGCATTTTTCCGTGTACTTCATGTTCTGGATTGATTAATTCCAATTCCATTAACAATTGACAACCGTTGCAAATCCCTACAGATAAAGTATCTTCTCTTTTATAGAAATTGGTTAAAGCCGTTTTTGCTTTTTCATTGTATAAAAAGGCTCCTGCCCAACCTTTAGCTGATCCTAAAACATCAGAGTTAGAGAATCCACCAACGGCTCCAATAAACTGAATGTCTTCCAAAGTTTCACGTCCCGAAATCAAATCGGTCATGTGAACGTCTTTTACATCAAATCCAGCCAAGTACATGGCATTGGCCATTTCGCGTTCAGAATTACTACCTTTTTCACGAATAATCGCAGCTTTTGGACGTGGTTTGCTCGCATCTACAACTGGTTTTTTACCCGTAAAATGAGTTGGAAAACTAAATTGAAGTGCTTGATTTTTATAATTGTCGAAACGCTCTTTTGCGGTTCCGTTTTTAGCTTGCTTTTGGTCTAACAAATACGAAGTTTTAAACCAAACATCACGGTATTCTGCGATGTCTAATTTCCAATTCGCTATTTCTAATGTAGCCGTATTGTTTACGTTTCCAATTTTGAAAAACTCAATCTTGTTGGCATTTAATTTGGCCTCAACAACCGCATCTGATTTTGCTTGTAACACCAATCCAATATTCTCAGCGAATAAGATTTTAATCAAGTCTTTTTCTGCAAAAGCATTAAAATCCAATTGTGCTCCCAAATTCACATCAGCAAAACAGAGTTCTAAAAGGGTGGTAATTAAACCACCACTTCCAATGTCGTGTCCAGCAACAATTTGGTTATCTCCAATTAATTCTTGAATCGTATTGAATGCTTTTTTGAAGAAAGCGGCATCTTTTATGGTTGCAGTTTCAGATCCAATTGTATTTAAAATCTGCGCAAAAGAAGAACCTCCTAATTGAAATTGATCTTGAGACAAATTGATGTAATAGATAGATCCACCGTCTTTTTGTAAAACAGGTTCCACTACTTTTTTAATATCGGTACAATTTCCACCCGCTGAAATAATAACAGTTCCTGGCGCAATTACTTCGTCGTTAGGGTATTTTTGTTTCATCGAAAGCGAATCCTTTCCAGTTGGAATATTGATTCCTAATTCGATGGCAAACTCAGAACATCCTTCTACCGCGGCATACAAACGCGCGTCTTCTCCTTCATTTTTACAGGCCCACATCCAGTTAGCTGATAAGGAAATTCCTTTCAATCCGTCTTTGATTGGTGCCCAAACAATATTGGATAAAGATTCAGCTATAGCGTTTCTACTTCCTGCTACAGGGTCAATTAAAGCAGCAATGGGTGCGTGACCAATTGAAGTTGCAATTCCTTCTTTGCCATTATAATCCAAGGCCATAACCCCGCAATTGTTCAAAGGCAATTGTAACGGACCAACACATTGTTGTTTGGCTACTTTTCCACCTACACAACGATCGACTTTATTGGTCAACCAGTCTTTACTAGCTACAGCTTCTAACTGCAATACTTCTTTTAAATAGGAAGTAAATTGCGTCGCATCGTATTGAACGTTTTTATAGTTATACGTAACCGTTTTGTCAGTCATGATGGTTTTTGGCGAACTACCAAAGAAATCTTCCAAAGCATAATCCATAGGTTTTAAACCTGTAGATTTAGATTCGAAAGTAAAACGATGATCATTGGTTACATCACCCACTTGGTACATTGGCGAACGTTCTCTGTCGGCAATGCGTTGTAAGGTGTCAATATCTTTTTTACCAATAACCAATCCCATTCTTTCTTGAGATTCGTTACCAATAATTTCTTTTGCCGAAAGGGTAGGGTCTCCCACTGGTAGTCGGTCTAAATCAATCAAACCTCCTGTTTCTTCCACTAATTCCGAAAGACAGTTCAAGTGTCCACCGGCACCGTGATCGTGAATGGATACGATAGGATTTTGATCACTTTCTACCAAACCACGAATGGCATTAGCTGCACGTTTTTGCATTTCTGGATTCGAACGTTGGATGGCATTCAATTCAATTCCTGAACCAAAAGCACCAGTATCAGCTGATGAAACCGCAGCACCACCCATTCCAATTCTATAATTTTCACCCCCTAAAATAACGATTTTATCGCCTTCCTGTGGTTTGTGTTTGATCGCTTGATCTAATTTTCCATACCCAATTCCGCCTGCTTGCATGATTACTTTATCATACCCAATTTTGCGGTTGTTTTCTTGGTGTTCAAAAGTTAAAACCGAACCAGTAATAAGTGGTTGGCCAAATTTATTGCCAAAATCAGAAGCCCCATTCGAAGCTTTGATTAAAATGTCCATTGGTGTTTGGTACAACCATTTTCTTTCGGCAACACCATTTTCCCAATTTCTATTGTTTTCCAATCGAGAATACGAAGTCATGTAAACTGCAGTTCCGGCTAATGGTAACGAACCTTGGCCACCTGCTAAACGATCGCGAATTTCTCCCCCAGAACCTGTAGCAGCACCGTTGAAAGGCTCCACTGTAGTTGGGAAGTTATGCGTTTCGGCTTTTAATGAAAGAACCGAATCAAATTCTTTTTCTTCATAAAAATCAGGTTTGTCAGCACTTTTTGGAGCAAATTGGGTTACCCTTGGGCCTTTAATAAATGCGACATTGTCTTTGTAAGCCGATACAATATCGTTTGGATTTTCTTGAGAAGTTTTCTTGATTAATTTGAATAAAGAGGTTTCTTTTTCTTGACCATCAATCACGAAAGTTCCGTTGAAAATTTTATGACGACAGTGCTCTGAGTTGGCTTGTGAAAAAGCAAAAATTTCAGAATCAGTTAATTTTCTGCCCAATTTAGCAGCTAAATTATCCAAGTATTCTACTTCTTCAGGGCTTAATGCCAAACCTTCTTTTTTGTTATAGGCATCAATATTTTCAATTTCCAAAATAGGTTCTGGAGTAACATTGATGGTAAAAATATCTTGGTGTAATTCGGTATATTTTTGTGAAAGCATCGGATCAAAATCAGTGAAATCTTCTGATGCTGGATAAAATTCTTCAATTCGAATGATTCCTGAAATACCCATGTTCTGAGTAATTTCAACCGCATTGGTACTCCAAGGCGTTATCATAGTGGCGCGGGGACCAATAAAAAAATCCGCTAGTACGGATTTCTCAATTTTATGCGCGTCGGCAAAAAGCCAGTTTAGTTTTGAAATGTCTTCAGCCGAAATTTCTCCCGAAGTTTCGGGATTGCTAGTTTGAACGGCAAAAACAGTTTTACTTTGGTTTTCAAAGAAATGAATCATTGTGTTGAGTTTGTTGTATTGCGTTGCAAATTTAGTGTAAATAAACAGTTCAGACAAATACCAAAAGTAAAGACTTATTAAAAATTAGTTAACAAAAGGTTTACTTTGGTAAGCACCTAAATCAGGTGGTGATGTTCGCGTATTTCCATTAATGTCTAGCGGAATTAAATAAGTAGCATTTCCTTTGGCAACAGCCGATGAACTTCCATCGATATTGAGTTTGTTTTTTGAACTATTCTGAAATTTCGGGTCTTGATTTAAGAAAATTGTGTTGTAATGCAAGGCATCATTAGTAAATTGGTATAATGGATTAGCTGCAGCGGTTTTTGTATCCATTTTAATCAAGCAATTGTTGAATTGGTATTCAAATGCAGCTCCCGTTTTTTTGTTCAGTGCTAACTCGCTGGTGTACGACCCATAAATGATGCAATTGTTAAAACTAGCTTTGCTGAGGGCATTTGTTTCAGGAACGGCACCTAATTTGAAATTGCTTAAAGTCACCGCCATTTGGTTGGAACTATTCCAATTGTTGTTAAAAGTACAATGAGTGAAAGCATAATTGCCTCCATATTCGCAAGTTAAAGCGGCTTCTCCAGCAGTATTGATTACCAAATTTTCAGCATTTATTTTTCCATTTTGGGCTAAAATTCCGTAGTGGGTTGAATTATAGATTTGCGTGTTTTTTATGGCTACCTCGGTTCCATTGTTATTTTGAATCCACAAGCCAATGGACGCATTTTTAATGGTCAAATGGTTGATACTATTGTTTGTTGCTCCTTCGTTAAACCATATGGTTTCCCATTGTCCAGGAACATTGGCGTAGTCTGATTGGAGTCGGTCACCTTGGAAAACAACTTCGTTTTCCAATTGGCTAGTAGTAGATTTTCTTCCATTGATTTGTAGCGATGCGTTATGACCTATAATCAATCCAGAATTGGCATGAAAATAGACTCTGGCTCCTGCATCAAAAATTGCTGTTTTACCTGAATAAACCGCAGCGTAGCCATAGATTACATAGGATTTTTGATTGGTAAAATGCAATTCAGTATCGTCCAGATAAAAACCTTCTACCGTTTTGTTTCCAACGGGAATTGTTTCTTTTCTTCCGTTGGATAATCGTTGTGGAAAAAGTAAAACAGCATCTTTTACCAAAGTTACTAATTCTACCTTTTGAAGGTTGGCTCCACTGCCAAATTGAATTTGGTCAGTGTACAGATAATCAGTTGGATTGGCATCAGCTGCACTGACAGTGGTTTCGATAAAAATATAGAGACTGTCTTTGGCTAAAAGTGTCACGTCTTGAAATTGTTTGCCTTGATTACCCGACATGCCGTCAACGGTCATTCGGTATTTGGAACTTAATCCTTTGCCCAATTGAATCGAAGGAATGGAAATGTCTTGGTTACTTTTGTTGTAGACTTTGAGTTGAAATGTACTTGAGCCAATAGAACTAAAAACGGTGTCTAAAAAAATCGTGTCTTGAGAAAAAACTAAATCCCCTTTGGAGGAAACCGTATCAAAATCGGAACGGCAAGCACAAGCTGACACTAGGATTCCGATAAGCAATAACAATCGATTCAGTTGCATGAATTAAGTTTTTGGTAAAAATAACGAATAATTAGAAAATTATTGTGGAAACAAATTGATTATTGGTTTCAAGCCATATCTTTATTTCATTTTATTTTAGGACTTGTTATTTATATCCTATTTTTACATCTTTAAAATTCATACTATGACATTTGACAAACAAAAAATATTAGCCTACTGTAATGGGTTTGCAACAACTACTTTGATGGGTACTTTGGCTATTGAATATGTGGATGCTGGCGAAGATTTCTTGGTAGCTACTATGCCTGTTAATCCTTCAGTACATCAACCCATGGGATTGTTACACGGTGGTGCTACAGTCGCTTTGGCAGAAAGCGTGGGCAGTGCGGCGTCTATGTTGTTTGTTAATTCGGATTTGTTTGAAGTGCGAGGTATTGAAATTTCGGCCAACCACTTGAAATCAAAACGCAACGGAATAGTTACTGCTACTGCCAAAATTATGCACAAGGGGAGGAGTATCCATCTTTGGGAAATTCGAATTGTGGATGAAAACGGAAGTTTAATCTCCCTTTGTAAACTGACTAATATGGTGTTGCCTAAACGAAAAATCGAATAATTAGAAAACATTCCTATGATTTCATTAGTCGATAAAATGCTTCATCATCACCAACAAAACTTACCTTTTGTGGTGTATTGTAAGCCAAATTCGGATACCGTTTTGGGGTTGCTTCAGCAAAATGATAGTTTGTATGAAATACAAGATTTTACTGAAAAAGGCTTTGTTTTTGCTTCTTTTGACGGAAGTCAAAACTACATTATTCCAGATAATGCATCAGAACAATGGAGCGAAGATTGGATTTCGAACTCAGAAACGATTCCGCAAAATGAAGTTGATTTTGGCAATGATATCTCGGCGCAAGCCAACTTTCAAGATTTGGTAAGCAAAGGAATTCAGGCCATTCATACTGGTGAATTCCAAAAAGGTGTGGTCTCACGAAAGGAAAGTGTTGCTCTCGAACATTTCGATTTAGGTACTACTTTTAAAAAATTGGTAGCCCAATACCGTTCCGCTTTTGTGTATTGTTTCCACCATCCTAAAATTGGAACTTGGTTAGGAGCTAGTCCGGAACAATTATTGAATGCAAATTCTAATTCGTTTGAAACTATGGCTTTGGCGGGAACGCAAAAAGACACAGGCGCAGCAACTGTTGTTTGGCAACAAAAAGAACAAGAAGAACAACAATTTGTAACTGATTATATTGTTTCAAAATTAAAAGAAGTAGGTGCCGAGGTTCATGTTTCAGAAGCCTATAGCGTTAAAGCGGGAAGTCTATGGCACATCAAAACCGATATTTCAGGTGTGTTTGGACAAGAGTTAAATTTAAAAAAAGCGATTCAGTTATTGCATCCTACTCCGGCGGTTTGTGGCGTTCCTAAGGCAATTTCGAAAGCTTTTATTGAAGCCAATGAAAATTACAAACGTAGTTTTTACACGGGTTTTTTAGGTGAATTGAATCGCAACTTTGCATCGGATTTGTTTGTAAATTTGCGTTGTATGCAAATTGAAAATAATGTGGCGCATTTGTATATGGGTTGTGGTATTACAAAAGATAGTATTCCTGAAAAAGAATGGAAAGAAAGCGTGAATAAGTCCATGACTATGAAACGTATAATATAATTAAAAGTAAAACGGTATCAAGATGAAATTAGATATACTGGCTTTTGGAGCACATCCAGATGATGTTGAATTGGGTTGCGCAGGTACTATTTTGAAAGAAATCGCCTTAGGTAAATTAGTGGGAATTGTAGATTTGACTCGTGGTGAATTAGGTACGCGTGGTTCTGCCGATTTGCGCGATCAAGAAGCCGCTGCTTCAGCTCAAATTCTGGGTGTTTCAATTCGTGAAAATCTTAGTTTTAGAGATGGTTTTTTTGTGAATGATGAAACGCATCTATTGGAAGTAATAAAAATGATTCGCAAATACCAACCGGAGATTGTTTTATGCAATGCGATTGAGGATCGACATATTGACCATGGCAAAGGCAGTCAATTGGTTTCGGATGCTTGTTTTTTATCAGGGTTGATGAGAATAGAAACCCAATTAGACGGGCAAATGCAACAAGCGTGGCGCCCAAAATTAGTCTTTCATTACATTCAGTGGAATGATATTAAACCCGATTTTGTAGTCGATATTACAGGATATACTGATAAAAAAGTAGCCGCTATTTTAGCATATAAATCTCAATTTCATGATCCTAAATCCAACGAACCGGAATCGCCAATTACGAGCAAAAACTTTTTAGAAAGTTTAAATTACCGTACACAAGATTTAGGACGATTAGTAGGAGTAGCCCACGCAGAAGGATTTACTGTAGAAAGGTATTTGGCTGTCAATAGCTTAGGAGATTTGATTTAAAATCGGGATATTTTTTTAAAATTTTCTTTGCGAAAGAGAACAATTGTGCTATATTTGCACCCGTTATACAAATGGTGGTTGTAGCTCAGCTGGTTAGAGCATCGGTTTGTGGT
>JAGOAF010000056.1 GCA_017984035.1 Flavobacterium sp.
GAAATGTTAGAATATATTATTAAAGTTGCTAGTGGAGAAATTAAGACTAAAGCAGCAATATTAAATCAAAATGATTTTATTCCGTGGAAACGAGGGGTATCATTATAATTAACAAAAAGGGAGCTAATTTAAGCTCCCTTTTTTTATAATTTTAATTTGTTAGACGATTTCCTTTTAAGCAATTCAGGAACTAACACTACTTTTTTCTCAATTTTTAATTGCTCTGTACTATTGATTTGTTCTAGGAATACTTTAGCGGCCATTTTGCCCATTTCCATTGGAGACTGATCTACAGAAGAAATGGATAGTTCCATAAATTTGGTAAAAGGTTCGTTTCCAAAACCTACTACACAAAATTCTTTTGGAATTTTTATCCCTTGTTCTTTTATTTCTTGAATGGCACCCAGACCAGCAAAATCACTGGATGAGAAAATGGCATTCGGGGGATTGCCTAATTGCAAAAGTTTTTTTGCGGCATCTATTCCAGCATCAACATTACTTTTGGTTCTCAAAACATATTCCTCTTTGAAAGGGAAGCCGTTATCTAGCAATGCTTGTTTATATCCTTGGAAACGATTTTGATAAATTTCTAAAGATTGGTCACCTGCCAAATGTGCAATTGCTGTACATCCTTGGTCTATTAAATGTTTTGTTGCGATATAACCACCTTCAAAGTCATTAATTGTAACCGAACTCACTCCATCTACATTCATTTTTCTATCGAAAAAAACCAAAGGAACATTTTTAGCAATTACTCGTTTAATAATATGCTCATTTTCTGAACTTACATTGGATATAGACATAAGAATTCCATCAACCTGAGCATTTAGAAGTGTATTGATATTTTCGATTTCTCTTTTTTCATCTTCATGTGTTTGGCAAATAATTACATGATATCCTTCTGGATGTAATTCTTCTTCAATACCACGAATAACAGAGGCGAAAAAGTTACTGTCAATTCTTGGTACAATAACCCCGACATTGTTGCTTTTACCACTGCGAAGTGCTTGTGCCAATTTATTTTGTTTGTAATTCATTTTAGCCGCTGCTTCTAAGACCAATTTTCTTGTAGCGGGACTAATTTTAGGATTATTGTTTAAAGCTCGAGATACAGTTGCAGCTGTTATATCAAGTTTTTTGGCAATATCATAGATGGTAACTTTTTCAGACATTTTTTAACTATGTGAGTTTGGTAAAAGTAGCAAAAATATATTTTAATGTTATTAATAGTGTATTTTTAAAACTATTTTACAAAAATAATGGGTTTTGGGAAATGTTTAATTTGTTCGTAATAAATTTAAAGTTAATCAAAATTTATGTTAGATTTAATTTATTATCTATTAATTTAAATCTGTTTTTTTGTCTTTTTTGAATTTAATCATTAGATTTGTGTAATCGATTACAGTAATTTCAATCTATTTTTTTATGAAAAGATTTTATCAAGTTTTTATTCCAAGTCAATCTAAGTCTAGATTTTATCTTTCTTTCGGCTTGTTGTTTTTATTTATTTTATCTTCTAAAGGTCAGGAAGTAGTTACCTCAAGAGAAGCTTGGTCAAAGTTGCCTGAAATATTAAAAGGAATTACTGCACCTGTATTTCCAGCCAAAACTTATAATGTTTTAGATTTTGGAGCTAAGCCTGATGGGATTTTTGATAATACGATTGCAATTAAAAAAGCGATACAAAAATGTTCTAGTAAGGGAGGTGGGATTGTTTTAGTTCCTGCAGGAAAATTCTTTACAGGTCCAATTCATTTGGAGAGTAATGTAAATTTTCATTTGGCAGAAGGAGCTGAAATTTTATTTAGCACTGACCCATCTGTTTATCCAATTGTTCATACTTCATTTGAAGGAACTGAATTAATGAATTATTCCCCTCTTATATACGCCTTCAACAAAAAAAATATTGCAGTTACAGGTAAAGGAACTCTGAATGGACAAAGTAGCAATGAGAATTGGTGGCCATGGTGTAGCAGTCCGAGATACGGTTGGAAAAAAGACACTCCTAATCAAAAAGCGGATGTGAGTAAATTAATGGAAATGGCTGATAATGGTATTCCAGTAGCTGAAAGGGTTTTTGGGAAAGGACATTATTTGCGACCTAATTTTATTGAATTTTTCGAATGCACTAATGCTATGATCGAAGGGGTTAAAATTGTAAATACTCCTTTTTGGGTAATTCATCCTATAAAATCAGTGAACGTTATTGTTGACGGCGTAACTATTAAAAGTCATGGGCCAAATAACGATGGTTGTGATCCAGAATATTCTAAAAACGTATGGATAAAAAACACCACTTTTGATACTGGAGATGACTGTATCGCTATAAAATCTGGTAGAGATAATGATGGTAGACGAGTTGCAATAAAGAGTGAAAATATCATTGTTCAAGATTGTAAAATGTATGATGGTCATGGAGGAGTTACAATTGGAAGTGAAATCTCGGCTGGTGTAAGAAATGTCTATGTTGAAAATTGTTTGATGGATAGTCCAGAGTTAGATAGGGCTATAAGAATCAAATCCAATTCGCGAAGAGGAGGTTTGATTGAAAACGTTTTTGTGCGAAACATTAAAGTAGGCGAAGTAAAAGAATCTGTTCTTGGTATTGATTTACATTATGGCGTGCATGGAAACCAAACAGGTAATTATATGCCTCAAGTTCAAAATATATTTATTGAAAATTCAACCGTCAAGAACGGAGGATTATATGGTATTTTAGCCAAAGGACATAAAGGGTATCCAATAAAGAATATTCGATTTCAAGATGTTACCATTGAACAAGTCGAAACGGATTATTTAATAGAAAATGTTGAAGGTGTAAAATTAATCAACACCTACATTAACGGTCATTTGATGGAAAGTCCAAAAAATAATTAGATTACAAACAAAATACAAGATTGTTACAATTTTGAATTTGATTTATTGGGGACTGATGTGAAATCACGTCCCTTTTTTTAAATATTAAATAATTATAATTATGAAAAAAAAGTTAGTACTCGTTGTATTTTTAAGTACAGTTTCGGTTCAATTTCATTCTATGTTAAGCCAATCTATAAATCAAAAAACATATGCAGAAGTTTCTGTTAAAGAGGGTGGTAAATGGGAAGGCAGAAAGTACATTGGGGGAACGTTTAAAAATGTTCAAAAACTAAAATTAGCTCCCGAGCATACCGACCATTCGTTTGACATTCGCTATGAAGGGCCAGGTTGGGAGAGTAATCAAATTGGTTACCGCTTGTATTTGGATTGGCGCAATGCCATTGATATTTTTGGCAAGAAAACAGAAAATATAATTTTGCCTAATGTTGGGCAAGATGGTTTTGATTCATATCATGAAATGAGCGATTGGGGTTCTGATATTCTAAAAGCAGGAAAAGGAATTGGAATAGGATCGATTGACCGTTATTTGAACAACGAAAGATTACATTTTTACGAAGTGGATTCCACCATTGCGACGGTTGCTAATACAGCTAAGAATTCAGTGGTAAAAGTGAATTATTTTGGTTGGAAAACAGCTTCAGATAAAATTAATTTCACTTCTGAATTAACAATTAGTCCTGATCAACGCTATACAAAACATCGTATACAACCCTCAAAAGCTATTGCAGGGATTTGTACTGGAATTGTAAAACAAAAAAACACAGAAGTTTATAGAAAACAAAGTGCCAATAAAAAATGGGCTTATTTAGCTACTTACGGTAAACAATCGTTAGTTCCAGACCAATTAGGAATGGCAATTTTTTATCAAACTACAACTATTGAAAAAGAGGAAGATGCTGAGTTTGATTATCTATTACTTTTCAAACCGACTACAAAAGCAGTTGATTTTTATTTTCTGGGTGCTTGGGAGCAAGAACCGAATGGGATCAAAAGTAAAGAAGCATTCATCACTTATTTAGATGAAAAATTAAAAGTTTTGAACCGTAATAATAATCTTTAATAAGATGAAAAAGAGTGTCTATTTAATTGTTTTTATTTGTCTATTTCTTTTGTTCCATTTCAAATTAGATGCACAAGAAAGTAACCAAACCATTTCTTCAAATCTTAAATGGTCCGAGCGAATGGCTCTTTCAATAATTAAAAGACATCCAAAAGCTTGGCAAATCGACTATCATCCTGAGCCCAAGTGGGATTATAAAATAGGGATGATTTTAACTGCTTTTGAAAAATTAAATGCACAGAAAAATTCGCAAATTTATTACGATTACGTTAAGGACTATGCAGATATTTTTATTGATAAAGAGGGCAGATTCCCAAATTTTAATCCAGAAGATCATAATATTGATTTTATCAATGCGGGAAAAATTCTTTTTGGATTGTATGATAAAACAAAGGATTCAAAATATTTAACAGCTTTAAAAACCTTAAGAAATCAATTTGATACTCATCCAAGAACGGTTTCGGGCGGTTTTTGGCACAAAAAAATCTATCCTAATCAAATGTGGCTTGATGGCTTGTACATGGGGCAACCTTTTTATGCAAGATTCACCACTACATTTGAAAATGGTAGTAAATTAGATGATGTTGCGCATCAGTTTCAAATATTGCATAACCGCACTTTAGATCCAAAAACAGGATTGTTTTTTCATGCTTTTGATGAGAGTAAACAAATGCCATGGGCTAACAAAGAAACAGGTACTGCACCCCATATTTGGCTTAGAGCTATTGGATGGTATGCGATGTCTTTGGTAGATGTTTTGGATTATTTTCCTGTAAATCATCCTAAACGCGCAATGTTAATTGCCCATTTACAAGAATTAACTACTGCTATTTCAAAATTTCAAGATGCATCAGGACTCTGGTATCAAATACCAAATAGACAGACGGGTGAAGGAAATTATTTAGAAGCTTCAGGTTCTTCCATGATTGTTTATGCAATTGCAAAAGGAGTGCATAAAGGGTATTTGACTTCAAACTTTGAAAAAATTGCTCAAAATGGATTCAATGGTTTAATTACCAAATTAATTAAGGTTGATGCGAATGGCGAATTGCATATTACACAAGTGTGTAAAAGCGCCGGACTTGGTGGCAATCCCTATAGAGATGGCTCATATGAATATTATATGAGTGAAAAAGTGGTAACTGATAATTCGCATGGATTGGGGGCATTTTTATTGGCTGCTATTGAACTAGATAAATAAACTAAAATCAAATTCTAATGAAAAACTTTCTTTTAAACACAAAAAAAATAATTACCCTATTGGTTGTTCTGGCTGGTTTTGTGCTCAATGCTCAAGAAACGGCTCAAATTTCAAACCAATTGAAATGGTCGGAAAGAATGGCTTTATCCATTATGAAACGACATCCAGAATCGTATCAAATTGACGATAAAAAGACCCCACAATGGGATTATGTACATGCATTGGTATTAACTTCTTTCGAAGCATTATATAAAAATACAAATGATCAAAAGTATTATAATTATATAAAACAATATGCAGATGCTACGATTGATCAAAATGGGGAGGTTTCTTCGTATAAATTTGACACTTATAATATTGATATGGTTACCGCTGGTCGATTGCTCTTTAATTTGTATACAACAACTAAAGATACTCGCTATTTAAAAGTGATGCAATTGTTGAGAAAACAAATAACAGAACAACCAAGAACAGCAAGTGGTGGTTTCTGGCATAAAAAAATCTATCCTAATCAAATGTGGTTAGACGGTTTGTACATGGGAGAGCCCTTTTATGCACAATATACTACGCAATTTGAAAACGGAGTTAAGTTAGATGATATTGCTTATCAATTTGAGTTGATTCAGTTGCATGCAACTGATCCAAAAACAGGATTGTTGTATCACGGCTGGGACGAAAGTAAACAAATGCCGTGGGCCGATAAAACGACTGGTTGTTCTCCTAACTTTTGGTCAAGATCTATTGGATGGTATGTGATGGCATTAGTAGATGTTTTAGATTACTTCCCTGAAAATCATCCCAAAAGAAAATCATTAATTGGGTATTTGAATGCCATTTCGAATAGTTT
>JAGOAF010000004.1 GCA_017984035.1 Flavobacterium sp.
CAAAAAGAAAAAAGACAATTTCATTATGATATTTATGAAGACAATGGGATTGATGGAGAAAGACTATTTGGTGTTAAATTAAGCATTGACGAAAAAGTAGTTGCTAAAGCCCGTGCGACTTCCAAAAAGAAAGCAGAAGAAAAAGCATCCCAACGCGCCTATTTTGCATTTCAAGAAAAAATAGATAAAAAATAATACGATTTTCTTCAATCTATAACGTTTTCGTTGATAATTTAACAAAAACATCAGGCTTTACAAGCACCAAGCTACGCCAGAAATAGTATATTTACACCTCATTTTACGATGTAATGGCAATACATAAATTAGATCTTGACGAATTTGACGAAATAGATTATCATTTAGTGGCTATTCATACAACATTGGAAGATTACCGATTGGCGTATTTCATCAATCAGCACCTACCAGTCAATTTAAGTAAAAGTAAAGAAGAAATTCTCATCAGTATCAAAGAAGGAGAAACTCAATTTTCGAGATTTTACTTCGATGATGAAGATAATTTTATTTCTTGGAATTTAATTCAAAACAAGAATGAAGTTATTGGACAAAAAGAAATAATAAACCAAGATTTATTTTCCAATAGTAGTCAGGAAGTTGCCACAAAAGTGTTTTTGCTTCCCGAACTGAAAAAAGTGGATTATTTTTTAAAAATTGAAAGTGATGATGATCTTGAAATACAAGCAATCGTAAAAAAACTAAAAACAATAAAAAGTCTTTCAACTGTTTATGTTGTGGAGACTGAAACTATAAAATCTAAAAACAATTTAATTTTTTAATAGAAATGCTTAAAACAAACAAAAAAACAAAAATTGTAGCCACACTTGGACCTGCATGTAGTACAAGAGAAATCATCAAAGACATGATTGAGGCAGGAGTTAATGTATTTAGAATAAATTTTTCGCATGCTGATTATAATGATGTTAAAGAGCGTATCAGTACGATTCGTAGCATCAATGAAGAATACGGTTATACAACAGGTATTTTAGCCGATTTACAAGGCCCTAAACTTCGTGTTGGAGTTATGGAAGAAGGAGTAGTAGTAAACGACGGTGATTTGATTACGTTTACCACTGCCGAAGATATCATTGGAACAAAAGAACGAGTTTTCATGAAATACCAAAACTTTCCAAACGATGTAAATCCAGGGGAAAGAATTTTGTTAGACGATGGAAAATTAATTTTCGAAATTGTTTCAACTGACAAGAAAACAGAAGTGGTGGCCAAAGTTATTCAAGGTGGCGAATTGAAATCTAAAAAAGGAGTTAACCTTCCAAATACTAAAATTTCACTTCCAGCATTGACTGAAAAAGATATTGCAGATGCAATTTTCGCTATTGGTCAACAAGTAGATTGGATTGCGCTTTCATTCGTGAAGACTCCAAGAGACTTGCAAGACCTTCAAGAATTAATCGCTGAGCATTCAGAATTTAAAATTCCAATTATTGCCAAAATCGAAATGCCAGAAGCATTAGAGAATATGGACAAAATTGTAGCTTACTGTGACGCTTTAATGGTAGCCCGTGGTGACTTAGGAGTGGAGCTTCCTGCTCACGAAGTGCCATTGGTACAAAAAGAATTAATTGTTAGAGCTAAAACTGCTCGTATTCCAGTAATAGTGGCAACACAAATGATGGAAACGATGATTACTAGTTTAACTCCAACACGTGCAGAGGTAAATGACGTTGCTAACTCGGTAATGGATGGTGCTGATGCCGTAATGCTTTCTGGAGAAACAGCAGCAGGAAATTATCCTGTACAAGTAATTCAAAAAATGACACAAATCATTGAAGCAGTAGAAGATTCTCCACTAATCAAAGTGCCTCAAAACACACCACAAGTTAGAACGAATCGTTTTATAACTAAAACAATTTGTCAACACGCGGCACAAATGGCTAATGTGATCAAAGCAAAAGCAATTTGTACTTTAACGAATAGTGGTTATACCGCTTTCCAAATTTCATCTTGGAGACCGTCAGCACACATTTTAGTTTTTACATCTAACAAAAGAATCCTAACGCAATTGAACCTTTTATGGGGAGTTAAATCTTTTTACTATGCTAAATCTGTAAGTACAGATGATACCGTAACGGATGTGAATGAAATTGCTAGACAAAAAGGTTTTGTTGAAAAAGGAGATTTCTTAATCAACTTAGCAGCAATGCCAATTACTGACAAAGGAATGGTAAACACTCTAAGAGTATCTGAAATAGAATAACAAACTCTATATCTTTAATAAAAGCCCTCCAATCGAGGGCTTTTTTATTGTCAAAATTTTATGAATATTTAAACATTTAGTTGTCAAAATATATTTACTTTTGATACACTAAATGTAAAATAATTATGAGTACAAATTCTAAAAACCCGTTCTTAAACAATAGAATCTTTACTTCATCAAAAGAAGAGGTTCACGAAGCAACTATAATTGGTCACGAACAAACCATGACCATAGCTGGTACAATGAACAAAAGTTTAATTTTGTTTTTACTATTGACCGCAGCAGCCATGATTACTTGGTGGATGGCAGCAAATGGACAAAGTCCGATGGTTCCAATGATTGGTGGTGCAATTATGGGCCTTATCTTAGTTGTAATTGCAACGTTTAAACCCCAACTATCGGGATATTTAGCTCCTGGTTATGCTGTATTTGAAGGCTTATTCATAGGCGGTATTTCGGCCATTTTCGAATTAAAATTTCCCGGAATTGTCACCCAAGCAGTTGGAGCTACTTTAGTAACTTTTGCTGTTTGTTTGGGATTGTACAAATTCAAAATTGTGCAAGTCACTGAACGATTTAAATCTATTGTAATTGCTGCAACTTTAGCCATTGCTACTTATTATTTGATTTCATGGTTGGTTTCGTTGTTTACTAGTTTTACACCTGTACACCACGGAAATTCCATGATGAGTATTGGAATTAGCGTTTTTGTAATTGTAATTGCCGCCATGAATTTATTCTTGGACTTTGATCAAATTGAAGAAGGTGCTAGTAGAAAAATGCCAAAATATATGGAATGGTACGGCGCTATGGGATTAATGATTACATTAGTTTGGTTGTATATGGAATTCTTACGATTATTATCAAAACTGAACAGTAGAGACTAAGTTTAATCTCTAATAGATAAATAAAACCCCATTACGAATCGTGATGGGGTTTTATATTAAAAGGCAAACTGCAATTGTACGACAACCGTTTTCTTTTGTTCCGTATTCAAATTACTCAATGAAATACCGAGTAAGCGAACAGAATCTTTCATTCGCTCCTGATACAACAATTCTCTTACATTTTCTAGAATCAAGCCTTTATCTGCAATGAAATAAGGAACCGTTTTACTTCGTGTTTGTTGCGAAAAATCGCTGTATTTAATTTTTAAGGTTACCGTTTTGCCGGCAATGTTTTGTTTTTTCAGACGGCGCTCTAAACTAGTTGCAATTTTTTCAAGTTGTTCCAACATGAAAATTTCAGAAGACAAATTGGTATCAAAAGTATGCTCAGCCGCAACTGATTTTGTAATTCGATCTGGTTTTACTTCGCTATTATGAATGCCGCGTACCACATGGTAATAAAAGGCGCCTGATTTTCCAAAATGGGTAGATAAAAATTCTAATGATTTACTTTTCAATTCCAATCCGGTAAAAATTCCCAATTGGTACATTTTTTCAGTCGTCACTTTACCTACTCCATAGAATTTCCGAATTGGCAATTCTTCTAGAAATGCTAAAACCTCATCAGGATTAACTGTTTTTTGACCATTGGGTTTATTATAATCACTGGCGATTTTGGCAACAAATTTATTGACTGAAATTCCTGCTGAAGCAGTTAAGCCAACTTCATTTAAAATACGATCTCTAATTTCTTTTGCCAATAGTGTCGCACTTGGATTCCCTTTTTTATTTTGAGTTACATCTAAATAGGCCTCGTCAAGAGAAAGCGGCTCAACCAAATCAGTATAATCATGAAAAATAGCATGGATTTTTTTTGAAATTTCTTTATATCGATCAAATCGAGGTGTTACAAAAATAAGTTCAGGGCAATTTTTTTTTGCCAAAACACCGCTAATAGCACTGCGTACACCAAACTTTCTAGCTTCGTAACTTGCTGCTGCAACAACGCCTCTATTTTCAGAACCACCAACAGAAATAGGTTTGCCTTTTAATTCAGGATGGTCCATTTGCTCCACAGAAGCATAAAACGCATCCATATCGATGTGAATAATTTTTCTATTGGAATTAATTTCGAGCATAGCACAAATTTATGTAAAAAGGTTTAGTCAAAATCACCTAACTTTGAAATCAGGAAATCCAATTCAATATGATTGAAATAGAAAGAAAATTTTTAGTAACTTCAGACGCATTTAAACGTGATTTTGTACGTAAAAATTATATTGCGCAAGGTTATTTAAATTCTACCCCAGAACGTACCGTACGTGTACGCATAAAGAGCGAAACGGGTTATCTGACTATAAAAGGAAAATCAAATGAAACTGGGCTAAGTCGTTTTGAATGGGAAAAAGAAATTGCTCTTGCCGAAGCCAAAGCACTTTTACAACTTTGTGAAAAGGGAATAATTGAGAAAAACCGTTACGAAGTAAAGGTGGGCGAGCACTTATTTGAAGTAGATGAATTTTTCGGAGAAAACGAAGGGCTACTAATAGCTGAAGTGGAACTGCAATCGGAATCTGAGAATTTTGAAAAACCAAATTGGCTTGGCAAAGAAGTAACGCAAGACCAACGTTATTACAATTCGAATTTAAGTAAAAATCCTTTTTTGAATTGGTAGTTTAATTTTCTACGATTTCCATTTTTACACGTAACATCCCGCTTCTTTTATTATCTGCTAGCTCCATAAAAGCACGTCTTGTCAAATCGATTTCTTTTGATCGAACAAAAGGACCTCGATCTGTAATTTCTACAATAACCGATTTACCGTTGGCTTCATTAGTCACTTTTACATTGGTTCCAAAAGGTAGTTTTTTGTGGGCAGCCGTATACCCATTATTACTAAACTTTTTCCCACTAGTAGTGCGTCTTCCATTAAATTTATCGGCATAATAAGAAGCAATTACCGACTTTTTAAACGGTTTTAGCCGTAATGGTTTTGTTGGTACACTATCCGTTACAATTGCAATGTCGGCAGATGTAGTTTTACTTTTTTTGACAGTATCTTTTGCTATTACTTGCTTTTGTTTGCTTTGAGTTGGTAGTTGGCTCCAAACCAATCCAACCACAAAAACAGTACATAACAGTATCAAACCTTTTTTCATGCTTGGTCTTTTTTTATTAAAATCAATGGGATAAAAAAAGTCCTTTTCAGGACTTTATTATTAAAACCATAAACTCCACGGAATTCTACTTAAGATAAGTACTAACCCTATACCATAAAAAATAGCAATAGATTTAAACTTGGTCTCATTTGTCGTTGCTTTTTTATGTTTTGACCAACCAATTGTTATTAAAACAATGGCGATGATATTGATTAATGGATGTTCTAGAGAAGTTAAGCGGTAAGCCTCGTTTTTCATTTGTCCAAAAACAGCTGACCCTAGTGGAGATAGAAAATACAAAACTAAACCTACTAACAATTGAATATGAGTTCCTATTAAAGCAAATAATGCTATTTTACGGTCTTTGGCTGTAAATTCCTTTTGAGACGATTTCCCAATAAAAGAGTTTACCACTGCTATAACTAAAACTAAAATAGCTAAATACGCCCAGCCTGAATGAAATTTTTGTATGAAATTGTACATGATTATTTTTAATTGAATTTCAAATATAGTAAAAAATTGGTATAAAAAAAACGGCAACTCCTTTTTGTGGGAGTTGCCGTTTGTATGTAGTAACTTTCTTTACTTAGAAGTTATAACGCAATGTGAAGTTCCAAGTTCTTCCAAATCCGAAGAATACTTGGTTAGCATCTGCTACACCATTAAATGTTCTTCCTGCTGAAGCGTAAGTTGGTCCAGATGTTCCTGAAACAAAATCACTAGCAAAAATATTAGATCTTGACTCAGCAATATAAACTTCATCCAAAACGTTATTCACATTCACTCTGAAGTTTAATGATTTAGATTTGTCAGTTCCTAACATTAATTTGTAAGAGATACCAGCATCAACTAATCCATAAGAAGGCAATTCTAATGTTCCTTTGTTTGTTGCAGAAGTTTGTCTTGTTGGGTCTAAACTTGCGTACAATTTATCAGATAATCTGTAGTTAGCATCAACGTTAAAACGTGGCAACACTTCATAAGCCGCTCCTAAACTTGCAGTCATTTGAGCTACATCACCAACTCTTGTTCCGTCTACGAAATAAGTAGTTGTTGTTCCTCCTGAAATATTGTTGTTGTTAACATCAAATCTTCTTCCTGTAATATTCCCGTCATATACCCATTTTCCTAATGAGAACATTCCGTTCACCTTTAATTTATCGGTAACTTTAGCATTCATGTCAACCTCAACACCTGAGTGCACTTGTGTAATTCCTGCGAAATCGTAGTATCCACCTTGGTTATCAGATGCAGCATCAGTAGATCTTTGGTATCTATCTTTCCATGTAGTATGGTATAAGTTAACGTTTGCATTGAATACTGCAGAACGGAAACCATATCCAGCCTCTAATCCTAATACTTTTTCGTTAGTCAAGTTCTCATTCACTAAAGATTTGTTATTTGGATATACTGCATTAAAGAAAGGTTGCTTAGAATAATATCCTGCATTTACAAATACATTGTGATTTTCATTGATGTTGTAGTTAGCACCTCCTTTAACGTTTCCACCTAATACATTTTTATAGTTAGTAGAATAAAGTGGGTCTGATTTTAAATACAAGAAATAATCATCTCTTCTAAATCCTTGAGTAGAAACAGCCCCTTGAATGAACGCTGTTAATTTATCAGCAGAATACTCTAATTGAGTAAATGCTCCATACCAATTCACTAAACCATCATTGTTATAGTTGATTTTAGCTGTTTGGTAATCCAAATTAAAGAATGGATTTAAATTTGGTCTAGCAGCATAAGTAGTTCTTAAAAGTCTGTTTGGACTATTTTCATCTGTATTGTCTGAATAATTTGCAGATCCTAACAAGTCAACTATGTTTTGATAGTGAATTCCTCTGTAAGTTCTAGCGTCAACACCAAAATCCAAAGTAAATCTTTCAGATAATTTTGTATTTAAGTTAACCACACCACCATACCAGTTGTGTGAGTTGATAGACGAGATTTTAGAAATCCCTGCTTCAGTATTGTATACATATGGTGACGCAGTTGTACCAGAACCTGTTCTTCCTGTATTACTAGAGTTTCTGAAATCAGTTCCTGTTCTAGATCTAGTGTAATCAGTTGAACCAATTCTTACAGCACTAGCTCCTGTATTCCATGCTTGGATTAAATCTACGTTAATAGAACCATCAGCTCTTCTTAACACGTCTGCATTAAATAAGTTACCTCTAACTCCACCAGCACCATTAGATCCTCCACCGCGACCCCATGAGCCATAAACTACAGTAGACAATTTAGTTTTATCTGTAATTTTATAATCCCAGTTTAAAGACGCAATTGGTTTGTGGTAATAATTAGTTCTAAAGTTATATTCTTGTCCGTTCAAAGTTCCCCAATCAGAATTGTATCTTCTGTTTGGCTCTCCATTTTGACCATATTTAATAAATTGTGCAATAGTTGGAGCGTTTGATCTTTGGTTGTGCCATTGTGGTGCACCTGTAATAGTAAATTCTAAATCATTTTTAGCATTTACTTTATATCCAATACCAATGAAGTAGTTTCCTCCTTCAAATTTAGTTCCATCAACATAACCATCTCCAGTAGTTTGACTCAACAAAATAGAAGTTGACAAACCATTTTTCATAACACCTGTTGAATATGAAATTGCTTTTTTAATGTAGTTATCATTTGCAACTCCAACAGAAACGCTTCCTCCTTGTTTCATGTCAGCTGAACGAGTTACTACGTTAATAGTACCTCCAACAGATGAAATAGCCAATTTAGAAGAACCTAAACCTCTTTGTACTTGCATCGCTGAAGTTACATCAGACAAACCTGCCCAGTTACTCCAGTAAACAGAACTGTTTTCCATATCATTAACAGGAACCCCGTTAATCAATACCGCAATATTTTTTTGGTCAAATCCACGAATGTTAATTCTAGAATCTCCAAAACCACCACCTGATTTGGTAGCATACACAGAAGGTGTATTAGCTAAAATTTCAGGAAATTCTTGAGAACCTAATTTTTCTTGAATTTCTGCAGCTTTAATAGTTGAAACTGCAACCGGAGTTTTTCTATCCTTAGCAACGTCTACTACTGAACTTCTAACTACAATTTCTTGTAATTGATTGTCATCAGAAACCAAAGCAACAGTTCCTACGCTAGCAGTACCATTAAATTTAACCGTTTTTGATTTGTAACCAATAAAAGAAATAACTAATTCACCTGAATTAGCTGTTGTGTTGATAGAAAATTTTCCATCAAAATCTGTTGAAACAGCAATTTTTGTTCCTTTAATAACAATATTTGCTCCAGGTAAAGATCCTTTACCATCTGTAACAGTTCCTGTAACTTTCCCTTGCGCAAAAGCAGTAGAAACTATTAAAAACATTAATCCTGTAAGTAACCAGTTTTTCATTGTTTTCATTGTTGTTTTGTTAATTTATTTTTGGCAAAATTATAACATTTTTATATCAATACGTTAATACAACGTTAAAAAATTCATCTTTTTAGTGTTTTTTTTAAACAACTATTGATTTTTCAAGATGTTGCGTGAGCTAATTGTTTAAAAAAAACGCCTTGAAATGTATCAAAGCGCTTTTTAATAATTGAAATTGATATTTTTATTTATTCTTCAAAAAATAGTGCAATAAAAAAGAAGTAGAGCTGTCGTGTTTATTCACTGTTTTTGAATCGATTTCGTCCAAGATTGAATTGGCCAGTTGTTTACCTAATTCCACTCCCCATTGATCAAAACTAAAAATATTCCAAATTACACCTTGAACAAATATCTTATGTTCGTACATGGCGATTAATGCACCTAAAGATTTTGGAGTTAATTTTTGGATTAACAACGTGTTTGTCGGTTTGTTTCCTTCAAATACTTTAAATGGCAACAAAGCCGCCGCTTTTTCTGGAGACAAACCTTGTTTGTCAAATTCGGCTTGCACTTGCGCAGCTGTTTTACCATGTAATAAAGCTTCTGTTTGAGCAAAAAAGTTAGACATCAATTTGTCATGGTGATTGTCATCACCATATAACGGTTGAACAAATCCAATAAAATCAGCCGGAATTACTTTTGTACCTTGGTGAATCAATTGAAAAAAGGCGTGTTGCGAATTGGTTCCTGGTTCGCCCCAAATGATGGTACCGGTTTGATAGTTCACTGGTTTTCCATCTCGTCCTACACTTTTACCGTTACTTTCCATAGTGCCTTGTTGTAAATAAGGTGCTAGTTTTTGTAAATACTGAGTGTATGGAATTAAAGCTTCGCTTTCAGCACCAAAGAAGTTATTATACCAAACACTTAATAAGGCTAAAGTTACGGGTATGTTTTGGTCAAAATCTGTAGTTTTAAAATGCTCGTCCATTTCATTGGCACCGCCTAACAAGGCATTGTAGTTATCAAATCCAATGGCCAAGCTGATCGAAAGTCCTACAGCGCTCCATAAAGAAAAACGACCTCCAACCCAATCCCACATTGGAAAAACATTGTCTGGATTAATTCCAAACGCTGTTACTTTATCCAAATTAGTCGAAACGGCAACAAAGTGCTTGGCCACATCTTCTTGTTTGGCCGATTTCAAAAACCATTCTTTGATTGTTTCTGAATTGGTTAAGGTTTCCTGTGTTGTAAATGTTTTAGAAACAATAACAAACAAAGTTGTTTCCGGATTTATTTTCTTGATGATTTCATTCACATGATCTCCATCTACATTGGAAACAAAATGAACATTCAGATGATTTTTATAAAACTGTAACGCTTCTACCGCCATAGCAGGACCTAAATCAGAACCTCCAATACCTATATTAACGATATCTGTAAATGTTTTACCTGTATAGCCTTTTCGTTGTCCCGCAACTACTTCGTTTGTAAAAACCTTGATTTTATTTTTAACCGCATATACTTCCGGCATAACGTTTTGACCATCTACCTTAATTACCGCCGATTCTTTAGCGCGCAAAGCCGTATGTAATACTGCTCTGTTTTCGGTTTGATTGATCAGCTCACCTCCAAAATAGGATGCAATAGCTTCTTTTAGTCCTACCTGATTGGCTAATTCCAAAAGTAATGTTATTGTTTCTTGACTGATTCTGTTTTTAGAATAATCCAAAAGAAAATCATTCCATTTCAAATTGAATTTTTCAACTCGCGATGCATCGGCTTGAAATAATTCTTGCATAGTAATTGAGCTAATCGCATCATAATGTTGTTGCAACTTTGCCCAAGCTGCCGTTTGAGTAGGGTTTATTGTTTGTAAAGCCATTTGTAAATTGGTTTATTCTGTTTCTATTTTGGGTGCAAAACTACTGAAATTTGTTTGAATACCATTCGTACTCAAATCCTATCACAATTTTAAGTAAAAAAGTGTTTTTATAAGTTAGCAACGCTATCTAACTGTCTTTTTAAAGGTTCGATCTGTTGTAAAAACCGTTGTTTAGTGCCCCCTGTCATTGACTGTCCCGTAGGAAGTTTTAATCTGAGAGCATCTACTTGTACTCCGTTTTTCCAAAAACGGTAACAAACATGAGGGCCTGTAGCCAGACCGGTACTGCCAACTCTTCCAATAATTTGGCCTTGGGTTACATGCTGTCCTCTACGGACTAAAATTTTAGACATATGTAAGTACTGTGTGGAATAGGTTTCATTGTGTTTTACTTTTACAAAGTTGCCATTTCCAGCAGTGTATCCTGTTTGTTCTACAACACCTGCGGCTGTTGATGTAATTGGAGTACCATGAGGAGCAGCATAATCCGTTCCTTTGTGTGCTTTCCAAATTCCTTGAACCGGATGCAATCTATTCGAACTGTATCGCGAAGTGATTCGGCTAAATTTTATAGGGGTTTTTAAGAAAAAATTTTTCAATGTTTTTCCTTCATCATCATAGTATTCTATTTTTCCTGATGAAGAAGTGGCATAAGGAAACGCATAAACAATTTTACCTTTATACTCAAAAAAAGCAGCTTCTAAACTATCTACACCATCATAAATAGAGTCATTAATGTATCTTTCTGTAAAAGTCAACGCAAAGCGATCCCCTTTTTTTAATTTAAAAAAGTCAATAGACCAGGCATAAATTTTTGTTATTTTACTTGCTAAAGACCCTTCTACTTTTGCGCTTTCAAGAGTTTCAGATAAGGAACCCTTCAATACGCCCCCAATAGTTCTTCTTTTAATTATTATTGGCTTGGCTTTTTTGTATGCAACAACCGCAGTATCCCTAAGATCAACTACATAATAATTTACTGCATCTGGTTGGTAGATAAAAACTTGTAATTTGTTTTTTTTATGTTTGGAGCGAAGTAAAACATAGGGTTTATTTAAGCGAATTATTCGTACATCAAAAGAATCTTTTACTTTTTCTATAATTTCATATACTTTTTTATCACCAATATTTTGTTTCTCTAAAATACTTCCAAAGGTGTCCCCATTTTGTATGGTGTCGTGTACGACATTAAATTGTGAATATAGAAAGCCAAATTCACTCTTTTTAGTCTTTTTTTGTTCATGCAAATCTGTTGCGTTTTCTTGTTTTTGTGAACAAGAAAACGCCAAGACTATTACTAAAAGTAAAAGAGTAATTTTTTTGATTGGCATAGACTACAATTTTTCAGATTCACCCCAATTAGCTAATTCAACTGGCGACCATAATTCAGGAAAAAATATTCTACGTTGGTATTTAGGATGCATGTATTTTTTCCACTCACTTCCTCCCGTTGCTTCTCCGTCGCCTAATCCACTGTGATCAATGTACTTAATAGCTACATTTAAATGTTGCATCACCCATTTAATGTTTATAGTATAATCCAAATGGCGCATTGCATCAATTAATTCCTGATTTTTTTGGTCCTCCAAAGGTAATTGTTGGAACTTTTGCCAAATGTTTATAGTGTTGTATTCTTCCATATGACTTAAGAAGACCTTTTTGTATTTTCTTTCAAATTCTTCTAAAAGGAAGGATTTTTTACCTGAAGTATAATCTTTTCCTGCTGCCTGCCAATACAAGTGTTCAAAGGCAAATTCATACGAAGTGGTTCTATCAATAGAAGCTCTAAAACGATAATCGATAAGATTAATCAAATCTGTAGTGCAAAATTCAATTAAACGGTATTGCGCACTTTGAAAACCACTTGCAGGGGTGAGTGTATTTCTAAATTTCATATACTGTTCTACTTCCATTCCATTTTCCATGATTTCAAAAGAAGTAGTTAGCATTTCAAAATAACGACTAATCCGTTGCAATCTTTCTGTAAAAAAACGAGTCGTTATCTTCTCGGCATATGAAACTTGTTGGATTTCCCACAAAATCATTTTGAAAATTAATTCATTAACTTGGTGGTACATAATAAAAACCATTTCATCAGGAAGTGTGGTTCTTTGGGTTTGCAAACTCAACAAAGCATCCGTTTGAATATAATCCCAATACGTGATTGGCTTCGACCAAAGCAACCCTTCCAATTGGGTTTCGGTTTTTTGGTTTATTGCTTCAAACTTGGAATCAATTTGATTTAAAATAGTCTCTTTTGTCGTATTCGTCATTATAATTTCACTTTGAATGCGTGTTTTAATCCTTTATAAGCCTCTAAATCTGCTTTTATTGCGCCTACAGCAAGACTGGCTTGTATGCGAATGGGAATTTTATTTTCGTCGTCTGAAATCCAAACTGTTACACTTTCTTGTTCTTTAAAAACCCTTCCTGATTGAACTATTGGCCTAAAAATCATAGTAGCAATAGTGCCAAATTTAGTTTTTATATCGTCCCGACCAATAAATTTTAACTTAAACTTGGTCGTTTCATCATCAAAAAATAAATCAACAGCAACCGATTCACCTGGTTTAATTTTATCAATATTGGGAAAATTGCGTAAATAATAAAACGCTGATAAAATATCTTGTGTGTTTTTTGGAATCGAAAACGTTTTTTCGGTGTTGTGTTTGTAATCTTTAACCAAAATTTTATTGGTAGACCACATAAAAAATCCTTCTTGATTTTTAGTATACCCACCTTCGTTGATTTTGCGAAGAAATTGATTTGGCACAAAGGATTCTTTATCAATATAACTTTCATAGCGATCATCTACTTTAAAGAAAAGCCGAGATAGTCCGGTGGTATATCCTTTACCGATTAAATGAAACAACTTTTCTGAATTGATTGTAGCTTCTTTCACTTCTAGTGTAGCATAGCCCGCGTTGACAAATCCATAATGGATTCTAAATTTAAACCATTCGCCCACTCCAAAAGCAGTTTGTTGCTGTGCATTAACCAAAATAGAAAATAACAGGATAACGAATAATTGAAATTTTTTCATTGTGCGTTTTAAAGACTGTGTCGATACATTAGCCTTATTTTATCCCAAAGGTATTAAAACAAAAAAACCCAGTCAAGTAATGACTGGGTTTTTGTGCTATTAACTAACCAAAAAACTATAAATTATGAAATTTATATCAAAATTTGAAAGGAAACCACCCCCTTCATTTTTGTATTACAAATTTAATGCATGTTTGATTATTTTTTGTGTTAAAAAATCACTTTAACAAAAGAATTGTCATTTATAAATTCGAAAACACTTATTTTTTTACATAATAAAAAAATAAGTCGGTTTTTTAATGATTATTCTAATTTATTTGCTTGTTTCTCTGATGATAATTCTAATAAATAAGCAAAAAAAGACCTTTTTTTAACAAAAAAACAATGTGAAAAAGCACTATTTAGACTCTAAAACCAAAATCCCACACTAAACCATGTGTATCCTTTAGTAAGTTCTGGCGACCACGAATATTTTACCTCAACAGGCCCAATTCTTGTTTCTAAACCATAACCTAAAGCATAGCCCGAGTATTTCGGTAACGAAATCCAGTCTTTTGACAGGAACAGATTTTGTTCAAGATTAGCAAAATTTGCAGAAAAATTTAAGTGGTTCTTCTTTAAAAACACATAATCGATAGTTCCTGATGCTTTGATAAAACTGTTGGCCGCAACGCTCAAAAAGTCATAACCAAAAAAAGATTTAAAATTATTAATACTATTATATCCATAACCCCCCAACACAAAATTAAAAAACGGAATGCCATCATTGCCAATAGGCAGACCGGCATCTCCCTGAAATTTGAAAGTCAATGAATTTGATAATGAAAGCGCTTTAGAAAATTGTGCTTGTACCACTGAAAAGGGCTTAAAATCATTATGATAATCTGAAGCAAATAAATAGGTTTGAAAATCTGATATAAAAGACCAACCTCTTTTAGGAAAATATTTATTATCAAAAGAATCATATTTTACATATCCAAAACCACTCCAATAACTACTCTTGTCGATAATTGGATTTGCAATTGTTTTAGAAGAAATGTGTAGATACTTTAATTCGACTCCCGCACCAAATAGAAATCGTTGTGCAATCCCCTTTTGTATGTATGCTCGAGTTGAAAGATCTAAATAATCTACATTAATTTGATTTGCACCTGTATCTATAATTGATTTAGTTATTTCTTGTGTAATATTTCTATTAAACTGACTCAATTGGGATTTAAAACCATAACTAAAATTAAATCCATTGTCCACATAGTAATCCAAATTATACCTAAAATTATCCCCCAAAATAATATCTAGCGAAGCTAGATCATTCTTAAATAAGGTGTTTTTATGTGTAAGGTTAACTAAAACTCCGCTTTTAAATAGTTCGTCGTAATGAAGGCCAAGTTTTAAATAGGTGTTAATAGGGTTTTCTGCTAATTGAAGTTGTAATTGTTCTCCTTGCTCTTGACTGTCAAAAGAGTAACTTATGGAATGGAAATTCTCAGTAGCACGTAACGTATTTATACCTGATTCTAAATGGGAATAGGTAATTGGAGTTTTGGGTTTAAACCCAAGTTTACCTAACACATAATCATCTGTAAATTTATTCAATTTACTAGTGCTGATTTGTGCCAGTTTTAGGCTGTCATTATAGACCGTCAATCTTGGTTTTTTATAGTAATTTTGGTCATTAGCAAGCACTTTGATTTTTTCATACACTGCAAAAGCAGCTTCTTCTCCTCTTTGAATGATTTCTCTACCTCTATCAAAAGAAAGCACCCCAAAATTTTTAATGTTTGGTGTAATATAAATATCGGTTCCTTTGATTTTATTTTTCATTTGTTCAATGGAATGTAAATTGGTGATTTGTACCAATATTTTAGTTGCATTTTTGAGTTGAGTTTTGTCCCACAAACCGTCTTGAACATCAATTCCAATAATTACATCAGCACCTAAATTTTTAACTTCATCAACAGGATAGTTATTAGCTACGCCTCCGTCGATTATTAATTGGCCATCGATTTCAATTGGCGTAAATAATGTTGGGAAAGCCGAACTTGCTAACATTGCCTGTGCTAAATTCCCTTTATTAAGCACTACCTGTTGACCGGTCTCAATATTAGTCCCTATACATAAAAAAGGAATAGGTAATTGGCTGAAATCTTTTACCTGTCGCACATGTCTTGTAAGTCGACTTAATAAATTAAAATTATACAAACCCTTAGAAAGTGCTTGAGGAATACCTACCCTAAAGTCGCTAAATGGAAGTGTGATTGCATAGGATTCGTCATTTCTTTTTTCATAAAAACTCTTCGCGGAACGCGGAATATAATCGTTCAATAATTCGTCAAAATTGGTTCGATGGAAAATAGAATCAATTTGATTGGCATTATAACCCGCTGCATATAATCCTCCAACTATCGCACCCATACTGGTACCACCTATATAATCAATTTTTACTCCTGCCTCTTCAATTACTTTCAAAACACCAATATGAGCAAATCCTTTAGCACCACCGCCACTTAATACTAAGCCTATTTTGGGTCGTTTTTGTTCTTGGGCAAGAGTATTTTGGAAACTAAACAAGAATAGTATCGCAATTAGCAAGCCCCAGATGGAAGTGAAAAGCGCCGATAGTGGAAATACTATTTTTTCTTGAGAAAAAAGAGCGACAGTAGTAGCTCCTTTTTTCTCTTTAGAAAAAAAGAATTTTGACAGCGGACTTTGAACGAAAAGCTGGGATAGGCTCATACAAATTAATTGGTAGTGTAAAAGTCGGTAATTTTTTTGGCTTTTGACAGCCCAACTACTTCAGAAATTTCTTTTTCGGTAGCCAATTTTAATCTTTTGACGCTTTTAAAGTGTTGAATCAAAGTGGTCATAGTCTTTTCGCCAATGCCTGGTATGGATTCTATTGAAGAATTCAGGGCGGCTTTGCTGCGTTTGTCTCTATGATGGGTAATCCCAAAACGGTGCGCCTCGTTTCGCAATTGCTGAATAACTTTTAAGGTTTCTGATTTTTTATCGAGGTAGAGCGGAATTGAATCACCAGGATAAAAGAGCTCTTCCAATCGTTTAGCAATACCAATAATCGTAATTTTTCCGCGAAGACCTAAGTCGTCAATGCTTTTTAAAGCCGATGACAATTGTCCCTTTCCGCCATCAATAATAATCAACTGCGGCAAAGGTTGGTTTTCGTCTAAAAGGCGTTTGTACCTGCGGTACACCACTTCTTCCATGGATGCAAAATCATTCGGCCCTTCGACTGTTTTGATATTGAAATGGCGGTAGTCTTTTTTGCTAGGTTTGCCGTCTTTGAAAACCACACAAGCCGAAACCGGATTGGTTCCTTGAATGTTGGAATTATCAAAACATTCAATGTGACGAGGCTCCACTGGCAATCGTAAATCTTTTTGCATCTGCGCCATAATGCGGTTCACATGGCGATCAGGATCGACAATTTGCAATTGTTTTAACTGTTCGATGCGGTAGAACTTGGCGTTGCGTAGGGACAAGTCTAATATCTGCTTTTTGTCGCCCAATTGCGGTACAGTGATTTTTATGTTTTCACCCAAATCTACTTCAAAAGGGACAATGATTTCTTTAGACAATAACTGGAAGCGTTCCCGAAGTTCAATAATGGCTAATTCTAAAAGTTCTTCATCCGTTTCTTCCAATTTCTTTTTGATTTCCATGGTATGGGAACGAATAATGGATCCGTGGGAAATTTGCAAAAAGTTGACATAAGCTGCACTTTCGTCTGAGACAATCGAAAAAACGTCTATATTGGTAATTTTGGGATTGATAATGGTAGAACGCGATTGGTAATTTTCAAGGATTTCTATTTTCTCTTTGATTTTTTGCGCTTCTTCAAAACGCATTTCTTGAGCCAATTCTATCATCATTCGTTTGAAGTCTTTCATGCTCTCTTTGAAATTTCCTTTTAAAATTTCTCGGATTGCATTGACTTGCATTTGGTATTCAGCAATAGTTTCATGACCTTCACAAGGCCCTTTACAATTGCCAATATGGTATTCTAAACACACTTTAAACTTGCCGCTTTCAATATTATTAGCACTCAAATCGTAGTTACAAGTCCGCAACGGATACAATTCTTTGATCAAGTCTAAAATAGTATTTACCGTCTTGAAGCTGGTGTAAGGCCCAAAATATTCAGAACCGTCTTTAACCATTCGACGAGTGGAAAAAATACGCGAAAAAGGTTCTTTTTTGATGCACAACCAAGGGTAACTTTTGTCGTCGCGCAACAATACATTATAACGCGGTTGTAAGGTTTTTATCAGGTTGTTCTCCAGCAAAAGTGCATCGGTTTCAGTAGGTACAACGATGTGTTTGATGGTTACAATTTTCTTGACTAAGACATTCGTTTTTGCCGTATCGTGAATTTTGTTGAAATAGGACGAAACCCTTTTTTTTAGATTTTTGGCTTTGCCCACATACAAAATCTTACCTTCCTTATCGTAGTATTGATAAACTCCTGGATTATCGGGTAAAGTTTGAATTTGCAATGCAATGCTGGGTGGCGTCATTATGTGTTGGCTCGAATTGTTTCCAAATTTACAAATAACATCTTTGCAAATCAAAATCAGCGGTTTTCTTTTTCAAGGCAAAAATTAATACTACTTTTAACTTCAATATTATTTATCACAATGACAAAATCAGAATTGCGCATTCAATACAAATCGTTTCGAAAAAAACTTTCCGAAGCCGAAATAGAAAATTACAGCTTGGCTATTGCCAATGGTGTCTTGGCACTTGACCTTTGGGACAAAACCTATTTCCATGTTTTTTTACCGATCGAGCAACAAAAGGAAGTTAATACCGAATTCATACTCCATTTACTTTCCGGGAAAGACAAGGAAATTGTGATTTCAAAATCTGATTTTACCACACGAAAAATGACTCATTTTTTATTGACCGACACTACCAAAATCAAGAAAAACGAATATAATATTCCCGAACCGGTTGATGGAATTGAAGTGCCTACATCCAAAATTCAAGTCGTATTTGTTCCACTATTAGCTTTTGACAACCACGGAAATCGTGTAGGTTACGGTAAAGGTTTTTACGATCAGTTTTTAGCTGAATGCCAACCCGACACCCTTAAAATTGGCCTTTCTTTTTTTGAAGCAGAAACCATTATTTCAGACGTATATGAAACCGATATTCGCCTGAATTTTTGCATCACGCCAAAAAACTGCTACCGCTTTTAATTGGAGCTAAAAAATTGGCTTTTTTTTACTTTCTTTACACCTTCAATTATTTGGCGTTTTTATGAGATTTAACAAGAAAAAAATAGGAATTACACTGGGAGTTCTTTTGGTTTTATTTGTGGCTGCTTTAAGTACTTTTTACTATTTCAGAGATGAAATTTTGAAACTAACTTTGGAAAAAGTAGCGGTAAAAATGGAACGGGATTTTGATAGTAAATTCACCATAAAAACAGCTTCATTTGATGGAATTTCAGCAGTAAGCTTAACTGATGTAGTTTTAGCTCCTAAA
The DNA here is from genome assembly GCA_017984035.1 of Flavobacterium sp. Next base: position 19,052 of record JAGOAF010000004.1, read on the forward strand.
CAAGCTGATACGTTATTCCGAATCCAAAAAATGAAAACCAGTATCAGCTTTTGGCATTTGTTGATTGGCGATGTGCAATTGAGCACTTTGGAAATCCAAAATGGTTTAGTACAATTAACCAAAAAAGGCAAGGTTCGCAACTTTGATGCATTTTTAAAGAAGAACAAAAATCAAGAAGTTAGCACTGATAAAAGAGATTACGCCGCATTGGCCAAACGCATTATTTTTCGATTATTGAATTTGGTTCCATCGGATATGGACATCCAAAATTTGATTTTCAAATTAGATGACAACGGAAAAAAAGCGACGATTGATATTAAAAAATTAGTTTTAGATGGAGGCGATTTAGAAAGTATCATCCATGTTAAAACGAATACTTTTGCACAGCGCTGGCGTATAGCCGGAGAAGCAGATCCAAGAGACCGCACTGCCGATATTCAGTTTTTCAATAGGGATGGCGGACCTATAAAAGTGCCTTATTTTGACGAACGATTTAATTTGATTTCTAGTTTTGACTCCATTCATTTGAACGTTGAAAACATTGAAAGTGATGGCGATGAATTCCATATTGACGGGTATTCCTCTATTGCCAATTTAAGAGTCAATCACCCTAAAATTGCAAGTAAAGCCGTTGTCATTCGCAATGCGCGTTTTGATTACCGTTTGTTACTTGGCGAAGATTTTATTTCAGTAGATAGTTCTTCTTCGATCCAATTGAACAAAATAAAAATTCAACCTTATTTGGCCTACGAAACAGAAGAAGACACCATCTATAAAATGAATATTCGTATTCCAAAAATGCAAGCTCAAGATTTTATTACATCACTTCCTGATGGCTTGTTTACCAATATTCAAGGTATGCTGGCTAGTGGTAATTTCGATTACAAACTGGACTTTATGTTCAATAAAAACAAGCCTGAAACTATTATTTTTGACAGTAAACTGAACAAAGAAAATTTACGTATTTTCCGTTTTGGTCAAGCCAATTTAAGTAAAATGAATGGCGAATTCGAATACCGTGCTATTATTAAAAATGTTCGTCAACGCCCCATTTTTGTGGGTAGCTCTAATCCTGATTACACCCCGCTAAATCAAATTTCGCCTTATTTAAAAAAATGTGTGTTGACCACCGAAGATCCTTCCTTCTTTAGGCATCGAGGATTTATTACTGAGGCGTTCAAACAATCCATTATCAAAAATATTAAAACGCGAAAATTCTCCCGAGGAGGCAGCACGATTAGCATGCAATTGATCAAAAATGTATTCTTGACTCGTGAAAAGACTTTATCGCGTAAATTAGAAGAAATTTTATTGGTATACATTCTAGAAAACAACCGAATTGTAAGCAAAGAACGTATGCTTGAGGTGTATTTTAACATTATCGAATGGGGGCCAAATGTATACGGAATTGGCGAAGCGAGTCGCTTTTATTTCCAAAAAAATCCTGCCGATTTGACTTTTAATGAATGCTTGTACTTGGCCACTATTATTCCGAGTCCGAAGAAATTCATGTATCAATTTGACGACCAAGGAAACCTAAAAGGTTTTGCTTTAAAAAACCAACGCTATTTGAGCAATCTAATGTTGCGTCGTGGGATATTAACTAGTAGTGATAGTATTAATCCGTATGGCGTTTCGCTTTCAGGAAATGCACGTTCGTTCTTAACGATTCGTAAAGCGCAAGATACTACTGGCGTTGCAGTAGATTCTATTCCACCAAAAGAAGACTTTGATTTTGAATTCCTAAAAACAGACGAAGAATAAGTAAATAGACAATTTACGATATTGGATTTACTAAATTTGAAATATATTAAAAAGCTCCCAGTCTTATAAGATGGGAGCTTTTTAGTTTATGGTGCTGGATCAGGAATAATCGCTTGAACAGCGTCAATGGCTTTCAAGACATCCTCAGAAAGCTTGACTTGTATGGTATCAATATTTTCTTTTAATTGTTCCATTGTAGTAGCGCCAATAATCGTACTCGTTACAAAAGGCTGTTGCTCAATAAAAGCCAAAGCCAATTGCGTTAAAGTTAAACCGTGTTGGTGGGCAATTTCGTTGTACAAACGAGTAGCTTCTGCCGATTGTGGACTACTGTAACGCGCCATTTGTGGAAATAGAGCCAATCGAGAAGTGGGATGTTGTTGCCCATTCAAAAATTTTCCTGATAAAAGTCCGAAAGCCATTGGCGAATACGCCAACAAACCTATATTTTCACGCAAACAGACCTCAGCATTACCTACTTCAAAAGAGCGATTCAATAAAGAATAGGGATTTTGTACCGTTTTAATTTTGGGTAAATGATGGTATTTATGTTCTTCCAAAAAACGCATCAATCCCCAAGGCGTTTCATTAGACAATCCAATGTGTTTGATTTTGCCTTGTTGAACAAAACCTTCTAAGCTTGTCAACACCTCGTGAATATTGTCTTCCCAAGCATCATCTAGTTTTTTGTAACCGCGTTGTCCAAAAAAATTGGCCTTGCGTTCTGGCCAATGCAACTGATAAATATCGACATAATCCGTTTGTAAGCGTTGCAAACTTTGATCCAACGCATACTGAATACTGGCCGGCGAAAAATCAACTTTTTCACGCATGTATGCAAAGGCTGGATTTGGCCCCGCAATTTTAGTAGCCAAAACTACTTGGTCTCGATTTCCTGTTTTTTTAAACCAAGTTCCTATAATTCGTTCGGTACTTCCATAGGTTTCCTGACGTCCTGGTACCGAATACATTTCAGCAGTATCAAAAAAGTTAACGCCATTTTCTAACGCATAATCCATTTGGGCGTGACCTTGTGCCTCGGTGTTTTGTTCACCAAAAGTCATGGTGCCTAAACAAATTTTGCTTACTTTGATATTGGTGTTGGGTAGGGTAGTATATTTCATTTAGGTCGATTATTTTTTTGGAAAAACAAATATACAAAGGAAAGGGAATTCCAATAGCAAAAGTCGAATCCGATTTGGATAAAAAACTGTATTAAAAATTAAAAAAACCCAACATAAAGTTGGGCTTTTTGTAAAATTAATACTTGAATCTTTACTGAATATTAATTAATCTCATTCAACATTTCTGCGATAGCGTCTAATCTTGGCGTCAAGATAATTTCAATACGTCGGTTTTTAGCTTTACCGTCTGCTGTTTCATTACTTGCTAATGGAGAAAATTCTCCTCGACCAGCTGCCGTTAAATTTTGCTTGTTGATTTTTTTGTTTTCACTCAATATACCTACAATTGAAGTAGCTCTTTTAGTCGATAAATCCCAATTGTCAGTAATTGGTCCAGACGCTGTAAACGCATCATCATCAGTATGCCCTTCAATTAAAACAGCAATGTCTGGATTATCGCCTAACACTTTCCCTAATTCTACTACGGCTTTTTTACCTTCTGTGCTTACCGCCCAACTTCCAGAACTAAACAACAATTTGTTTTCCATAGAAACATATACTTTCCCGTTTTTTTGTTCTACAGTCAAACCTTTACCTTCAAAACTATTTAAAGCTTTAGACAAGGTCTCTTTTAGTTTTTTCATGCTTGCTTCTTTGGCTGCAATCATATCTTCTAATTCCTTCAAACGCTGGCTACTTTTGCTAAGTTGCTCTTGCTCTATCGCTAATGCTTTTGCTTTTTCATCTAACTCATCAAGCAATTCGCGGTTTTTCTTCATATTGCTTTCTAACGATTCGTTGCTGTTTTTTTCTAGAGCCGCATACGATTCCTGAAGTGCATTGTACTTATCCAAATTGGTTTCGTGTTCTGCTTTCAATTTGGTATAAGCTGCTTTAAGCTGATCTAAATCCGTTTTTAGAGCTGCTCCATCTAATTCCAATTGGTTTTTGGCTTTTGCCAAAGCGGCATTTTCGTCAGCAAGTGTTCTATTTTCTTTCTTCAAGTCGGTATACTTGCTTTCTAAATCGGTATAGATTTTTTTAGACACACATGAGGTGCTTAAGGCTAATACTAACAGTCCAATGGAAACTTTTTTTATCATGATTAATGCGATTTATTTTATTTGTTATTGAAACTCTTTTTTTTGTTTTTTATTGTGTGTGGAAAGACCCTTTGCTCCTGAACAAAGCTACTCAATTTCTACTAAAATCGGACAATGGTCCGAATGTTTTGCTTCGGGCAAAATTAAAGCGCGTTTGATTCGATTTTTTAATGGCTCACTAACAAGACAATAATCGATACGCCAGCCTTTGTTATTCAATCGCGCTGTTGGAAAACGCATGGTCCACCAGGTGTAATTATCTGGCTCTTTGTTCAGAAAACGAAAGCTATCAATAAAACCACTTTTCAAGAAATTGTCTAACCAAGTACGCTCGGCAGGCAAAAATCCAGATACGTTTTTATTGCGAATGGGATCGTGGATATCAATAGCTTCATGGCAAATGTTGTAATCCCCACAGATCACCAAATTAGGAATGTCTTTTTTTAAGTCGTTAATATAGTTTTGGAAATCATCCATGAACATAAATTTATGATCCAATCGCTCTGCATTGGTTCCAGAAGGCAAGTACAGACTCATTACAGAAACATCATCAAAATCAACACGAAGATTTCGTCCTTCAAAATCCATATGTTCAATTCCGGTACCAAAAACAATATTGTTCGGTTTGGTTTTGGACAAAATCGCCACGCCACTGTACCCTTTTTTAGTAGCTGGAAACCAATAATGATATGGATAGCCAGCTAGTTCAATATCTAAAGTAGGCACTTGATCGGCTTGTGCTTTTATTTCTTGGAAGCAGATAACATCTGGATTAGCTTGTTGTACCCATTCTAATAAACCTTTAGAAATGGCAGCACGTATTCCGTTAACATTGTAGGAAATAATTTTCATTAAAATTGTTATTTTATAGGTGCCTAATTAGGCGTAATACTGTCTTCAAATGTAATAAAAAAGGAGAAGTTTGCCGATGAAAATTCAGAAAATGGAGTTTTTTGTTATCTTTGTTGCTTGCCTCAAATATAAATAGGATATGGGTTTAGTAACTGCTAAAGAAGTTGCGAAAGCAATAAATACGGATAAATACGGATTCTTAGGCACTTTTTCGGGCTGGTTGCTGATGAAAGTACTTAAAATTTCGGAATTAAATAACGTATACGACCGAAACAAACATTTAAGCGAAGTTGCTTTTTTGAATGGGGTTCTTGACGACTTACAAATCAAATTTGAAATACCAGAGGCAGATCTAAAAAGACTGCCAAAAGAAGGTCCATACATCACCGTCTCAAATCATCCTCTAGGGGGTATTGATGGGGTTTTATTGTTGAAATTAATGCTTGAAAGAGAACCTAACTTCAAGATTATTGCCAACTTCCTTTTGCATCGTATTGAACCGCTTAAAAAATACATCATGCCGGTAAATCCTTTTGAAAATCATAAGGATGTCAAGTCGAGTGTGGTGGGCATCAAAGAAACATTACGTCATTTAAGTGACGGGAAACCATTAGGGATTTTTCCGGCAGGAGAAGTGTCGACTTACAAAGACGGCAAATTAATGGTAGACAAACCTTGGGAAGAAGGCGCTATTAAAGTGATTCGCAAAGCTCAAGTACCCGTAGTTCCAATTTATTTTCATGCTAAAAATAGCGGATTATTCTATTTACTTTCGAAAATTAGTGGGACTTTACGAACGGCTAAATTACCTTCTGAAGTTTTTAGTCAAAAGCACCGAGTAATTAAAGTGCGTATCGGAAAAGTCATTTCAGTTGCCGAACAAAACGAATACGAATCATTAGAGGATTATTCCGAATTCTTACGGAAAAAAACCTATATGTTAGCCAATCCTTTTGAAAAAGGAAGCAAACTAATCCCAACTCCAACATTAAAATTACCTAAGAGTCCTAAAGAAATTGTCACTCCAGCCAATCAAGATAAAATTATTGCCGAAGTAAATGCGCTTCGAGATGCAGATTGCCGTTTGTTACAAAGTAAAAATTATGAAGTATTTTTTACTAAAGCCTCTACAATTCCAAATGTATTACACGAATTGGGTCGTCTTCGAGAAATTACATTTAGAGAAGTAGGCGAAGGAACTAATGAGTCTATTGATTTGGATAAATTTGATCAATACTACCACCATATGTTTCTGTGGGATGATGAGGCTAAAAAAGTGGCGGGAGCCTACCGCATGGGATTGGGTTCAGAAATATATCCTAAATACGGTATGCATGGTTTTTATCTGAATGACTTGTTTCGTTTTGAACCAGAATTGCATGATATGATGAGCAAGTCCATTGAAATGGGGCGTGCTTTTATCATTAAAGAATACCAACAAAAACCTATGCCATTGTTCCTGCTTTGGAAAGGAATTATTCATACTACTTTACGTTATCCAGAACATAAATTTTTACTTGGTGGTGTAAGTATTAGTAATCAATTTTCTGATTTTTCGAAATCATTGATGATTGAGTTTATGAAATCAAACTATTACGATCCGTATATTGCTCAATATATCCACCCTAAAAAAGCATTTAAAGTCAAATTAAAAGACGCCGATAAAGACTTTATTTTCAACGAAACGGAAGCTGATTTGAATAAGTTTGACAAAATCATTGACGAGTTAGAACCTGGTAGTTTACGTTTGCCGGTTTTAATTAAAAAATACATTAAGCAAAATGCACGCGTCGTTGCATTTAATGTCGATCCCTTGTTCAATAACGCTGTTGACGGATTAATGTACATTCGTGTTGAAGACATCCCAGACAGCACCATGAAACCGGTAATGGAAGAATTTCAAGCTGAGTTAGAAAGAAAATTAAGCGAAAAAGAAGAATAACAAAATCCCGATACTTATCGGGATTTTTGTTTTATTAAAACCAATGTTTTTGACCTACTTGATAGGTGTGATAAAACTCTTCGTCAGATTTTGTTAGGTAAATAATTCCTTCAATTAATCCAAACAAACCGGTCAATGTCCCGCAACTACAAATACTTAAGACAAGCCAAAGTATTCCTGTTCCAGTATATCCTAAATAAAATTTATGAATTCCCAATGGGCCTAATAAAATGGCGAAAATACCACAGGCTATCTTTTTATTACTTTGAAATTGTGGTGTTGGAGTATTCCAAGCTTCTTGTTTTATAGTTTCCATGCATCTAATTTAAATTATACATATAGTGCTTTTATTTTATCGACAATGACTTGTGCCAATCGTTCATGACTTTCAAAGGTCCAACCTGCGATGTGAGGTGTCAAAATAACATTTTTAGCATTCAATAAATACTGAAAAGCCTCAGGAGTTGTTGCCTCTTGAAACAAAGTTTCAAAAGATAATTTTTCATATTCCAACACATCCAAACCAGCACCTAACACTTTTCCTGATTGTAATGCTGAAACCAAATCAGCAGTGACAATATTTTTTCCGCGCGACGTATTGATGATCCAGATAGGTTTTGAAAATCCATTAATGAATGCTGTATTTACCATTTTATCCGTTTCGGGAGTCCACGGAAGATGCAAACTCAAGACGTCTACTTTTTGTTGAAATTCGACAAAACTAACTTGTTTAGCATTGGCATCCCCTACATTCTCTTGAATGTCATAACACAAAACGTCCACTTCAAAACCGCGAAGTTTTTTGGCGAAAGCTTTGCCCATATTACCATAACCGATGACACCGACTGTTTTCCCATCTAATTCATGTCCGCGATTGCTTTCTCGGTTCCAATGACCGGAACGAATCTCAGCATCGGCTTGATTCAAATTATTAAAGAGTGACAAAATCATACCCAAACTATGTTCGGCAACCGCATTCCGATTGCCTTCGGGAGCAGCAATCAGTGCAATGTTTTTGGATTCGGCATAGACACAATCTATACTTTCTAAGCCAGCACCTACTCGAGCTATGAACTGCAAATTAGTGGCTTTATCCAAAAACGTTTGGTCAATTTTAAATCGACTACGAATAACAATCCCCTGGTAATCTTGAATTTTAGCTTCAATTTCTTCTTTGGAAGAGGTGAAATCTTTGTGATTCACAAACCCTGCTTGTTCCAATTGATCCCAAAGCAAAGGATGATTGCTATCGATATGAAGAATGTGTACCGCCATTACTAATTTCTATTTACTAGTAACAAATTAACAAAAAAATTAAGTGAAAATGCGTAAATTGCAATCTTAATTCCTTTCTATGTACATGAAAACTACCCGTCTATTTAAAGACTTTTTTGAAAGCGAAAAAGCAGGCGGATTGTTGTTACTTTTGGTTACTCTATTTTCTTTGGCTTTAGCCAATTCCCCCATTCAAGCTAGTTATGTCGAATTTTGGGAAACTGAAATTGGGCATCATTCCATTACCCATTGGATCGATGATGGACTCATGACTATTTTCTTCTTGTTGATTGGATTGGAACTGGAGCGCGAAATGTATGGCGGTGAGTTGTCTAATATTAAAAACGCTGCTTTGCCTATTTTTGGTGCACTTGGCGGAATGCTTATTCCTGCAGCCATTTTTCTAGCTTTCAATTGGGGTACGCAAACACAAAATGGAGCAGGGATTCCAATGGCTACTGATATTGCTTTTGCTATTGGCATCTTATCCCTTTTGGGCAATCGAGTGCCTACTTCTTTAAAAATATTTTTGACCGCTTTGGCAGTCATTGACGACCTAGGCGCTATTCTTGTGATTGCTCTTTTTTATACAGAAACCATCTCTTTTCTGTATTTAGGTATGGCGTTTGGTGTCATGGGAATACTATTTATCCTCAATAGAAAAAATGTACACAACTTGATTCCGTATCTTATTGGAGGAGGATTGATGTGGTATTGCATGCTGAATTCAGGCGTTCATGCTACGATAACAGGTGTGCTTCTGGCCTTTGTCATTCCGTATGGGAATGGCGGTAAAAAAACCTCTTCCTACCGTTTGCAACACTTCTTGCACCGACCAGTCGCTTTTTTTATTCTACCTTTATTTGCTGTCGCCAATACCGGAATTGCTATCGATGCTAATTGGCAAGAAGGTTTAACTCACGCCAATTCTATCGGAATTATGGTAGGTTTGATTCTGGGAAAACCCATTGGAATCACTCTTTTTGCTTTAGGCTGCGTGAAACTAGGTATTGGATCGCTTCCTAAAGATTTGCAATGGAAACAGATTTTAGGAGCCGGAATGCTCGGCGGAATTGGTTTTACTATGTCCATTTTCATTACCCTTTTGGCCTTCAAAAACGATGGCGTAGAAGTAATCACCTATTCTAAAATTGCCATCCTGGTTGCATCGTTTATCTCTGGAACTTTAGGGTTTTTGTGGTTGAAAATGAGTTTGAAGAAATAAAAAAAGGCCACAATTAACTGCAGCCTTTTTTATTATTTAAAAATACCTTTACCCCTTAATCTGTTTCAAAGATGTTTTAATTCCTCTAATTAACGACGAACTAAAACCGTGCATTTCCATTTCGTTCAACCCGGCAATCGTGCATCCTTGAGGTGTGGTTACTCGGTCAATCAATTGTTCTGGATGGGTTTTTTCTTCCAATAGCATTTCGGCAGCTCCTTTTACCGTTTGAGCCGAAATCGCTAAAGCCGTTTGCCAGTCGAATCCAATTTCAATTCCAGCTTGCATTGACGCGCGAATGTAACGCAAGGCAAAAGCTGTTCCGCTAGCTGCCAAAACGGTTGCTGCATCCATTAATTTTTCATCAATAATCGGTGCTGTTCCTAAACCTTCAAAAAGAGCTACTACTTGTTGTGCCGCTTCTTTATTGCTTTCTTGAAATGCAATACAGGTTGCCGAAGCGCCAAATTGCGCAGCAATATTGGGCATAATTCGTACCGCTTGATGTGTAGTGCCAATTTTATTTTGTACGTTTTCTATAGACAATCCACTCACTGCTGAAGCAATGATTTTATTAGTAATTGCAGGCAAAATTTCTTCCAATACCGTATCGACTTGGTATGGTTTAATAGTCAAAATAATAATATCTGCGTTTTGGATATTGTGTTTGTTGTCTTTAGAAACCGTAACACCTAATTGCTCTAAATGTAGAATATTCGAAATGTTTCTTCTGGTTACAGTAACTTGATTGCCAGTAGTAAATTTAGCAATTCCAATGGCGATAGAAGCTCCTAAGTTGCCTCCGCCAATAATGTGTACGTTCATGTTGTGTAGTTATAGTGGTTGTGTTGTTGTATTTGGATTTTTAATTTAAAATCCTAAAATCAATTTTGCAATTGAAAAATAAATTAGAATTCCGCAAATATCATTACTGGTGGTAATAAACGGCCCTGTAGCCAAGGCGGGGTCTATTCCAAATTTATCCAATAATAAGGGTATAAATGTGCCTATCAATGACGCAATAATAATTACCGAAACTAGCGCTACTGTTACTATGATTCCAATAATAATTTCTACATCTAATAAATAATGACTTCCTACAAATAAGATGGTAGCCAAAATTACTCCGTTAAGTAAGCTCAAAGCTACTTCTTTAATTAAACGATTAAATAAAGAGCCACTCAAGGTGTTGTTAGCTAAACCTTGAACAATAATAGCCGAAGATTGTACCCCAACATTACCCGCCATTGCAGCAATTAATGGTGTGAAGAAAAACAATTTTCCGTGCTCTGTCATCGCGCCTTCAAAAAGACCCAACACTTTTACTGATATGAATCCGCCTAGTAAAGCCAAAACCAACCAAGGTAAACGCGCTTTCGTATGTTCAATAATATTGTCATCTGCCTCAACGTCTTGTGAGATACCCGCAGCTAACTGGTAATCTTCATCGGCTTCGTCCTTGATTACATCGACAATATCGTCAATGGTAATGCGTCCAACCAAACGACCCAATTCGTCTACTACGGGAATCGCTTCTAAATCGTATTTTTGCATGATACGCGCCACCTCAACGTCTTCGGTATCCACATTAACATAATTTAATTTTCGAATGTAGACATCGTTAATTGGTGTTCTAGAAGAAGTAGTCAATAAATCTTTAAGCGACAAACGTCCTTTCAATCGGTCTTCATCATCGACCACATAAATAGAATGGACTCTTGAAATATTTTCAGCCTGAATGCGCATTTCTTTAATACAGGTCAACACATTCCAGTTTTCGTTCACTTTCACCAACTCCTTGTGCATGATTCCCCCCGCAGTATCTTCGTCATAACGAAGCAAATCCACAATGTCTTTGGCGTGTTCAACGTCTTGTAATTCCGAAATTACTTCCGCTTTTATCTCTTGCGATAACTCGGCAATAATATCCGCGGCATCGTTCGTTTCTAACTCATCAAGCTCTTCAGCAATTTCTTTAGGAGAAAGTCGTTTTAAGATATTTTCACGTAAATCGTCCTCTAATTCCAAAAGAATTTCAGCCGTTTTATCACTATCTAAAACTTTAAAAATATACGTTGCCTCTTCAAAATCAAGCTCTTCAAGAACTTCGGCAATATCAGCATGGTGCATGTCATTCAACAAAACTTCCAACTGTTGGTCGTTTTTAGTTTGAATGAGTTGCTCTAATTCATGAATTAGCTCTTTGCTGATTTTAAATTCCATCGGCTTCGATTTTTTGAGTGAGTGCTATAAAGTCCTCAACACTAAGTTGTTCTGGACGAAGATCTAATACCTTATCTTCTCTTAAATTATCGGACAAATTTAAGGTTTTTAAACTGTTACGCAAGGTTTTTCTACGCTGTTGAAAGGCTGTTTTTACCACCGTGAAGAATAATTTTTCGCCACAAGGCAAACTAAAGTCTTCTTTACGTCGTAAACGCATCACACCCGATTTTACTTTTGGCGGCGGATTGAAGACATGCTCATCTACCGTAAACAAGTATTCAGCATCGTAAAATGCTTGTGCCAAAACCGACAAAATTCCATAGGTTTTGCTGCCTTTTTTCTCGCAAATACGTTCGGCCACTTCCTTTTGGAACATCCCTGAAAACTCTGGAATTTGGTGTCGAAATTCCAACGTTCTAAACACAATTTGTGTCGAAATATTATAAGGGAAGTTTCCAATAATAGCAAATTGCTTGCCTTCAAAAATTTCTTTTATATCATAGCGGAGAAAGTCCTTCGAAATGATTTTGTCTTTCAACTTAGGATAATTAGCATCTAAATACGTCACCGACTCAGTATCAATTTCAATCACATAGGTAGTGGTGGGTTTGTCCAATAAATATTTAGTCAAAACACCCATTCCAGGCCCTATTTCTAGCACATCATCATAGCCTTCTAAACTCAAGGTGTCAGCAATAGCTTTAGCAATGCTTTCGTCTTTTAAGAAATGTTGTCCGAGGTGTTTTTTTGCTTTTACTTTTTCCATTGAGTCATTGCGAGGCACAAGGCAATCTCGCTTTTTTTTAATTGTGTTCAGAAATCACCTCTAGCTCTGTTCTAAAAGCCAGCATTTTTTCACCATATAACTGGTAACTTTCTTGACGGAATCGCGGTGCATCTTCTGCATAATACTTGTCCAAAGTCGCTTTACTATCCGTTGTAAATTGAATCGAATAGGTCGTTCCTCCCATTTCTTCCTCAATTAAAACCTTCACAATTTTTGCCGAAGAAAATTTTCCCGTAGCCAAAATCGCTGGAATTCGGGTTTGTTGCATCCATTGTAACCATTGGTCTTGAACGCTTTCGTGTATATTTACTGTTACGTTGTAAAGTATCATATTTGTTTGTGCGTATGTTATTGATGTGTTTATTAGGTCACTATTAAACCGAATAAATTGGATTTTGACTTGCTTTTGTTGGATTTTATATTTCCAATTGAATTCATTAAAACCCAAATGGGATTAGTTGCGTAAAGTAAAAAATTTCTAGGTGGGTTTAAAGTAATTAGTTTATAATATCAAACCCACAATACGGACGCAATACTTCTGGAATTACAATACCTTCTGGTGTTTGGTAATTTTCTATAATGCCGGCTAAAACTCTTGGCAAGGCCAATGAACTTCCATTTAAGGTATGTGCCAATTGGTTTTTTCCGTCCTTGTCTTTGAAACGCAATTTCAAACGGTTCGCTTGAAATGTTTCAAAATTAGACACAGAAGAAATTTCCAACCAGCGATCTTGAGCTGTAGAAAATACTTCAAAATCATAGGTTAATGCCGAAGTGAATCCCATGTCACCGCCACACAAACGCAAGATTCTATAAGGTAATTTAAGTTCTTGTAAAATGTTTTTTACGTGTTCTACCATTCCGTCTAAAGCCTCGTACGATTTGTCTGGGTGCTCTACGCGAACAATTTCTACTTTGTCAAATTGGTGCAAACGGTTCAAGCCACGTACGTGCGCTCCATACGATCCTGCTTCACGACGGAAACATGGCGTGTAGGCCGTACACAAAACAGGCAATTCACTTTCGTTCAAAATCACATCGCGAAACAAATTGGTTACCGGTACCTCAGCCGTAGGAATCAAATACAAATCGTCAATAGTCGAATGGTACATTTGTCCTTCTTTGTCTGGCAATTGTCCTGTTCCGTAACCTGATGCTTCGTTAACCAAATGCGGCACTTGCATTTCTTTGTAACCTGCTGCCGTATTTTTATCTAAGAAATAATTGATTAATGCACGTTGCAAACGCGCTCCTTTTCCTTTGTACACTGGAAAACCTGCTCCTGTGATTTTCACCCCCAACTCAAAGTCGATGATGTCGTATTTTTTTACTAATTCCCAATGTGGTTGTGCGCCTTCGTGCAAAACAGGAATGGTGCCTTCTTCAAAAACGGTTAGGTTTTCTTCGGGTGTTTTTCCTTCCGGTACAATGTCGGCAGGTAAATTAGGTAAGCTGTATAATTTTTGCGTTAATTCTTCGGCTAAAGCTTCCGCTTTTTCTCCCAAATCTTTGCTTTTTTCTTTTAAGGCAACAGTCTTTTCTTTTAAAATAGCAGCTTTTGCTTTCTCGCCACTTTTCATCAATTCGCCAATGTCTTTGGACAATTTATTAGATTCGGATAAAGTGTTGTCTAATTCTACTTGCGTAGCACGACGTTGTTCATCTAATTGAACGACCTCATCTACAATTCCTTTGGCATCGATGTTTCTTTTTGCCAAAGCTTTGATTACTTTTTCCTGATTCTCTCTAATAAATGCAATTTGTAACATAGCTTGATTTTTATAACTCTCTGTAATTTTTTGCGCCTTGCGCACGCAAATTTAAGGAAATGTTTGCTAAGAACGAGACAAAGTTGTTAGTTTTCCAAAGCTTCGATTATGGGTTTTACCCTTTTGTAGGCTAGAAACCGTAGTTGTACCTATGATAAAAAAAGTTATTTTTGCAGTCATTCTGAATTCATTTCAGGAGTATTAAACTGTTATTATGTTAGAAAATCCAAAAAGATATACTATTACAGCGGCCTTGCCTTACACTAACGGCCCAATTCATATCGGCCATTTGGCTGGTGTTTACGTGCCTTCAGACATTTATTCTCGTTATTTGCGTTTACAAGGACGAGACGTGTTGTTTGTTTGCGGAAGCGACGAACATGGTGTTGCCATTTCGATGAAAGCCAAAAAAGAAGGGATTACGCCTCAAGAAGTAATCGATAAATACGATGGTATTATACGTAAATCGTTTGTTGATTTTGGGATTTCTTTTGATAACTATTCTAGAACTTCGGCTCAAATTCATCACGAAACAGCATCAGAATTCTTTAAAACTTTGTATGACAAAGGCGATTTTATTGAAGAAGTCACGGAGCAATTGTATGATGCCAAAGCAGATCAATTTTTGGCGGACCGATTTGTAACCGGAACTTGCCCAAAATGCAGCAACGAAGAAGCCTACGGCGATCAATGCGAAAAATGTGGCTCTACCTTAAACGCTACCGATTTGATCAATCCAAAATCTACCATTACTGGAGAAACGCCTGTTTTGAAATCCACCAAACATTGGTTTTTACCTTTGGATCGTTACGAAGCCTTTTTAAAAGAATGGATATTGGTAGGACATAAAAACGATTGGAAACCTAACGTGTATGGCCAAGTAAAATCGTGGATTGATGGCGGTTTAGAACCCCGTGCCGTAACCCGTGATTTGGATTGGGGAATTGACGTGCCGGTTGCAGGTGCCGAAGGAAAAAAATTATACGTTTGGTTTGATGCCCCTATTGGTTATATCTCTTCTTCAAAAGAATGGGCGGCACGCGAAGGAAAAAATTGGGAACCCTATTGGAAAGCCCAAGACACCAAATTAGTGCACTTCATTGGAAAAGATAATATTGTGTTTCATTGCATCATTTTTCCAGCGATGTTGAAGGCTGAAGGAAGTTATATTTTACCAGATAATGTGCCGGCGAATGAGTTCTTGAACTTGGAAGGTAACAAATTATCGACCTCTAAAAACTGGGCGGTTTGGCTCCACGAATATTTGGAAGAATTTCCAAATCAGCAAGATGTCTTGCGTTATGCTTTGACCTCGAATGCGCCAGAAACTAAAGACAATGACTTTACTTGGAAGGATTTCCAAGCAAGAAATAACAACGAACTCGTAGCGATTTTTGGAAATTTTATCAATCGTGTCGTGGTATTGACTAATAAATATTATAATGGCATCGTCCCACAACCGAATCAACTTTCGGAAGTGGACGAACAAACTTTGGCCGAATTAAAAGCCTATCCAGCGGTAATTTCGAGTTCGATTGAACGGTACCGTTTTAGAGAAGCTTTGGGCGAAATGATGAATGCTGCTCGTTTAGGAAATAAATATTTGGCCGACGAAGAGCCCTGGAAAGTCATCAAAGACTATCCAGAGCGTGTGCAAACTCAAATGTATGTAGCTTTACAAATTGCCGCTGCTTTGAGTACTTTATGCGAACCCTTTTTACCTTTTACAGCTAAAAAATTAAGTCGCATTTTAAAAATTCAACAACCGTTAGACTGGAACGCAATTGCTGAAAATAGCGACTTACTTCCTGCAGGACATCAAATTGGCGAAGCAGAATTGCTTTTTGCTAAAATTGAAGACGAAGAAATCCAAAAACAAATCAATAAATTGGAAGCAACAAAAACAGCCAACCTAGCCGAAAATAAAAAAGCTGAACCACAAAAAGAAGCAATTCAATTTGAGGATTTTGCTAAAATGGATTTGCGTGTGGGAACCATTTTGGAGGCCGAAAAAATGCCAAAAGCCAACAAACTTTTAATCTTAAAAGTAGACACTGGAATTGACGTTCGCACCATCGTTTCTGGAATAGCTGAAAGTTTTGCGCCAGAGGATATCATTGGTAAAAAAGTGACTGTTTTAGTCAATTTGGCACCAAGAAACCTTCGCGGCGTGGAAAGCCAAGGCATGATTTTGATGACTACTAATGCCGAAGGAAAATTAGTATTTGTCAATCCAGATACTGAAGGAGTTGGGAATGGAGAAACGATTAATTAATATATGACACCGAAAATCATAGCTTTTGACGCCGACGATACCCTTTGGGTAAACGAAACTTATTTTGACGAAACCGAAACGAAATTTTGCGAATTGATGCAAGATTACCTTTCGCATCAAGGAATTTCTCAAGAATTATTCAAAATAGAAATTGCTAATTTGAAGTTGTATGGTTACGGAATTAAAGGATATATTCTTTCCATGATAGAAGCTGCAATGGCTATTTCAAATAACACGATTCCTGTTGAGGTGATTGAAAAAATCATTCAGTATGGTAAAGAATTG
Organism: Flavobacterium sp.; assembly: GCA_017984035.1. Next base: position 35,679 of record JAGOAF010000004.1, read on the forward strand.
CTTGAAAAACCAATTGTTCTTCTGGATGGGGTTGAAGAAACCTTAGAGGCTTTAAAAGGAAAATACAAATTAGTTGTTGCTACCAAAGGCGATTTATTGGACCAAAGACGAAAATTACACAATTCTGGATTGGGACATTATTTTCATCACATTGAAGTCATGGCAGACAAGCAAGAAATCGATTATTCCGATTTGATAAAACGTCTTGACATTACGCCTTCTGACTTTTTAATGATTGGAAACTCCTTAAAATCGGATGTTTTACCTGTATTAAATATTGGCGGTCATGGTGTTCACATACCGTTTCATACTACTTGGGCACATGAACGAATTGACCATACAATTGAGCATGAAAATTTTCATGCCTTTGAAAAAATCACCGACGTTTTGCGATTGGTATAACAACTCATTTCATCAATTGTGATCTACTAAAATGAAACAAAAACTCGACCTTACTACCTGGAACCGAAAAGAACATTTTTTGTTTTTCAAACAAATGGAAGAGCCTTTTTATGGCATTACTACCACAATAGATTGTACTCAAGCCTATGGAAAAGCAAAAACATTGGGTGTTTCATTTTTTAGTTATTACCTTCATAAAACCTTAAGTGCAGTCAATGCGATTGAGAATTTTAGATACCGAATTATTGGAGATGAAGTCTATATTTTTGATGTAATTGACGCTTCGGCAACCGTAATGCGAGAAGATACCACCTTTGGATTTTCGTATATGCCTTATACTGAAAACCCGATTGATTTTGCACAAATTGTTCAAACTGAAATCGAACGCATTCAAACTACAACGGGTGTTTTTACCAGAGAATATCCAGAGAATTTGATTCATTTTTCCGCTTTGCCATGGATCAATTTTACTTCTTTATCGCATGCGCGAAGTTTTTCTTGGCCCGACAGTTGCCCTAAAATTTCTTTTGGAAAACTTACAGATGAAAACGGAATTAAATCAATGCCCATTTCGGTTCATGTGCATCACGGTTTGGTGGATGGCTATCATGTCGGATTATTTCTAGACGCATTACAACAATCGATGAACGAATAAAAAAAGCACAAAGTCTTTTTAACTTTGTGCCTTTTAAATATTGGGGGGCTATTTATTTACCTAGCAATAGGACTTCATTAACAACTATATCCGTTACGTATCGTTTTTCTCCGTTTTTATCGTCATAGCTACGATGTGTTAGTTTCCCTTCTATGGCGATTTCTTTTCCTTTGGTCACATATTTTTCAATGATTTCAGCAGTTTTGCCCCAAGCGGTTACGCGATGCCATTCGGTTTGTTCTACTTTGTCTCCATTGTCTTTGTAATAGACATCATTAGTAGCGATAGTTATTGTAGTTACTTTTTTTCCTCCTTCTAAGTTTTTTACTTCAGGATCTTGACCTACTCGTCCAATTAATTGCACTCTGTTTTTCATGGCATATAAATTTAAATAGTTATAAATAAATGTGTTAACTGATTCGTTTCAATCAACCCTGCAAAAATGGGATAGGTGCTAAAAATTATTCGGTAACTAACTATTTACTTTCGGTTGTAACTATTTGTAAACGTTTGAAAACGGAAAATAATGTATATATTTGATAGATTTTAAATATATTTATTGCTCATTAACCCCTATTTTAAGTTAAAAACCCCCAAATCTTATGAATAAAAGCTGTTTAGAATGCGGTGATAAAATTATTGGCCGTGAAGACAAAAAGTTTTGCAGCGATGGCTGTCGCAATGCATACAATAACAAGATTAACAAAGACAGCAACAATTTTATGCGCAACATCAACAACAAATTGCGAAAAAATTACCGCATTTTGTGTGAATTGAATACCGAAGGAAAGTCTAAAACTACCCGATCTAAATTAGTAAGTAAAGGATTTGACTTTGAGTATTTTACAAATATATTACAGACTAAAGCAGGCAATACCTATTGTTTTTTATACGATCAAGGGTATATGGTTCTTGAAAATGATTATTACATGCTTGTTAAAAAAGATATTTAACTCAAAATTCAAATCGGCCCTAACTCATGAAAAAAAAATATGCCTCTCTATACAGCACGCTTTTCCTATTAGCTATTCTTGCGCTAACTTTTTTTACCATGATGCCACAATGGACATCGGAAGACGAGAGTTTGCTTGCCGAATTTTCAACAGCAAGAGCGTTCAAACAAGTTCGTGCAATATCGCGTCAACCGCATTATGTGGGATCTAAAAATCATGAAGAAGTTGCCAATTATTTGTTGAATGAATTGCAGAAAATGGGATTGGAAACTTCTATACAAGAGGGATATACCTTGAGTGATTGGGGCAACTTAGTAAAATCTAAAAATCTTTTAGCAAGAATAAAAGGCACAAATAGCTCTAAAGCCTTATTGCTTTTATCGCACTACGATAGCGCACCACATTCCTATTCCTTAGGTGCAAGTGATGCCGGTTCAGGAGTTGCTACAATTTTAGAAAGTGTTCGTGCCTTTTTACATACTAAAAAATCCCACAAAAATGATATTATCATTCTCTTTACTGATGCCGAAGAATTAGGTTTGAATGGCGCCGCACTTTTTGTAACCCAGCACCAATGGGCCAAAGAAGTGGGTGTAGTTTTGAACTTTGAAGCACGAGGTTCTTCTGGACCAAGTTATATGTTGATGGAAACCAATGGTGGAAATGCAGGATTAGTTCACGAATTTGCTGCCGCCAAAGTCCCACTCCCGGCCTCCAACTCCTTAATGTATAGTATTTATAAGATGTTGCCCAATGATACTGACTTGACTGTTTTTAGAGAACAAGGCAATATCCAAGGATATAATTTTGCATTCATCGACGACCACTACAATTACCACACTGCACAAGATGACAGCAAACACCTCAACAAAAACACCTTAGAGCATCAAGGTACCTATTTAATGCCGTTATTACAGTATTTTGCGAATGCCAATTTTGACGCTACGGTTTCCAAAGAAGATTACGCTTATTTTACCCTACCGTTTACATTTATCAGTTATCCATTTAGTTGGATTCTACCAATGGTTATAATTTCATTAGTGCTCTTTGTACTCTTAGTTTTTATTGGAATTGGGAAACGTATTGTATCGTTTAAAGAAATTGGAAAAGGATTTATTCCCTTTTTGGGCGCCACAATCACAGTGGGATTATTGACTTATTATGGTTGGAAATTCTTGCTTCATTCCTATCCTCAATACAATGATTTACTGAATGGATTTACCTACAATGGTCATTGGTATATTGCTGGATTTGTAAGCTTGACAATAGCTATTTGTTTTGTTTTTTATCATTTTTTCTCCGAAAAGAAAATCACGATGAATCACTATGTTGCGCCACTTTTCCTTTGGTTAGTGATCAATTGTGGGTTGGCCATAGGTCTAAAAGGAGCTGGATTTTTAATCATTCCCGTGTTTTTTGGATTGATTGCATTTGGGTTTTTTATTTTAACACAAAAATCAAATACTATACTCAATATCATTTGTAGTATTCCGGCGCTATTAATTATTGCTCCATTTATACAAATGTTTCCTATCGGACTTGGACTTAAAGTACTTTTTGGAAGTGCCATTTTAACCGTCTTAACCTTTGGATTACTTTTGCCTGTTTTTGGGGCTTACACCAAAAAAGGCCTGTGGTCATTATTGTTTTTTGTGCTTGCCTGTATCTTTTTTGCGAAAGCACACATTCAATCCGGTTATGAATTCGGCAAAGCCAAATCCAACAGCTTGCTGTACATTTATAATGCCGATACTCAAAAAGCCAATTGGGTCACCTATGATACCAATTTAGATACTTGGACCAAAAGCTATTTGGGCAACCAACCTAGATCAGCTGATTTTATGAAAGACATACCGTTGTTTAGCAAATACAATTCGGGGTTTACTTATGCTGCCGAAGCACCTAAAAAAGAATTAGAAGGACCCACTATTGAATTTATAAAAGATCAAATCAATGGCGACAAACGGGAATTAAAAATCAGAATTACTCCAAATCGAAATGTGAATCGCTATGATGTTTTTGCTTCCGAGGAAATGATTCTGTACAATTTTAAAGCAAATGAGGTACAGGCTATTGGACAAAAAGGAGAAAAATACAATCGAAAAAGGGGTAAAAAAATCTTGAGTTATTATGTCGTAGGGAACGAACCGCTCGAAATGGAATTCAGCATCGATACACTTGTGCCTTTTGATATGGAATTAGTAGAAAGTTCCTTTGACTTGATGCGAAATCCATTATTCCAAATGATCAAAAGACAAAATTGGATGATGCCAACGCCATTTGTGTTAAACGATGCAGTGGTGATTCAGAAAAAAATCATTCCAAAACCCGTAGTAAAAAAAATTGTGGAAAAAGTAGTTGAAATCACTCCTGTTCAAGATAGTATTACAGAACCAAAACCTGAAATTGTAACGGAAACACCTAACGTTCCCTAAACTACAACTATGACACAAATTAGTATTTTAGGTTGTGGTTGGCTGGGTTTGCCTTTGGCAAAATCCTTAATTCAAAATGGATTTTCGATCAAAGGTTCTACTACCTCTTTGGAAAAAATATCTCAATTAGAATCGGATGGTATTACTCCATTTTTAGTGCGATTAGAGGAACATCAAATCAGCGCATCTGTTGCTGATTTTTTAGCGGATAGCCAAATCTTAATCATCAACATCCCACCCAAATTAAGAGGAGGTTCTACCGAAAATTTTGTTTCTAAAATCGAAATTTTACTTCCTTTTATTGAAAATTCAACTGTTGAAAAAGTACTTTTTGTGAGTTCAACTTCGGTTTATGGTGAAGACAATGAATTTGTTACTGAAACAACCGTATTGAATCCAGATACAGAAGGCGGTCGCCAACTGGCAATTGTAGAAAATATATTGCAAAAAAATAGTCATTTCGAAACCACTATGCTTCGTTTTGGAGGTTTAATTGGCGAAGATCGAAATCCAGTTCGGTTTTTATCCGGCCGAGAGAACATTGAAAATCCAGACGCAACCATCAACTTGATTCATCAAGACGATTGTATTGGCATTATTAAAAAAATTATTTCCTTAAATTCTTGGAACGAAACTTATAATGCGGTTGCCCCTTTCCATCCAACAAGACAAGAATATTATACTCAAAAAGCTGCCCATTTGAATTTGGCTTTGCCTAAATTTGCTGCTTCCAATACAATTGTTGGGAAAACTATTTTGAGTGACAAACTATTGAACTCATTGCAGTATTCCTTTATTAAACCAAAATTATAACGTGAGAACCCGAATTAAAAATGCCTTTTCAGCTCAAATAAACGCTATTGGTTTACCGATTTTGGCATTGTGTTGGGTGAGTTTTTTTTGGGGAACCACCTGGATTGCCTCCAAAGAAGGAGTGAAACACATGCCTGCTTTACAACTCGCTGCGATCCGACAATTTATTGGGGGAATCATTTATATCAGCTACTTTTTGTGGAAAAAAACCCCTTGGCCGAAAGGCAAACAATGGAAATTTATCTTGATTTTGAGCGTGCTTAATTTTGTTTTGAGTAATGGTCTTAGCACTTGGGGCGTTAAATTCATCAGTAGTGGTTTAGGTGCAATTATTGGCGCTTTAGTCCCGTTATGGGTGTTGATTATTAGTTTTTTCAGAGGAGAGCGGGTGTCAAAAGTGGCTATTTTGGGATTAATAATAGGATTCTCCGGAATTTGTGTGGTTTTTTACGATCATTTAAGTGATTTTTTTATTGCTGATTTTCGTTTTGGAATCTTTCTTTCTATTGCTGCTACGTTAACTTGGGCATTTGGAACCTTGTACACTAAAAAGAAAGCTGCGAGTTTTAATCCGTATTTTGGATTGGGATTGCAGATGTTTATTTCGAGTATTTTACTTTTTGCCTTTACAGGAGCTACAGGAACCTCCATAAGTTTAGCTGAAATACCTGCTATCTCATGGTGGTCTATCGGTTATTTGGTTTTATTTGGTTCCGTTTTTACGTTTATAGCTTTCATTTATGCCTTGCAACGTTTGCCTTCTGAAATCAGTAGTATTTATGCGTATGTCAATCCTATTGTAGCGGTGTTATTGGGCACTGTGATTTTTAATGAGCCACTTACCATTCCTATTGTAATGGGCGGAAGCATCACTTTAATTGGTTTGTACTTAGTCAACAAATCGATGAGGAAAAATTAACAATAGCCCAGTGTTTGGAATTATGAATGAAGAGTATATCAAAAGAATCAATACCATATTGACTTACATTGACAACAATTTAAGTGCTGATTTGTCACTAGAATCCATTGCTCCGCTTGCATTTTATTCTCCATTTCACTTTCACCGTCTTTTCAAGATGGTAACTAATGAAACTCTAAACGGCTATGTTAGTCGGAAAAAAATCGAAAAAGCGGCTTCGATACTGATGCATAAAAATAAAATTACTATTTCCGAGTTAGTTTTACAATTTGGATTCAGTAGCAATTCGGCATTTACCAGAGCTTTTAAAAAATACTACGAAAAAAGCCCCAGCGATTTTAGAAAATCCCATTTCAAATCAATTAGCAAGATTAGTAAAGCGAATAGCAAGAAAGGAAAAGAAAATTTGAGTTATGAAGAATACCTTTACACACTTACTAACTTGAAAGAATGGCTACCAATGAATGCTACAATAGAAATTAAAGAATTGCCTCAAACCAATTGGGCATTTATTACTCAAATTGGGGTGGAAGGATTAGATAGATCTTATGGAAAATTGATGCAATGGGCAATCCCTAAAGGGCTGGTCAACGACAATCTAAAATTGGGGCGTATTTATCACGATAGTTTTAAATTTACTGAGCCCGACAAAGTAAGAATGAGTGTTTGTCTTTTATTATCAAATCCGGTTGAAACAGAGGGTGAAATTGGGTTGGTGTCAATTCCAAAAGGGAAACATATTGTAGGTCATTTTGAGATCCCTCCTCATGATTTTGGAAAGTCTTGGCAATCACTATTTGTTTGGATGAATGAAAAGGGATATAAAAAAGCAGACCAAAACCCATTTGAAATTATGTACAACGATTTCAATGAGCATCCGGAGAAAAAATGCATTGTAGATTTCTGTATTCCAATTGAATAAAAAAAACCGTTTATAACTAAACGGTTTTTTTTATTTTCTCAGACAGTATTACCAAATCTTAACTCGCTTTTCAGGAGCGATATACATTCCATCTGTAGGTTGTATGTTGAAGGCTTCATAAAACGTATCTACATTTTGAAGTGGTACATAAGCACGATACATTCCTGGTGAATGTGGATCTGTTTTTACTTGACTTTTTAAGGCTTCGTCTCTCATTTTTGAACGCCAAATTGTTGACCAAGAAATAAAGAAACGTTGTTCTGGTGTATAACCATCAATTAAGCCTGGATTTCCATTGGCTTTCAAATACAATTGTAATCCGTCATAGGCTGCATTTACTCCTCCAAGATCTCCAATGTTTTCTCCTAATGTAAATTTACCGTCTACAAAAGTTCCAGGCAAAGGTTGTAACGCACTGTATTGTGCAGCTAAAGCTCCTGTCAATGCGGTGAATTGTTTCAAATCATCTGCTGTCCACCAATCTACTAAATTACCATCAGCATTATATCTTGCTCCTGAATCGTCAAATCCATGTGAAATTTCGTGGCCAATTACTGCTCCAATTCCACCATAGTTAACTGCTTCGTCTGCTTGATAATTGTAAAATGGTGGTTGTAAAATTGCTGCTGGGAATACAATTTCGTTGTACGAAGGATTGTAATAGGCATTCACCGTTTGAGGTGACATACCCCATTTTTCTTTATCGACTGGTTTTTTTAACTCTGCAATATTTTCATTGTAAGACCATTTTGACAGATTTTTTACATTTTCAAAATAGCTTCCTCCTTGAGTAGGAGATTCAATAGTCAAAGCCGAATAATCCTTCCATTTGTCTGGATATCCTATTTTAACTCTAGATTTATTTAATTTGGCAATGGCACTTTTTTTAGTTTCTTGCGACATCCAGGCTAAATTATTTATTCTATTTTCAAAGGCTAAGAATACATTCTTGATCATTTTTTCAGCTTTTGCCTTTGCTTCAGCTGGGAATTTTTTCTCTACATATAATTTACCCAGAGCTTCGCCAATTGCACCGTTAATCACTTGAAGTGCTCGCTCTTGAAGCGGGCGCTGTTTGACAGCACCTGTTAAGGTTTTACCATAAAACTCCCAATTAGCCGTTTCCAATTGAGTAGACAGTTGACTCGCAGATTTGTTTAAAAGTGTCCAACGCATATATGCTTTCCATTCGTCCACTTTATTTTCTTTCAAAATCCCTTCTAAAGCGATTAAGTATTTGGGTTGAGAAACAATCAACGAATCGGTTTTTGGTAAGCCAATTTGTGATAAATAGCTATCCCAATTGATCGATGGGGTTAATTTTTGTAAATCGCCAACCGTCATTGGATTGTACGATTTTCTTCTATCTCTGCGTTCCACTCTATCGAATCGCGGTTTAGACATAGCGGTTTCAAATGCGAGAATTTTATCTGCATTCGCTTTTGCTTCTTCAGGTTTTTCACCTATTAATTGTAGCATTTTAGTCAGGTGAAGAATGTATTTGGCGCGTTTCTCTTTAGAATCAGCATCTTCAGATACATAATAATCTCTATCTGGCAATCCGACACTTCCTGGACCAACATTAATAACATTTCTATTACTGTTTTTAGCATCAACACCAATTCCTACACCAAAAAAACCTGAACCGCCTTGTGGCGCCATTTGAATTAACAAAGCCTGTAAATCAGCAGTGTTTTTAACTGCATTGATTTTTGCTAAATAGGGTTTAAGCGGCACAATACCTTGTTTGTTTCGAGCAACAGTATCCATTATGGATAAGTACAAATTAATGGCTTTACCTTGATCTGTATTGGATTTATAAATTGGGTTTTTTGTAGCTTCATTTAAAATTGCCAAAGCATCTGTATCGGTTTTTTGGCGCAATTCATCAAAACTTCCCCAACGTGTTTTGTCATTTGGTATTTGAGTGTTATCTAACCAAGTTCCATTAACATACCTAAAGAAATCGTCTGTTGGTTTCACCTTTTTGTCCATGAAATTCACATTGATTCCTGGTTCTTTTTTAGCCGTATTGTCTTGAGCTTGAACAACTGATGTAGTAATTAAAGCCGGAATAACGAAAAGAACAGCATTCGAAATTATTTTCTTCATTGTTTTTAATTTTAAGTGATGAACAAATCTATCGAATAATTTTTAAAGATTTGAATTGCAAGCTTTTTTTAATACCAATGTTATAGTAAATGCCTATATGATTTTCGTATTTTTGCATCAAATTTTGAAAATGAAAGCTTTTTTATACCACTATCGTTTCTTTTTTGGAGGGTTAATCGTCTTTTCAATTATTACGATTTCTTTATTTTATTTGGCATTAAAACCTGCCAAAACTTTACCTATTTATAATCCTGCTGATGTAAATCCAGAATTAGTAGACAGTACGATTCAATATAAAAGTAAATACCATACTATTGCTGATTTTTCTTTTGTGAACCAAAATGGAAAAACAATTACGCAAAAGGATTATGAAGGCAAAATTTATGTAGCCGATTTCTTTTTTACGACTTGCGGTTCCATTTGCCCAAAAATGACTACTAATTTAGAAGACGTTCAAAAAGCCATTCTCAATAATCCGAAAGTCCTATTGCTGTCGCATACCGTTTTTCCTGAAACAGATAGTGTTCCCGTTTTAAAACAATATGCCATCAAACACCATGTTAATGACCAAAAGTGGAACCTGGTTACAGGCGACAAAAAAGCCATTTATGCCATGGCGCGTAAATCGTATTTAGCAGTAAAATTGGGCAAACCCGAGGAACTTTATGACATGGTTCATACCGAAAATTTTGTATTGGTGGACCAAAAAAGACGCGTGCGCGGTTTCTATGATGGAACAAATAAAGAAGACGTACAACGCCTAATAGAAGACATTGCTTTTTTATCCGAACAATAAAATAACCTTCCATTGATTTTTTAGTATAAAAATGATATTTATCATTTGGTTTACTATTAAAATCTGTACTTTTGTAATCTTAATTCAATCTAAATAAGACTTGCAAACGACACTCAATATTCTAAAAAAAGGCGAAAAAGCCATCATCAAAGACTTTGATGTGGATGCTGTTCCGTTGAAATTATTAGAGATGGGATGTTTGCCGGGCAATGTAGTTGAATTGCTTCAAATCGCTCCATTTGGCGATCCATTGTATCTGAATATTAATGGTTCACATGTTGCTATTCGAGTGGAAACCGCCAAAGAAATTGAAGTTGACTTAATCGAGAACAACTAATGTTAAGCAGTCACAACATCAACGTAGCGTTAATTGGAAATCCTAATGTTGGGAAAACTTCGGTATTTAACCAACTTACAGGTTTGAATCAGCAAGTGGGGAATTATCCTGGCATCACGGTGGAGAAAAAGATTGGTTTTTGCAAATTACCAAATAATTACAAAGCTAATATTCTAGACTTACCCGGAACTTACAGTCTGAATGCAAGTTCTATTGATGAGAATGTAGTGATTGAATTATTGTTGAACAAAAACGACAAACTTTATCCTGACGTTGCCTTAGTAGTAACCGATGTTGAGAATTTAAAACGCAACTTACTACTTTTTACCCAAATCAAAGATTTAGAAATTCCTACCATATTAGTCATTAACATGGCTGATAGAATGAAACATAATGGTATTTCATTAGACATCCCTTATTTAGAAGAAAAGCTACAAACCAAAATTGCCTTAGTAAGTTCAAGAAAAGGCAGTGGAATTGATGAACTAAAGCAACTGATTGTTAACTATAAATCTATTCCTAAAGAACCTTGTTTGAACGCTTCAATAATTGACGAAGAATATTTTGAAACTTTAAGAAAAACCTTCCCAAATCAATTGTTATACAAATTATGGTTAGTGATTACGCAAGACGTCAATTTCTTGAATTTAGATCGAAACGAAATTCGTAATTCCTATACCAAATCGCATTCAGATCTAAAACGATTGCAACAAAAAGAAACTATTAAGCGCTATCAATTCATTAATGAGGTTTTGAAACAAGGGTTGAAAATTGACTCCAGTATTGCTAAAGATTTTCGCTCTATTTTAGATCGTGTATTGACCCATAAAGTTTGGGGTTATGCCATTTTCTTTTTCATTCTTTTTGGAATTTTTCAATCCATTTTTGAATGGTCTAAAATTCCAATGGATTTTATCGACAGTACATTTGCTGCTTTAAGTGCTTTGGCAAGCGAAAAATTACCTGCTGGCGTATTGACTAATTTAATTGCGCAAGGAATTATTCCTGGCATTGGTGGTATCCTAATTTTTATTCCTCAAATCGCTTTCCTATTTATGTTCATTTCTATCTTAGAAGAAAGTGGCTACATGAGTCGTGTAGTCTTTTTGATGGACAAAATCATGCGCAAATTTGGTTTGTCAGGCAAAAGCATTGTGCCGTTAATTTCTGGAACTGCCTGTGCTATTCCGGCCATTATGGCTACCCGAAATATCGAAAACTGGAAAGAACGATTAATTACAATTTTAGTAACGCCCTTTACTACTTGTTCTGCAAGGCTTCCTGTTTATGCTATTATTATTGCATTGGTAATACCTGACGAACGCGTTTTTGGCATCATCAACATGCAAGGATTGACCTTGATGTTGTTGTATCTTTTAGGGTTTGGAATGGCCATTTTCTCTGCTTATATTTTGAATAAAATTTTAAAAATTAAAGGCAAAACTTACTTTGTGGTGGAAATGCCCAATTACAAATTGCCTATGTTTAAAAATGTAGCGATCAATGTAATTGAGAAAACTAAAGCCTTCATTTATGGCGCTGGAAAAATAATATTGGCCATTTCAATCGTATTGTGGTTTTTGGCTTCCTATGGTCCTGGTGAAAAATTTAATAATGCTGAGAAAATTGTATTAGAGAAATACCAAGCAAGTCCTTTAAATGGAGCTGAATTACAAAATGCGATTGCTTCGCAAAAATTAGAAAATTCATATATAGGATTGATGGGAAAAACCATTGAACCTGTTATTTCTCCTTTGGGATACGATTGGAAAATTGGTGTAGCGATTATCAGTTCATTTGCGGCAAGAGAAGTTTTTGTGGGAACACTAGCTACAATTTATAGTGTAGGCGATAGTGATAATGACAACACAATCAAAAACAAAATGCAAGCCGAAATCAATCCTGAAACGGGTCAAAAAATATTCAATTTTGCCTCAGGAATTTCGTTATTATTATTCTACGCTTTTGCGATGCAATGTGCTAGTACCATTGCCATTACAAAAAAAGAAACCAACTCTTGGAAATGGCCTTTAGGACAATTGATCTTCATGAGTGGATTAGCCTATGTGGTTGCTTTGATTGCATTTCAAATTCTAAAATAACGGAATATGATACAAGAAGTTCTAGCATTTGGGATATTGCTTCTAGCCCTTAGTTTTTTGATTCGAAAGTATTTTTGGAAGAAAAAATCAGATAAAAATTGCGGCAATGGCAATTGTGGTTGTGTTTAACCTAAAGCCACGTCCAACATCATCATTACAATAAAACCACCAATAAAACCAAGTGTAGCAATATCAGTATTCTTATCTTGTTGCGTTTCTGGAATAACCTCTTCCACCACTACAAAGATCATAGCCCCTGCAGCAAATGCTAAAGCATAAGGCAGTAACGGCGTGAAAAAAGTAACTGCTACGGCACCTAAAACTCCCGCAACTGGTTCCACTAATGCCGAAGCTTGTCCGTACATAAAACTTTTTCTTCTGCTCATTCCCATTCGGCGCAAAGGCATCGAAACAGCAATTCCTTCAGGAAAATTTTGAATTCCAATTCCGATAGCTAAAGTCAAAGCGCCCGCAATAGAAGCTTCCGGAATTCCGGCTGCTACACCTCCAAATAAAACGCCTACTGCCAATCCTTCTGGGATATTATGTAAGGTGATAGCTAAAACTAATAATGTGGTTCGTTGCCAAGGTGATTTCACCCCTTCTGATTCTTGAAAATTGATATGTAAATGAGGTAATACTTTATCTAGTCCAAAAATGAACAAAGCGCCTAGAAAAAACCCAACCGATGCCGGAATAACTTTTATAAATCCATCGCCGGCAGTCATTTCAATAGCAGGAGCCAATAAACTCCAAAAACTAGCCGCAACCATCACGCCTCCCGTAAAACCTAGCATACCGTCTAAAACTACTCGATTCATGGTTTTAAAGAAGAAAACAAATGAAGCGCCTAAGGCCGTTAAAAACCAGGTGAAAAGAGTGGCGTATAAAGCCGCTAAAACTGGATCTATGCTTTCGAAATAATCAATTACAACTTGAAACATAATTATTTTTTTTGCAAATCTACTACATTTATCATTTTTCCGATTGGAATACTCTTATTTTTGGTGTTTAAAATGAAAGATTTTTAGATCTATATGAAACAATACGACTACATTTTTACCGGTTCAGGCTTATCCGCTTTAATGACGGTATACAAAATGATTCTGTCTAAAAAGTTTCAAACCAAACGGATTTTGCTTTTAGATGAAAATGCCAAACAAACCAATGACCGAACTTGGTGTTTTTGGGACCAAACAGAATCTCTTTGGGAAGCTGCTGTTTCAAAAAAATGGAATTCGGTGGTATTTGCCAATACTGATTTTAATCAAGTATTAGATTTGCAACCTTATCAATACAATAAAATACAAGGATTGGATTTTTACAATCAAGTATTGAATTTGATTGCAAAGCAAAAAAATATTGATTTTGTCCAAGAAAAAGTACTTGAAATTGAAGAATCAGACAGTATTGTATTGGTGAAAACCGAAAGTCAAAGTTTTTCGTGTACTACACTTTTCAATTCCATTTACAATCCTGCTTTAGCAACTAATCAATCCAAATATCCGTTGTTGCAACAGCATTTTGTGGGTTGGTTTATACAAACCGAAACCCCTGTTTTTAATCCGGAACAAGCCACATTTATGGATTTTTCGGTTGCGCAAAAAGGGAACACTCGCTTTATGTATATTTTACCAACAACGACAACCGAAGCGTTGTTAGAATATACTTTATTTTCAAAAGAGTTGCTTACAAAGAAAGGATATGAAATCGAAATTGAAAAGTATATTCAAAAACTAGGAATCCAAAACTACACCATTCTTGAAAAAGAAGTGGGGACTATTCCAATGACTTGCTATCCTTTTTGGAAACACAACACTAAAAATGTAATCAACATTGGCACTGCGGGAGGTTGGACCAAAGCCAGTACGGGATTTACTTTTAAAAATGCCGACAAGAAATCAAGTGAATTGGTTTCGTTTATGGAAACCCAAACCGATGGTAGAAAATTGTATTCCAAGACCAAATTCTGGTGGTACGACCTATTACTTTTGGATATTTTAGATCAAAAAAACGAAACGGGATCGGCTATTTTTTCAGCCCTTTTCGAAAAGGGGAATGCCCCACTGATTCTAAAATTTTTAGATGAAAAAACTTCGTTTTGGGAGGACTTACAAGTCATTTGGAAATGCCCAAAAGGACTTTTTATCAGTGCGCTATTAAGACGACTATCCCGATTTTAATTTAGCTATTCAACGATAACAAATCTTTATGATTTGATTACTTCTTTAGACCAGATTTCTAATTATCTTTGCAAAAGATTTTTTGAATCAAATATCGCATATCATTAATTTAATATAAATAATTATGTATCCAGAAGAAATGGTAAGACCAATGAAAGCCGAATTAGTGGACGCTGGTTTTCAAGATTTACATACTGCTGAGGCTGTTGAAAACGCCATCAAAGGAGCAGGAACTACTTTAGTAGTAGTGAATTCTGTTTGTGGTTGTGCTGCCAGAAACGCACGTCCAGGGGCAAAAATGAGTTTAGAAGGTGCCAAAAAACCAGATCATTTGATTACGGTTTTTGCAGGAGTTGACAAAGAGGCGGTAGATGCAGCGCGTCAACACATGTTCCCTTTTCCTCCATCTTCGCCTAGTATGGCTTTATTCAAAGACGGTGAATTAGTTCATATGTTAGAGCGCCACCACATTGAAGGTCGCCCAGCCGAATTAATTGCTGAAAACTTACAAGACGCTTACGCTGAGTTTTGTTAAACTAAAACAGTATTTTAATAAACCTTTTAGAGAGTAATTTCTAAAAGGTTTTTTCTTTATTGTCATTTTCGAAATTTCAAATTACCTTTGCACCCGAGTTCTTCCAATTAGAACTCATACATAATTTCTCACTTAAACGTTTATAGCATGCAACTGTACAACACCTTAAGCGCAGAAGAAAGAGCCGAGCTGATTGATCAAGCCGGCAAACAAAGACTTACTTTGTCTTTCTATGCGTATGCCAAAATTGAAGACCCTAAAAAATTTAGAGACGATTTATTCGTTGCTTGGAATGCCCTTGACGCCCTTGGCCGAACTTATGTTGCCAAAGAAGGTATCAATGCTCAAATGTCAGTTCCTGCTGAGAATTTTGAAGCCTTTCGCGAAACTTTAGAAGTCTATCCGTTTATGCGCGGCATTCGTTTGAATGTAGCGGTAGAACATGACGATCATTCGTTCTTAAAATTAACGTTAAAAGTGCGCCACAAAATTGTAGCCGACGGTTTGAACGACGAAACCTTTGATGTAACCAATATTGGTGTACATTTAAAAGCCGCAGAATTCAACCAAATTTTAGACGATCCCAACACGATTGTGGTCGATTTTAGGAATCATTACGAAAGTGAAATTGGCCATTTCAAAGGAGCTATCACACCAGATGTAGAGACTTTTAGAGAAAGTTTGCCTATCATCAATGAGCAATTGCAAGATTATAAAGAAGATAAAAATTTAGTGATGTATTGCACCGGAGGGATTCGTTGTGAAAAAGCATCGGCTTATTTTAAACACCAAGGTTTTAAAAAAGTGTTCCAATTGGAAGGCGGTATTATTAACTATGCCAAACAAATCCAAGAAGAAAATCTAGAAAGTAAATTCATTGGAAAAAACTTTGTGTTTGACCATCGCTTGGGCGAAAGAATTACAGATGATATCGTTTCGCAATGCCACCAATGTGGTAAACCATGTGATAATCATACTAATTGTTCCAATGACGGTTGCCATTTATTATTCATTCAATGTGACGAATGCAAGGCCGCGATGGAAAATTGTTGTTCCTCAGAATGTCAAGAAACGATTCACCTTCCGATAGACGAACAAATAAAATTACGTCGCGGAAAACAGGTGGGCAACAAAGTATTCCGTAAAGGAAAATCAGAGAATTTAAAGTTCAAACACTCTGGCGAATTGTCCGATACAGCATTGGCGACAGCCTCAAAATCAAATGATATTCGTCAAAAGATTAAAGTGAAAAAAGTGCTTTTAGGCAAAGTAGAACATTACTTTGTCAAAGCACAAGTGGGACTTTTTAGTATTGAAAACAATGAATTAAACAGTGGCGATACTTTGATTATTTCTGGTCCAACAACCGGAAATCAGGAACTAGTTCTTGATAAAATGTTAGTCAATGGAACAGAAAATTCGACTGCAAAAACCGGAGACAAAGTAACTTTTGAAGTCCCTTTTAGAGTGCGATTATCTGATAAGTTGTATCTTAAAATACAAAATTAACCGTACTTATTCATTAAAAAATTGATCCCATTTCGTATCCGAAATGGGATTTTTTCTTTCACAAAAACCCTATAAACTTAAAACTAAAAAATACTATCTTTACGCTTTATTCGTTTTAAGAACTTAAGTTGTATTCATTGCAACACTACATATAAAATTATGGCATGTACAAGTTGTTCAACATCAGATGGTGGTGCACCAAAAGGTTGTAAAAATAATGGGACTTGCGGCACCGATAGCTGCAATAAATTAACGGTTTTTGATTGGCTTTCTAATATGAGCGCTCCTAACGGCGAAGCTCCTTTTGATTGTGTGGAAGTCCGTTTTAAAAATGGAAGAAAAGAATTTTACCGCAATACTGAGAAACTTACTTTAAGCATTGGTGATATTGTTGCTACTCTAGCTTCGCCAGGACATGATATCGGAATTGTTACTTTAACCGGTGAATTGGTTAAAGTACAAATGAAGAAAAAAGGAGTCAATCCTGAAAGCCCTGAAATTCTAAAAATATACCGAAAAGCCTCTCAAAAGGATATTGATATTTGGTCTGCAGCGAGAGATCGTGAGGAACCTATGAAAGTACGTGCTCGTGAACTAGCGATTCAACAAAAATTAGAAATGAAAATTTCGGATATTGAATTTCAAGGAGACGGTTCGAAAGCTACTTTTTATTATACCGCTAACGACAGAGTCGATTTTCGATTGTTAATTAAAGATTTTGCCAAAGAATTCAACACGAGAATTGAGATGAAACAAGTGGGTTTCCGTCAGGAAGCTTCTCGTTTAGGAGGAATTGGATCTTGTGG
>JAGOAF010000057.1 GCA_017984035.1 Flavobacterium sp.
CATGAATTCAAATCGATTAGAGCCAAAGAGGAACATATTAGAGTGAAATTGAAAGGATTCAAAAAAGAGTATCAGTTAGAGAATAGTGATGATAATCATGTCACCATTGTACATGAGTACGATGCGTTAAAAAGAGTAATGGTAGAAAAAGAAGTCAAACATTTCGATAAAAAATAACTTCGACAACTGGAATAAGTTTAATACCTTTAAAATAAAATTGAAATGAAAGAATTCTATAAAAAAATATTAGATAATAATAAAAAGTGGGTAGAAGAATCATTAGAATTGGATCCCAATTATTTTGAAGATTTAGCCAAAGGACAAACCCCACCTTTATTGTGGATAGGCTGTTCAGACAGTAGAGTTCCCGCTAATGAGATTATTGGCGCAAAGCCGGGAGAGGTTTTTGTGCATAGAAATATTGCTAATATGGTCATTCACTCCGATATGAATATGTTGAGTGTTTTGGATTATGCTGTTAATGTGCTTAAAGTCAAACACGTTTTGGTTTGTGGACATTACGGTTGCGGTGGAGTTAAAGCGGCTATGGGAAATGATTCTATAGGTATTATTGACAACTGGATTCGTCATATCAAAGATGTGTATCGTTTGCATAATCATTATTTGGATTCTATTCTAGATGAAACGGAACGTTTTAACAAATTTGTTGAATTGAATGTGAAAGAACAAGTATTTGATTTAGCAAAAACATCTATCGTACAGTCGGCCTGGAAAAAAGGACAAGATTTAACTTTACACGGCTGGGTGTATGGATTGAACTCAGGATTTGTTACTGATCTTGAGGTAAATATTAGTTCCGATAAAGATTTAGATGATGTGTATCAGTTAAAATTTTAATTCAAAATGAGAAAGGTATTTGTAATTCTGGCTGTGTTAATGGCTGTTTCAATTACAGCCCAAACACATGAAATAGTGAAGCATAATGGAGAAAAAGTGTTAATTAACTATATCAAAACTGATAGTAATTTAATTTACTTTTCGAATCCAAATTCTTCAGAAGAAGCTAAGATTAGTACTTATGCGGTACAATCACTAAAAGAGCAATCTTCAGAGTTTATTCAAGTTATATCTTCCAAAGTTGACATCAATAAAGGATTCGTTTTTTTGAAAAATAATGAGATTGCTGGTCTTAAGAAAGTAGCTACTATTTCTGTTTTCCTTGGAAGGCCAAAAGGAATGTCGTTTAATGATTTGAGCGTTTTGAAAAAAAGAAGATTACAAGAAAAAGCAACTCAAAAACAGGCGTTATTTGTGGTAATCATTTCAGAAACATTTGATACAGTTCAAGCGGAGTTGTATTCCTACTAAGTTTAATTTCAAATAAAAAAGCACCTTCAGAGGTGCTTTTTTTATGAGAAGGAGTTATGATGTTATTCTTTAGTCACAATTTGCATCGTTTCTCTACTGATTTGTTTTAACAAAACAGTTTTGTCATTTTCAACTGTTTTTGCTGCTGCATCATCAAAATGGCGAATGGTATAAAGCGTAACATTTTCTTCAAAATCGACTTTGAATTTTTTTGAAAGCACGGCATTTAATGCGTTGAATTCACCAAATTTATCCTCTACACAAACTGAAAAACTAATTGCTGAATTTTGAATTAAGTTCACTTTGATTTTATGGTCGTGAAATAATCCAAAAATTTCACTAATATTTTCCTCCATTATAAAAGAGAAATCTATAGAGGAAAGGGAAATTAATAATTGGTTTCGTTTAACAATGAAGCAAGGCAAATGAGGTTCTAAATCTACTCCTTTTGAAACACTTGTTCCTTTTAATAATGGATTGATAAACGATTTTACATACAATGGAATTTCTTTCTTTTGTAGTGGCTGTAGTGTTTTTGGGTGAATTACAGAAGCGCCATAAAACGCCAATTCGATCGCCTCTCTATATGAAATCTGATTTAACAAACTCGCATTTTCAAAGTAGCGTGGGTCTGCATTCATCACTCCAGGTACATCTTTCCATATAGTTACACTTTCCGCATTTAAGCAATAGGCAAAAATAGCAGCAGTATAATCTGAACCTTCACGACCCAAAGTGGTTGTGAAATTATTATCGTCTGATCCCAAAAATCCTTGTGTAATATTTAATATTTTAGGAGCAATGTTTTTAGCAATGTTTTTTTGAGTTAGTTCCCAATCTACTTCAGCGTCTCTATAATTAGCATCTGTTTTTATGAAGTTTCTAACGTCAATCCATTGGGTTTTAATTCCCATAAAATTCATAAAATGACTAAGAATTGTGGTCGAAATCAATTCTCCAAAACTCACAATTTGATCGTATACAAAATTGTAATTTGGGGATTTATTGTGCGCTAAAAAGTGTTCTAAGTCAGCAAATTGCTCATTGACTGCAGTGAAAACAGGATCTTTGTCATTTTCAAACAAATCCAACAAGATTTGATTATGGTATTTTTTAATTTCTTGAACGGATGCACTCAATTCAGCCGATTTTTCAAAGTAATTTTTGATAACCAATTCCAATGCATTGGTTGTTTTTCCCATAGCAGAAACTACTAATAGTACGTCTTCATAACCTGCTTTTTGTAATACGTCATATACGTTTTTGATTCCATCAGCGTCTTTTACAGAAGCGCCTCCAAATTTGAATATTCTCATAGTATAGTTCTGAAATAATTTTATTTTAATTTGTTTGTAATGAAATAATTAATTCCTTCTTCATCCATTTGCGCTATTTTCCATTCGTCAAATACTTTCGCTCCTGAATTTTCATAAAACTCAATAGCCGTGGTGTTCCAGTCCAAAACTGCCCATTCAATGCGTCTTACATTGTCTTTTTTTCCTTGTTTTATTATTTCTGAATATAAGGCATAACCAATTCCCGTTCCTCTCATGCTTTGTTTTACTACCAAATCTTCCAGATGAATCGTTTTTCCTTTCCAAGTGGAATAACGGTAATAGTACAATGCAATCCCTACAATGGCTTTATCTACTTCGGCTACAAATACATGAAATAAAGGATGAGTTCCAAACCCATCTCGAATTAAATCGTCTTCCGTTATCACAACCGCATCAGGTTCTTTCTCAAAATCAGCTAATTCCTGGATTAGAGCCAAAACACCTTTCATGTCTTCGGGTTTACCTTTTCGTATCATCATAAATTAGTATTTTATCAGCTTACTTTTTTATAATAATAAGCCAAATTCGATAATTTGTTTAACAAATATACAATGATAGGAAGCTTCTTAACAATATTTATGTTGTTTTCACAAAAAAAACATTATTTGTGAGTTGGCTTTCAATTTGAAACTGTTGTGCATTAAAAAAAGCCCAATAAAGGGCTTTTAAATTCACTGGGTAAATGTATTATTTATACATGTTTTTCATTTCATAAATAAAAGTATCTAAGTCTACTTTTTTATCTATTAAAGTAAGCGCTTTGTGAATGATGTAACCTACATTACTAGGTGTAAATCCTAACGCAATACCAAATTTTTCTAATAATTTTTCTTGCGTATCTCCTAAATGATGGTCAATGTGTACCATTCGGCCTAAATCGAATAAACGTTCTAATCTTTCATTATAAGAATACGGAGGGTTAATAGGATATAAAGATGGATTTTCTAAAATCTCTTCATATTCTGAGTTAGAGATTTGAAGGTTTGTTGCTAATTTGTCTAAGAAAGCTTTTTCTTCTGTTGAAGAATGTCCATCGGCAAGAGCCACGCGAACTATGGCTGAAAAATGTCCTTTGTTTCTGGTTTTGAATTCGCTATCAAATAAATCTGAAAATGACATAATATGTGGGTTTAATAATAAGTATAAAGGTACATATTTTTTCAAATACAGACTACGTTCAGCGCTTATTTGGAATGTTTTTTTATTGCAAAAGTTTTCTCAATCCATAGAATTCGCTTTTTCAAAATTAATTGTAAGTTTACCAATAATTAGAAACTAAAAATACTTATGTCAGAGTTTTGGGTTTACTTTCAAATTGGCCTGCATCATGTTTTAGATATTCAGGCTTATGATCATGTCTTGTTTATGATGGCTTTGGTTTTGCCATTTACCTTTAAGGATTGGAAAAGATTACTTTTTTCTGTTACACTTTTTACGATAGGTCACACGACTGCATTATTACTGTCAGTTTATGAAATTTTGGTTATTAAAGCTTCTATTGTTGAATTACTAATCCCTATAACTATTTTATCTACAGCGGTTTTTAATCTATTTACTATAGGAAAAACGAATAGAAAAGAAAACCTGAATTTGATTTTTTTAATTACCCTTTTCTTTGGAATTATTCATGGTTTAGGATTTTCAAATTATTTTAAAACCTTATTGGGAGGCAGTTCCAATTCCAAATTAATACCTTTGCTGGAGTTTGCATTGGGAATTGAAGGGGCGCAAATCACTGTGGTATTAGTGATGTTGATCGTGGCGTACAGTGTGCAAAGCCTATTTAAATTTTCAAGAAGAGATTGGATTTTAGTAGGATCGGCATTTATAATTGGTGTTGTGATGCCAATGATTATAGAAAATGAAATTTGGATTCAATAAAAATGGAAGATAAAAAATTAAATAAATACGATAAGGCCTATTTGCGAATTGCTAAGGAGTGGAGCCAATTATCGTACTGTAAACGCAAACAAGTTGGCGCTATTATTGTTAAAGACCGCATGATTATTTCGGATGGATACAATGGAACGCCTTCGGGATTTGAAAATTGTTGCGAAGACGAAGAAGGATTGACACGCTGGGATGTTTTACATGCCGAGGCCAATGCAATTCTAAAAGTAGCACGTTCTACACAATCTTGTGAAGGGGCTACTTTATATATCACCCTTTCTCCTTGTAAAGAGTGTAGCAAATTAATTCATCAATCAGGAATTAAACGAGTGGTGTATCACAATGGTTACCGCGACGATTCTGGCATTCAATTTTTGAAAAAAGCAGGAATTGAGGTAGAGCACATTGCTGCGCTAGAAGAATAATAAATAAGTTATTTTTTAGTACTGTCATGCACTTGTACTGGAACACCTTCATTCCAAAGGGTAAGTAGGTCGGTCGCAACCGCTGCTCCGCTTCCGGCGGCAATGGTAAGCTGACTTCTGCAACCAGCCAATGTTCCAATGACATAAACACCTTCAATTACTTTATGATCTGTATTCCGTAATTGAATGCGTTGTTTTTCGGCTAAAGCTTTTTGATGGGGCTCAACAAACTGGGTAAGGCCTTCAATATTGAATGTATTGGCAGAACCAATTCCAACAATAATAGTTTGAGTTGAATAGGAGTTTTTATTTGAGATCACGGTAAAATGGGGATATTTTCCTTCGATTTTCAACACTTTTTCATCAGAAATCTGGCTGACATGCGGGTACATCGAACTAAGGTGAGTTTTGCTTTCATGCAATAATTCAGCACCTAATTTGCCAGGAGCAATGCCATAAGCATTATTGAAAACAGCTTCTTGTAAAGCGGATGATTTTTGGTGGGTAAAAATGCCGATTTTTTTCTCAGAGGCAAAGGCTTTGTTTTTGGCTGAACCTAAAACAAGCGCGCAAGATATTCCTGAAACGCCACCTCCAATGATTAAAACGTCAAATTGATTATTCATTCATTTTCTTTTCGATCTCTTTGGACATTCTAAAAATCAAAAGAATTAAAATGGCACAAAAAGAAGCAGCAATTCCAATCAAGGCATACATACTTTCGCCTGCAAATAAATTATTGAAATTCAATCGAGTTGCGTTAAAAATTAGCAATGCTGATGCTAATACAATTAAGACAAGTGTAAAAATTTTCATAAGTTGAATGTTAAGATTCCAATTTTTATTGAACTAAAAAAAGGAACGGTAAATTTATAAAATAATTAGT